>MGBV01000139.1 GCA_001788415.1 Candidatus Rokubacteria bacterium GWC2_70_16 | reverse complement strand
TCCGGACGCTCGCCTCGGCCGCCTCCCAGCCGATGGAGCCGGTGGACGTCTCGGCCCCGGTGCGGGCCACCCTGGAGCTGCTGGAGCCCCAGATCCAGGCCAGGCAGATCCGCCTGCGTCACGTGGCCGACGGAACCCCCCGGCCGGTGCTGGGCAACGCGTCTCAGTTGCAGCAGCTTTTCCATAACTTGTGCTTAAATGCCATCGAGGCCATGAACGGCGGCGGCGAGCTCTCGGTGAGGGTGGCAGACCTGACAGAGGCGAGGGGGATTACCCTCATCGTCGAGGTGTCGGACACCGGGCCGGGCATCCCGGAAGACCTCCTGCCCCGGATCTTCAACCCCTTCGTCACCACCAAGGCGCGCGGCTCCGGCCTCGGCCTGGCGATCTGCAGCAGCATCGCCGACGCCCACCGGGCGAGGCTGCGCGCCCGCAACAACACCGAGCGGTCGGGGAGCACCTTCACCGTGGAGTTCCCCGTCATCACCGAACAGGCCGCCAGGGTGAGCGCATGAGGACGGCCCTGGTCGTGGCCACTGACGAGGCCCTCCGGGACCGGCTCGTCCGCAGCCTGGAGGGCTGCTCGGTGTTCACCGCCTCGTCGGACGAGGACGCCCTCAAGAAGCTCCGCTTCACCGAGGTGGAGCTGATCGTCAAGGAAGCGGCCGTCCCCATGCGCGACCTCGGCGGGTTCCTCGAGCGGGCGCGGCAGCTGTGCCCGGCGGCGGTGGTGGTGTGCGTGCTCCCGGCGGACGCAGGCAGCCCCGAGGACGAGGCCCTGGCTGAGGACGCCGACTTCGTCCTGCTCCAGCCCTTCACCTCGCGGCAGCTGCAGGGGGTGCTCCGGCAGGCGGAGGGCAAGCTGCAGCTCACGCAGGAGGTCTCCGCCCTGCGCACCCTGCGCAACCCGGTCGAGGCCCTCGGCGTCGCCGTCGAATCGCCGGCCCTCGATGTGCCCTTGGACATGCTCGGCCGCATGGTCAGGGAATTGGCCAAGGCGCTCTCGGCGGGCTTCGACCTGGGCCGGGTCCTGGACCTGTTCCTGGACGCGGTGGCCGAGCTGGCCCGGCCGAGCCGGAGCGCCATCCTCGTCGCCGACGCGGCCGGCCAGCAGTACGGCATCGCCGCCTTCCGCGGGCTGGCGCCCCACGTGGTGGAGTCGGTGAGCCTGCGCCCCGATGCGGGGTTGCCCCTGTGGCTCGCCGCCGAGGGCCGGCTGATCCACATCGACGAGGCGCAGGCGCGCGCAGCCGATCCCGGAGCGCGCGACATGGCCCGGGAGCTGGCGCTGCTCCAGGCCGTCGTGGCCATTCCCCTGATCTCCCACGGCGAGCTCGTGGCCATCCTGACGCTCGGGCAGCGGATCACCGGGGGGGCCTACAGCCGCCGCGAGGCCGAGATCCTCTTCGATCTGGCCACCCACCTGGGCACGGCCATCAGCGACATCCGCACCCATCACCTGCTGCGGTACGAGAAGCAGCTCAACGAGCGCATCCTCGCCCACATGGCGAACGGCGTGATCACCATCGGCCCCGACGAGCGCGTCGTCATCATGAACCGCCGGGCCGAGGAGATCCTGGGCGTGTCGGCCCGGGACGTCCTCCACCGCGACCTGCGCCAGCTCCCCACGCCGCTGGGCGACCTGCTGTTCGAGACGCTCACCCGCGGGCGCACGGCGACACGCGAGGAGATCCAGCTCGCGCTGCGGAGCCTCCCGCTGGAGGTCTCGACCTATCGCGTGATGGGCGAGGGGGCCACGCCGATCGGGGCGGTGCTCGTGTTCGAGGACCTCACCGCGCAACGGCAGGCGGCCCGCGAGCGGCGCGAGGCCGAGCAGCTCCAGCTCCTGACGCGGATCGTGGCCCGCATCGCCGACGAGATCAAGAACCCGCTGGTCTCCATCCGTACCTTCATGGAGCTCCTGGAGGAGCGGTACGACGACGCGGGGTTCCGCCACCACTTCGCCGGGGTGGTGGGCCGCGACGTGCGCCGCCTGGTGGAGATGTTCGAGAAGCTCGCGGCACTGGTCAACGAAGGCGACTACAAGCTGGAGCCGGTGGACGTGCGGATCGTCGTCGAGGAGTGCCTTGCCGAGCTGGGCGCCCAGCCGGCGCCCGCCGCGAGCGCCGAGGCGCGCCTGCTGGCCTTCTTCGACGAGTCCACCCAGAAGCACGTCTCGGCGACGTTCTCCTGCGAGGGCCGCTCGTTCCTCACCCGGGGCGATCGCGACATGCTCAAGAAGGCGCTCGCCTACCTGGTCTGGTACCTGCTGCGCAAGACGCCCGGGCAGGAGGCGAAGGTTTCCGTCTCGCTCTCCCATCTGGACAAGGAGGATCGCGTGCGTCTCACCGTCGCCTCTCGCACCGCGGATGTGCGGCCCGACGAGCTCGGCCGCATCTTCGACCCGATCCAGGTGGTCCAGCAGAACCTCATCGACGTGGGCCCGTGCGTCAGCCAGCGCATCGTGGAGGCCCAGGGCGGCCGCCTCCACGCGAAGCAGGGCCGGGCGGAGGTGAGCTTCGCGGTGGAGCTGCCGGGGGTGCCGTCATGACGGACCGGGCGCGGATCCTCGTGGTGGACGACGAGATGGGGCCGCGGGAGTCCCTCCGCATGATCCTCAAGCCGCGGCACGACATCGCGACCGCGGACAGCGGGGAAGCGGCGCTGCAGACGCTCAAGACCTTCCACCCCGATCTGATCTTCATGGACATCAAGATGCCGCAGATGGACGGCATCGAGCTGCTCCGGCGGATCAAGGCCCTGGACCCGAGCATCGAGGTGGTGATGATCACCGCCTACGCCTCCCTCGAGACCGTCAAGAACGCCCTGACGCACGGAGCCTTCGAGTACCTGATCAAGCCGTTCAGCCGGCAGGACCTCGAGGACACGGTCCGCCGGGCGCTCGCGCGCCGGCAGACGGAGCTGGGGACGCGCAGCCAGCTGACCACCCTCGTGGAGGAGATGCGCACGCTCTCCTCCAAGACCCGTACCCTGGAGGAGGAGGCGCGGCGGGAGCAGGCCGAGCAGTCCCTGCGCGTGACGCAGCTGTCCATCCTGCGCGAGATCTCCCGGGGCATCCTGGGGCAGCTCGATCTCACCCAGCTCACCGCGACCATCACCGGGCAGCTCCGCGACGCCCTCGGCTACGACGAGGTGACCATCCATCTCGGACCGAGCCCGGCCGGTGAGCTCCGCGACGAGGCGGGGGTCAGCTGCCAGATCCGCGACGACGGCGCCACGCTCGGCTTCCTGGCGGCAGCCAACCGTCCGGGCGGACGCCCCATCGATCCGCGCGAGCGCGAGCTCCTCGAGATGCTCTCGGAGTACCTGGCGGTGGCCATCCGCAACTCGCGCCTGTATGGCGAGGTGACGGAGACCAAGCGATCGCTGGAGCAGCTCATCCACTCGGCCGGGGACGGGATCATCTCCGTGGACCGCGAGGAGCGGATCGTCGGCTGGAACCCCGCCGCCGAGCGCATCTTCGGCCTGCCGGGCCGGGAGGCGGTGGGCCGGCCGCTCACGGCGCTCCTGCCCCAGGACCGGTACCGGTCCGCCCGCACCGCGCTCTCCCCCGAGACGCCCGTGAAGGCGTTCGAGGTGGCGTCCAAGCGCGCGGACGGCAGCGCGCTGACGCTGGCGGTGACGCTCTCGGCGCTCACCGGCCGCGAGGGCCAGCTCGAGGGCATGCTCGCCATCGTGCACGACGCGACCGCGCAGCGGGAGCTGGAAGCGCAGCTCCTGCAGTCGGAGAAGCTCACCGCGCTGGGGCAGATGGCCGGCGGCATCGCGCACGACTTCAACAACCTGCTCCAGGCCATCATGGGCTACGCCCAGCTCATGGGGAAGAACCCGGCCAACCTGGACGTCGTCCGCCGGGGGCTCGACGTGATCGAGGCCGCGGCCACCGGGGGGGCCGAGACGGTGCGACGCATCCAGAAGTTCGCGCGGCTGCGTCCCGACGAGCCCTTCGTCTCGCTGGACCTGAACCACGTGATTCACGACGCGGTGGCCATCACCCAGCCGCGCTGGGAGGAGCGCTCGGCCAAGAGCGGCCTGCCCCTCCGGCTCGAGCTGGACCTGCCCGCGGTCCCGGCCGTGATGGGCCGCCCCTCGGAGCTGAACGAGGTCGCGACCAACCTGATCCTGAACGCCATCGACGCCATGCCCAAGGGCGGCACGCTGAGCCTCCAGACGCGGGTGGAGGGGGGAGAGTCGGTGGTCCTGACGGTCAGCGACACCGGTACGGGCATGCCCGAGGCGGTGCAGAAACGGGTCTTCGACCCCTTCTTCACCACGAAGGGCGAGGCCGGGACGGGGCTGGGGCTCTCGGTGTCCTACTCGATCGTGAAGCGCCACGGCGGCGAGATGCGCGTGGACAGCCAGCTGGGGCGCGGGACCACCTTCACCATCTCCCTGCCGGTCGGGAGACCGCACGAGTCGGAGCGCGCCGCCGACGGGGAGGCCGTGGGCAGCCGGCGCGGCCGCATCCTCGTGGTGGACAACGACGCGCAGGTGCTCACCATCCTGGGCGAGATGCTACGGGACGCGGGCCATCACGTCCTGCCGGTGTCGAGCGGCGCCGAGGCCGTGCGGGTCTTCGTGCGCGGCGGCTTCGATCTCGTCCTGACCAATATCGGCATGGCCGGCATGACCGGCTGGGAGGTCGCGCAACGCATCCGCGCGCGGGACCGAGACGTGCCCGTGGCCTTCATCACGGGCTGGGGGCTCCAGGCGGAGGATCAGGAGCGCTGCCGGGCGCTGGGCGTGACGAGCGTGCTCTTCAAGCCCGTGACCCCGCCGGAGCTCCACCGGGCCGTCCAGAGCATCCTGGCCGAGCACGCCAGCCACGCCTGACCCTCCCGCGGCCCGGCCGGCCGCGGCAGGCTCCCGCAGGCCGCTCAAAAAGGCCCAGATGCAAGGCGGCGCCCGACGGCCGCACGCGAGGCGTACTCCGCTTGGCGAGCCGAGCCGGAGGCGAGGTGAGCGGATCCGGAGATTCGGGCGAGCGTGAGCGAGCCCCGTTGAGCGTGCCGCCGAGGGCGCCAACGCCGCAGATGGGCCCGTGTCGCCACCTGCGCGGCAGGCCGCCGAGAAAGGTCCAGATGCGAGGCGGCGCCCGACGGCCGCGCGCGAGGCGTACTTCCCGTACGTTGAGCGCGCGGCCGAGGGCGCCAACGACGCAGATGGGCCTTTATCGGCGGCCTGCTACAGCCGCTCGATGATCGTGCCGATCCCCTGCCCGAAGCCGATGCACATGCTCTGAAGCCCGAAGCGCTTCCCCCGCCGCTCCAGCTCGTGCAGCAGCGTCGTCATGAGACGGGCGCCGGAGCAGCCCAGCGGATGCCCGAGGGCGACGGCCCCGCCGTTGACGTTGACCCGGTCCATATCGGGGTGGAGCTCCCGCTCCCAGGCCAGCACCACGGAGGCGAAGGCCTCGTTGATCTCGAAGAGGTCCATCTGCTCGAGCTTGAGCCCGGCCTTCCTGAGCACCCGCTGGGTGGCCGGGATGGGCCCCGTGAGCATGATGGTGGGGTCCACCCCCGCCAGCGCGGTAGCCACGATCCGGGCGCGGGGGGTGAGCCCGAGCGCCCTGGCCCGCGCCTCGGACATGATCAGGAGCGCGGCGGCCCCGTCCGAGATCTGCGAGGAGTTGGCGGCGGTGACGACGCCGTCCGGCCTGAACGACGGGGTCAGCGCCGCCATCTTCTCCCGGTTCACCGGCACGCGCACGCCCTCGTCGGTGTCGAACACGCTCCCGTCGGGCAGCGTCAGCGGCGCGATCTCCCGCGTGAAGCGCCCCTCGGCGATGGCCCGCCCGGCCTTCTCGTGGCTCCGGGCGGAGAAGTCGTCGAGGTCCTCACGCTTGAGGCCCCAGCGCTCGGCCACCATCTCGGCCGAGAGCCCCTGCGGGATGATGGTGTAGAGCGCCTGGAGCCGGGGCGACAGCGGCCCCTCGCCGGGTCCCGAGCCGTCGGACCCCATGGGCACGCGCGTCATGTGCTCGACGCCGCCCGCGATGACGCACTCGTACTGCCCGGCCATGACGCCCATGGCGGCGAAGTTGGCAGCCTGCTGGCCGGAGCCGCACATGCGGTCGAGCGTGGTCCCGCAGACGTCCAGGGGGAAGCCGGCGATGAGCGCGGCGTTCCGGGCGATGTTGAAGCCCTGCTCGCCCACCTTGCTCACGCAGCCCACCACCACGTCCTCCACCTCGGTGGGATCGATCTTCGTGCGCTCCACGAGCGCCTTGAGGACATCGGCCAGGAGATCATCCGGCCGCACGGGGGTGAGCCGGCCGTTTCTCCGACCGACGGCCGAGCGAGCCGCGCCGACGATCACCGCGTTGTGCATGGGAGCCTCCGTGTCCGATGAGTCATTGCGCTGGGGCGCCGCCCGTGCGCGTCAGGGCGCGACGCGGCGCTTGACCTGGTCGACGAGCTTGCAGAAGGCGCAGACCTCCCCGGTCGTCACCTGGCCGCAGGCGGCGCACTCCGCGAGGCGGACGGCCTCGGGGCGGTCGAAGGCCGGGCGCGCTCGCTCCAGGAAGCCGAAGAGGAAGTTGTGCTTGGCGCCCGGCGAGGCGGCCTCCAGCCGGTTCAGGACCTCCTTGTGGGCGAGCGAGGTCGCCCCCTCCGCGAAGGGGCACTCCTCCACGATGTAGTCGATGCGCCGCAGGAAGGCGTAGGCCGCGGTCTCCCGCTCCGCCAGCCGGTACAGCGGCTTCACCCGGCGCACGAGCTTCGGGTGCGTGGAGGGAAGCGCCGGCGACTGGCGCGGCAGGGCCTCCGTCTGCCAGTGCATGACCGAGCCGAAGAGGGTCGCCGCCTCGTCGTCGAGGTTGTGGCCGGTGGCGACGACGGGGAAGCCGTGGGTCAGGGCCGCCCGGTTGATGAGGTAGCGCTTGCTGAGCCCGCAGGCCGAGCAGGTGGGCCGCCGCGTGGCCTTCTGGACCTCCGGGATCGGTGCGCCCATGGCGGACTCGACGCTCTCGACCAGGAGCTGCTGGCCGCGCGCCGCCGCGAAGGCCTCGCACTTCTCCCTGGACTCCCGCGAGTAGTCGAAGATGCCCAGGTCGAGATAGAGGCCCACGGTCCGGTACCCCTCCTCGATGAGCACGTCCCAGAGCGCCAGCGAGTCCTTGCCGCCGGACACGGCGACCATGACGGTCTCGTCCGGCGTGAACATCCGGTGCTGGCGGATCGCCTCGCGCACCTGCTTGCGCAAGAACTCCGTGAAGTGGGGCGCGCAGAAGGCGGCGTTGTGGCGGCGCAGCTCCAGCGCCGCGCCCTCTCCGCACTTGCGGCACTTCATGGCCGCCGCCGCCCGCCCGAGATCACCGGCCGCAGCTCGATGACGTCCTCGTCGCCGACCACCGCGTCGCCCGTGAGGAGATCCTCGCCGCGGATGACGAGCACCGTCTCGGGCAGCACGTCGAGCTCCCGGAGGAGGTCCTTCACGCGGCGCCGGCCGGTGATCTCGACCTCGCGCTTCGGGTAACGCAGGATCACCTTCATGCCCGGGCTCCCGCCCCTCAGCGCGCAGGGAACCCCGGCGTCGCCCGGAGCGCCCGCAGCTGCTGCAGGTGGTCGGCGTCGTGCCAGGCCTGCAGCTGCCACCACTGCGACAGGTCCATCTCCCCGAACGCGGCATGGGTCCAGGTGAGGCCACGGAAGTCCACCGCCGCCATCCGCTCGATGGACTGCCGGCTCCGCTCCCGGGCGGCCGTGAAGTCCGCCAGGAGCTGCCCGACGGGATGGCCGCGCTCGGGGCGCGTGGCCGGAGGCGCCTCGGTGGCGCCCGAGACCAGCGAGGGCAGCGGGCGGAGCGCCGTCAGGTCCGCCGGGCAGGGCGCCACCCCGGCCCCCGCCTCCTTGAGGAGCTTGGAGGTGAGCTTGCCGGTGCCCACCTCGGCCAGCATGAGGTGATGGATGATCTCGCCGGCCGACCAGTCCGCGTCACCCGGGCGCCACTCGGCCTGGGCCTGGGACAGCCCCTCCACCTCTTTCAGGACATCGGCGCGCACGGACTGCAGCTCGTTCCACAGAGTCTCGACCGGGGGCGGCAGGGGCATGGGGCTCTCCTTGGATCGGGGTGTGGGAGTGCTGTCCGGATTATAGCCATCGCCGCGGCGCCGCACAATCAACGGCTGGTCGCCGCGGCGCCTGCGTGGTACAAGGAAGCGGTCGCCATGAGTGTCCCGGGAACGCCCGCTTCCGACCCGCCGCGCCCGCCCTCCCGAGTGCCCTGGCAAACGACCTCGACGCGGTCCGTGTACGAGAACCGCTGGATCACGGTGCGCGAGGACATCGCCCTGCTCCCCGACGGACGCACCACGATCTACGGGGTGGTCCAGTGCGCGGAGTGCGTGGGCATCCTGCCGTTCCTCGACCGGGACACGGTGCTCCTCGTCGGCCAGTACCGCTACGTGGCGCGCGATTTCTACTGGGAGATACCGACGGGGGGCCAGCACCGTGCGGAGACGCTGGAGGAGGCGGCCCAGCGCGAGCTCGGCGAGGAGGCCGGCTACGAGGCCGGCCGCCTCGTGAAGCTCTGCGACTTCCACACCTCCAAGAGCATCCTGCGCGAGGTGGCCCACCTCTACCTGGCCGAGGAGCTCAGACCCGCACCGCGGCCGCCGGACCACACGGAGTTCATCGAGCGGCGGGCCTTCCCCTTCCGTGAGGTGCTCGCCATGGTCGAGCGCGGGGAGATCAAGGACTCCATGACCGTGATTGCGGTGCTCCACGCCGCCAGACTGCGAGGCCCCCGATGACTCTTGCGGATTACCGCTACGCCGGGGGCCGGCAGGCGGGGGCGCTGCCTGGACCTCGCACCCTCATCACCGCCGATCCGCGGACATGGTGCAACCGAGAGGGGCGCTCGCCGGCTTCGAGACCCGCTAAAGCACGGGTCCAGGCAGCGCCCCCGCCTGCCGGCCCCCGTCAGCGACCCGTGACGAGGTAGGCGGGACCGGACGGCGCCGGCGCTCCCCCAGCCCGCTCGAGGGTGACCGAGAAGACGTCCGCCGCCGAGAGACCCGGCAGCGGCGGCACCCGCAGCGTCCCCCTGCCCTGGGCGTCCACGCTGAAGATTCCGCCAGACACGGGCCGAATCCCGCGGCCGATCGCCCAGAGCTGATACGTTCGCCCTGCCGGGACGGGGGGCAAGGCCGTCGCGACGAGCAGCCCTCCCGCTGCCGGGTGCCATCTCAGCCACGCGTGCGCGTCCGGGCTCGGCCCGGCCCCCGCGAGGGCCACGCTCCGGGCGGCCGGATCCCTCAGCATGGCCAGGAACGCCTGATCGCGCGCGAGAGCGGCCCTGAGCGCGGCGGCTTCCCGGTCGAGCGCGAGGACCCGCTGCTCCACGCCGCGCGTCAGCACCCAGCCCATGGCCACCGCGGCGATCCCCACGAGGGCCACCGCCAGCCAGAGGGCCGTCCACGCTCTCCCCGGCGCCCCCTCGCCCATCACGCGCCCCGCGTGACTATTGAGTCTTACCGAATACGGTTACGCGAGTGGGCCCGGGGCCGGCAGGCGGGGGCGCGGCCTGGACCCGTGCCTTAGCGGCTCTCGAAGCCGGCGTCCGCCCCTCTCGGTTGCACCCCGTCCGCGGATCGGCCGTGACGAGGGTGCGAGGTCCAGGCCGCGCCCCCGCCTGCCGGCCCCCGGCGTAACGGTAATCCGCAAGAGTCATCAGGCGGGAGCGCGGCGCACGAGCCGCTTGGCCTTCAGCTCGTAGCGCGGCAGCGTCCCGGGCGGCACCGGCGCCGCCTCGATCCGGATGCCCAGCTCCACGCGGAGCGCCTCCTGGACGGCGGCGGCCACCTGCTGCGACTCGCCCTCCGCGACCTCCAGCAGCAGGCGCACCTCGTCCATCTCGTCGCGCCCGTAGACCTCGATCATGAACTCGGCGACGGCGGGGAAGCGGCGGATGATCCCCTCGAGCGCCGAGGGGAACACGTTCACCCCGCGGATGACCAGCATGTCGTCCACGCGGCCGAGGATGCCGCCTTCCAGCCGGAGGAAGGTCCTGCCGCATGCGCACGGCGCACTCGCGGCGCGCACCCGGTCGCCGGTGCGGTAGCGGAGCACGGGCGCGCACGGCCGTCCGAGATTGGAGAGCACCAGCTCGCCCTCGCGCGCGGGCGCTCCCGTGGCGGGATCGATGATCTCGGCGATGAACTCGGACTCGTTGACGTGCAGTCCTGCCTGGGCCTCGCACTCGAAGCCGTAGGCCCCCATCTCCGTCATGCCCGCGTGGTCGTAGGCGCGGCTGCCCCACTCTGCCTCGAGCCGCGCGCGCACGCTGGGAATGCCAGCGCCCGGCTCCCCCGCGTGCACCGCCGTGCGCACGCCGAGCCGCGTGAGGTCCACCCCGCGCTCCCGGGCGACCTGGGCCAGGTGGAGCGCATAGGAGGGCGTGCAGCAGATCGCCGTGGCGCCGAGCGCCTCCATGGCGGCAAGCCGCTGGGCCGAGTCCTGCCCGCCGCCGGGGATGGCCATCGCGCCGAGGGCGCGGGCGCCCTCGAAGCCGGCCCAGAAGCCGACGAAGAGCCCGAAGGAGAACGGGAAGAAGATCCGGTCGCCCGGGCCGAGGCCGGCGCCCCGAAGCACGAAGCCCCAGCAGCGGAGCCACCACTCCCACGCCTCCTGGGTGTCGAGCCAGCGGAGCGGCGCCCCGGTGGTCCCCGAGGTCTGATGCACCCGCACGTAGCGGTCCACGGGATAGGTGAGATTGCTCCCGAACGGGGGATGG
>MGBV01000138.1 GCA_001788415.1 Candidatus Rokubacteria bacterium GWC2_70_16 | reverse complement strand
GGCCGTCCACCGCCATGACGCCCTCGACCATCCCCTCGAGGATGGCCGTGACCTTCGCCCGCTCCGCCTCGAGCGCCTCGAGCCTCTCGGTGAGCCCCGCCATCATGCGATTCAGCGCCCGGCCGAGCGCACCGATCTCATCCGGCGAGCGCACCGGGGCGCGCAGCGCCGAGTCGCCCTCGGCCATCCGCCGGGCGATGGACTGCATCTCGACGACCGGACGGGTGACCCGTCCCGCGACGAAGAGGCCGATGCCGGCGGCCACGGCCAGCGTGACGAGCGCCCCGGCGGCCATGATCCGGTACAGCGCGGCGAAGGAGGCGGTCACCTCGGGCAGGGGCAGCGCGAGGCGGAGCACCGCGCTCACGCGGCCGGGCTCACCCACCGGGATGGCGACGTAGAGCGAGGGCGCCAGGAGCGTGGCGCTGGTGCGCAGGTCGCGCCCCTGGCGCCCGCCGAGGGCCTCGCGAACCTCCGGCCGGTTGCGGTGGTTCTCCAGCCGCGCCAGGTCGCCCGGCGCGACCTCGGAGTCCGCGAGGACCGCCCCGTCCGGGGCGATGAGCGTCACCCGCGCCGCGGTGGGGCGCGCCGCCCGCAGCGTGAAGGCGCGCATGGCGGGCGCCGCGCGGCCGGCGGCGACGGCCCGGGCCTCGTCGTGCAAGAGGCGCGCGGCCATCGCCAGACGGTTCTCCAGCGACTCCACCGCGAAGGCCTGAAGCGCCCGGCTCAGGTAGAGATCGGCGACGACGATGGTGACGGCGACGAAGCCCACCAGGGTCAGCGTGAGCTTCACGGCGATGCGGCCGCGGGCGAGGCGGACGAGCCGGGGGACCATTGCGCCCCTCAGTCGGCGTCGAGCCGGTAGCCGACGCCCTTGACGGTGACGATGCGCCGGCCCTCGCCGCCGAGCTTGCCCCGGAGCCGCCTCACGTGGACGTCCACGGTGCGGGACTCGATCTCGTCGGCCCGCGCATAGCCCCAGACCCCGTTCAGCAGATGCTCGCGCGAGAGCACCCGCCCCGCCGACGCGAGGAGGGCCTGGAGCAGGTCGAACTCCTTCGGGGTCAGCTCCACCGGATGTCCGTCGACCTCCACCACGTGGCGGCCCGCGTCCAGCCGGACCCTGCCGGCCACCAGCACCCGTGCGGCCTCCTGGGGCTGCGACCGACGCAGCACCGCGCGGACCCGGGCCACCAGCTCCTTGGGCGAGAAGGGCTTCGCGATATAGTCATCGGCCCCCAGCTCGAGCCCGACCACCCGGTCGATCTCGTCCGCCCGCGCCGTCAACATGACGATCGGGACGCGCCCGGTCGCCGGGTCGGCGCGGAGGCGGCGGCACACCTCGAGCCCGTCCATCTCCGGGAGCAGCAGGTCAAGGACGACCAGATGGGGCGGCCGGCTCCTGGCCGCGTGCAGGGCCTCGGGACCGGTGGCGGCCGTCCGGCACCGGAACCCGCTTCGCTCCAGGTGCAGCACGATCAGCTTCCGGATGTCCGGCTCGTCCTCCACCACGAGGATCTCCTGGGGCATGCTCATCCCGCTGCCGAGCATACCCCAGGAGCCCAGGCGGGAGCGGCCTGCTACGGCCGCTGGGGCAGCAGCACGATGCAGTTGGGATTGAGCCCCTGGTTCTTCAGCGTGTCCACGCTTGCGATGGGCTCGCCCCTGGCCATGTCGATCACCGTAGCGGGTGCTTGATGAACGCGGAGCCCGACGGGGAGGCGATCGTCTTCGTCGGCTTGTCAGTCATGGCATCACCCATGATGACGGTGCTCGAGCCCATGCAGGTGAGGTACCAGGTCCGGTTGTCCTCGGAGAACGCCATGTCCTCCCCGACCTGGCAGTCGGGCACGGGCACGGCCTTCATGCGATAGGGGAAGCGCGTGAGGTCCATCACGTGGAGGAGGCTCTTGCCCAGCGCCGTGATGTAGGCCTTGCTCTTGTCGCGGTTGAAGTAGATGTGGTGGGCGACCAGGTCCGGCGGCAGCGGGATGTCCATCAGCATCTTGCCGAAGGTGGCCGACGCGGGATCCACATCGACGATGGCGAGGCCCTCTTTCCTGACGAGCTGCTCGGGCTTGGTCTCGTAGTTGAGCATCGCCAGGATCTCCGCCTGGGCGGCGGACCCCGGGAGAAGCAGGGCCAGGGCGGCGAGAAACAGGGCTCGGACGGCCGACATCATCGGGCGCCTCCTTGGGCTTGGTGGCCTGAGCGGGATGTTCGGTAGTGCGTCGAGACTACCCCAACTCAGTCGTTTGGACCAGAAGACATGCGCCACGTGGCCGCGGCGGGGCTCGCGGGCCCTGTGACTGCTGGGCGCCCGGCGGAGATCCCGCCGCACTCCGATGTCCCCGGGGGGGACGCATGACGACGGCTCCAGCCCTCTTTGACCTCAGACGCGCAATTCGGTGGCGTGGATGCGCTCGCCGGCACCCGATTTCGCAATCATCTGCCGCCGCCGCTGGGCTACCGTCGCGGCATGGGGCGGCTCTCCGTCGCCTCGGGCTGCCCGACCCCCTCAGCAGGGAGGTGCCGAATGGACACCGGATGGAGTCAGGCCGAGGTCGTCGCGCTGGGCGTGGAGGCCGTCGCGTATGCGGCCTTCGACGCCGGCATCAAGGCCGTGTTCGGCTATCCGGGCACGCCGTCCACCGAGGGCTTCGAGCGCGCCGAGCTCTTGATCCGCGCCGAGAACGCCGGGCGCAAGGCGCACTGGGCCGCCAATGAGAAGGTCGCCTACGAGCTGGCCCTCGGGGTGAGCTATGCCGGCTACCGCTCGCTCGTGACCATGAAGCACGTGGGGCTCAACGTGGCGATGGACGCCTTCGTGAACTCGGCGCTCACCGGGGTGCAGGGCGGCTTCGTCCTGCTGGTGGCCGACGACCCCGGCATGCACAGCAGCCAGAATGAGCAGGACAGCCGCTACCTGGCCGACTTCGCCCATATCCCGTGTCTCGAGCCCGCGACGGGGCAGGAGGCCTACGACTACACGCGGGAGGCCTATGGCCTGTCCGAGCGTCTGAAGCTGCCCGTGATGCTGCGGCTGGTCACGCGACTGGCGCATTGCCGAGGGACCGTGGCGCGCCGCGCCCCGGATCCGGTGTCGAGCGTGGGATTGCCCCACCCATCTGAGGTCCCCGGCTGGGTCCTGGCGCCGGCCAATGCCCGGGCCCAGTACCAGAAGCTCAGGCAGAAGCTCGGGCCGCTCCTGGCCGAGATCGGCCCCTATAACCGACTCATCCCCGGCAGCGCGCGACGCGGGCTCGCCCTGGCGGGCCTCGGCCGGGCGCTGTTCTTCGAGCTGGCCCGCGAGGCCCCCTCGCTCCTCGACTGGCCGCGGCTCGAGGTGAGCGGACTGCCCCTCGGCGCCGATCTCATCGACCACTTCCTCGGGCACACCGACGAGATTTTCGTCTTCGAGGAGGACTACCCCTACGTCGAGGACCTGCTGCGCAACCACGCGGTGGGCGTGGCCGTGCATGGCCGGCGGGACCGGACGATCTCGCTCACGGGGGAGCTCAGCGCCTCGCAGGTGCGCGATGTGCTCGGGATCGAGCACCCGGCGGGCAAGGCCCCCGTGACGCTCGCGGTGCCGCCGCGTCCTCCGCGCTTCTGCGACGGCTGCGGCCACGTGGACGCCTTCATGGCCCTCAAGGAGGCTCTCGGGCGCGCGGGGGCAGCCGGGACGCGGATCTTCGGCGACATCGGCTGCTACGCCATGGCCGCCGGGGCCCCCTACGACGCCATGCACGCCTGCGTCGAGATGGGCGCCTCCGTGGGCATGGCGCTGGGCGCCGCCTTCGCCGGTCTCCAGCCTGGGGTGGCGGTGATCGGCGACTCGACCTTCGTCCACTCGGGGCTCCCCGGCTTCACCTCCTTCGCCCGGGCCAGGGCCAACGTCACGCTCCTCATCATGGACAATCGCGCCACCGGCATGACCGGCCAGCAGCCCGTCGAGACCGTGGACACCCTCGAGCGGATCGTCACGGGCCTCGGCATGGACGAGGCCCAGGTGCACACCATCGTGCCGCTGGCGAGGCGCCATGCCGACAACGTCGCCGTGATCGAGGCCGCCCTGCGCCACCAGGGCCCCAGCGTGGTCATCTGCCGGCGGGAATGCGTACAGGCCTCCCGCAAGGGCGTCAACCGGGAGCACGACCTGTGCGTGCGCGAGGCTGCCCGTGGCTGAGCTGGCCCACGATCCCTATCGCCTGATCCTCGTCGGCGTCGGGGGCCAGGGAACGCTGACGCTGGCGCAGATGATCATGGAGGTGGCCCGCCGGTCGGGCTACCAGGCGCTTCAGTCCGAGATCCACGGGATGAGCCAGCGCGGCGGGACGGTCTACGCCTATCTGAGCCTCTCGCGGGGCGCGATCCTCACGCCGGCGGCCATGGAAGCCTCGAGCCACCTCCTGATCGCGCTGGAGCCGCTGGAGGCGCTCCGCTATCTCCCGTACCTGCGGAGCGACGCGCTCCTCTTCGTCGCCCGGGAGCCGGTCCGGACGCTGCCCGACTATCCCGACGAGGGCACGCTCTTCGCCGCCCTCGAGGCCGTCCCGGGAGCGACGCTCGTGGACACCGTGGCCCTGGCGCAGAGCCTGCGCTTCAAGCAGGCCGGCGGCGTGGCGCTCCTGGGCCTGGCCGCCCGCCGCCTGCCCTTCGACGCGGAAGTGTGGCGGGGCGTGATCGCCGAGCGCTTCGGCCCCGGGACTGCCGTCACCGAGAAGAACCTCCAGGCCTTCGCCCACGGGCTGGGGTAAGACGACTCCAGGTCTGACGCGGAATCAGCTATCCCTTCAACTTCACGGGCCAACCTGCCGCCTCGGTGCCCGCCGGCTTCACCCCGTCGGGCATGCCCGTGGGGCTTCAGATCGTCGGCCGCCGCTTCGCCGATCTGACCGTGCTGCAGGCCTCCGCCGCCTTCGAGGAGGCCCGCCCCTGGGCGCAGCAGCGCCCGCCGGTGCAGTAGAGGGCCGCGTCAGCACCCGGGCGCGCGCGTCCCGCTCCTCCGGATGTCCTGCTCGGCCCGTTCCCGGCTCGAACGCGGTTCTCTGCTTCCGCGGGGCGTTTGCGGTACTATTCAGGCAGCGCGTGTATCTCCTCGCGCCCGACACGTCGCCGTCGCCGGTGCGGCTCGATCCACCGGCCTCGCCCCGTCCAGCGGGGCCCACCGACTCTGAGGAGCGTATGACGAG
>MGBV01000137.1 GCA_001788415.1 Candidatus Rokubacteria bacterium GWC2_70_16 | reverse complement strand
CAAGCTGATCGCCGGCCCCACGGTCTACATCTGCGACGAGTGCATCGAGCTCTGCAACGACATCATCGCGGAGGAGTGGGAGGAGGAGAAGAGCCGGGAGATCCGGAGCCTCCCCAAGCCCGTCGAGATCAAGAACCTCCTCGACCAGTACGTCGTCGGGCAGGAGCGCGCGAAGAAGATCCTGGCCGTCGCCGTCCACAACCACTACAAGCGCATCGAGGCCGGCGCCGAGGTCGGCGAGGTGGAGCTGCAGAAGGCCAATATCCTCCTGATCGGCCCCACCGGCTCCGGCAAGACGCTCCTGGCCCAGACCCTCGCCAAGATGCTCCAGGTCCCGTTCACCATCGCCGATGCCACCACGCTCACCGAGGCGGGCTACGTGGGCGAGGACGTGGAGAACATCATCCTGCGCCTCTTGCAGGCGGCGGACTACGACGTGGAGCGGGCGCAGCGCGGCATCGTCTACATCGACGAGATCGACAAGATTGCGCGGAAGTCGGAGAACCCGTCCATCACCCGCGACGTCTCGGGGGAGGGCGTCCAGCAGGCACTCCTCAAGATCCTCGAGGGCACGGTGGCCAACGTGCCGCCCCAGGGCGGGCGCAAGCACCCCCACCAGGAGTTCATCCAGGTGGACACGACCAACGTGCTCTTCCTCTGCGGCGGGGCCTTCGTGGGGCTGGACAAGATCGTCGAGAGCCGGGTGGGCAAGAGCGGGATGGGCTTCGGGGCGGAGGTCAGGAGTCGGGACGACCGCCGCGTCGGCGACCTCCTGGCCCTCGTGCAGCCCGAGGACCTGCTCAAGTTCGGGATGATCCCGGAGTTCGTGGGGCGCCTGCCCGTGGTCGCCACGCTCCACGACCTGGACGAGCCGGCGCTCATCCGCATCCTCCGGGAGCCGAGGAATGCGGTCATCAAGCAGTACCAGAAGTACTTCGAGCTGGAGCGGGTGCGGCTCAAGTTCACCGACGACGCCGTGGCCGCCGTGGCCCGCGAGGCGATGAAGCGCGGCACCGGCGCCCGCGGGCTCCGGGCCGTCCTCGAGGAGGTCATGCTGGAGGTGATGTACGAGCTGCCGTCCATCCCCGGGCTCAAGGAGTGCATCGTCACCCGGGAGGTGATCCTGGCCAAGGATCGCCCGATCCTCATCTCCGAGCAGAAGGCCGAGTCCGCCTGACCCGGGCGGCCCTCTGCCCCGAGCGCCCCTGCCAAAAGCTCCGGCGCACAGGCCCGAGGAGTCGTGTACACTCTAGCCCCCTGGCACCCGGCGGTTCATCGTGAGCCCGCCCCGCGGCCAGGCCACGTCCTGAGCTTCTTCCGAGCTCGGGTCGTCCACAGTGCGGAAGATGCAGAAGGAGCGCCTCCATGGCCGTGAAGCTGTTCGTCGGTGGGCTGTCGTTCTCCACTTCCAATGAAGGGCTCCGCGCGGCCTTCGCCGCGGTGGGGGCCGTCGAGTCCGCCAGCGTGGTGACCGACCGGGACACCGGTCGCTCGCGCGGGTTCGGGTTCGTCGAGATGGCCACGGCCGAGGAGGCCAACGAGGCAGTGTCCCGGCTGAACGGGACCTCGCTCGATGGCCGCCAGATCAAGGTCGAGGTCGCGAAGGGCCCCACCGGCGGCGGCGGACAGCGGCGCGGCGGCGGCGGCGGCGGCTTCGGCGGCGGCCACGGCGGCTGGCGCGGCGGGCGCTGAGCCCGAGGCTCTCACGGGCGCGGCCGGTCGGGGCCCGGGCCTCGGCCGGTCCCGCCCTCCCTCCTCGACGGTAGCCCCGGCTCTCCCCGGCCCGCCCGTTCCGTGACAGGATGGGTGCGCCCATGAGCGTGGGGACCCTCTACGTCGTCGCGACGCCCATCGGGAACCTCGAGGACGTGACGCTCCGCGCCCTCCGCGTGCTCAAGGAAGTGGATCTCGTCGCCTGCGAGGACACGCGCCGGACGCGCGGGCTCCTCACTCACTTCGGCATCTCCGGGGCCGTCACGAGCTACTTCGAGCACAACAAGCTGCGCAAGGGGGAGACCCTGCTCCGCGCGCTCCGCGACGGCCGGTCGGTGGCGCTCGTGACCGACGCCGGGACGCCCGGCATCTCCGACCCCGGCTTCCTCCTGGTCCGGCAGGCGCGCGAGGCCGGCATCCCCGTCGTGCCCGTCCCCGGGCCCTCGGCCGTCGTGGCGGCGCTCTCGGCCGCCGGCGTCCCCGCCGACCGCTTCGTCTTCGAGGGCTTCCTGCCCGTGAAACCCGGGCGGCGGCTCCACCGCCTCGCGGCGCTCCGCGCGCTCCAGATGACCGTGGTCTGCTACGAGTCGCCCCACCGGCTGCTCGCCTCCCTCGCGGCGGTCGCCGAGGTCTTCGGCGAGGTGCCCATGGTGGCGGCGCGCGAGCTCACCAAGCAGTTCGAGGAGATGGTGGAGGGCACGCCCCGGACGCTCCACCGGCGCTTCGCCTCGGGTCCCGTCCGCGGAGAATTCACCCTCGTCATCCCGTATACTAAGAGGCCATGCGCATCCCCCGAGCCCTGACGATCGCCGGGTCGGACTCCGGCGGCGGCGCGGGCATCCAGGCCGACCTCAAGACGTTCTCCGCCTTCCGCGTCTTCGGCATGTCCGTCATCACGGCGGTCACCGCGCAGAACTCGCTGGGCGTGCAGGGCATCGAGAACCTGCCCCCGGCCTTCGTGGCCCGGCAGCTCCGCTCCGTGCTCTCGGACTTCGGCGCCGACGCGGCCAAGTGCGGGATGCTCTCCACGGCGCCCATCATCGACGCCGTGGCGGAGGTGCTCGCCGAGTGCCCGATTCCCCACCTGGTGGTGGATCCGGTGATGGTCGCCAAGTCCGGCGACCCGCTCCTCCGTCCCGACGCCCGCCAGGCGCTCGTCGGACGCATCCTGCCGCTGGCGCTGGTGGTGACGCCCAATCTCCCCGAGGCCGAGGCGCTCAGCGGCATCCCGGTGACGGGCCGCGAGGCGATGGAGGAGGCGGCCCGGCGCATCCACGCCCTGGGGCCCCGGCACGTGCTCGTCAAGGGCGGCCACCTCCCGGGGGACGCCGTGGACCTCCTCTGGGACGGCAGCGCGTTCACGGCCTTCTCCGCCCCGCGCGTGGACAGCCCCAACACCCACGGCACCGGCTGCACGTTCTCGGCCGCCATCGCCGCCGGGCTGGCGCTCGGCCAGTCCCTGATCGAGGCCGTGCGCCGCGCCAAGGCCTACGTGACGCGGGCGATCCAGGAAGGCTTCCAGGCGGGGCGCGGGGTGGGGCAACTCCGCCACTTCCTCACGGACTGGGCATGACCGAGACCGACGGCGCGAAGATGTCGTTCATGGAGCACCTGGGGGAGCTCCGCACGCGCATCATCTGGAGCCTCGTGCCGGCCGGCGTCGGGCTCCTCGTCGCGTTCCACTTCTCCGACCGCATCCTGAAATTCATCGCGCGCCCGCTGGCCAAGACCGGCTCGCAGCTCGTCTTCCTCTCGCCGACGGAGGCCTTCTGGACGAGCATGAAGCTCTCCATGATCGCCGGTCTGTTCCTGGCGATGCCGGTGATCCTCTGGAACGTCTGGGCCTTCGTCTCCCCGGGGCTCCACCCGCACGAGCGACGCTATGCGGGGCCGTTCGTCCTCATCGGCTCGCTGCTCTTCCTGGGCGGGGGCGCCTTCGCCCTGCTGGTGGTCGTGCCCTTCGCCATCAGCTTCCTCGTCGGCTTCGGCCAGGCGCAGGGCATCAAGGACATGATCTCCGTCTCGAGCCACGTGGACTTCGTCGTCAAGTTCACGCTCGCCTTCGGCCTGGTCTTCGAGATGCCGGTGGTGATCACGCTGCTCGCCATGCTCGGGGTGGTGACGCCGCAGTTCCTCTCGCGCAACCGCAAGTACGCCATCCTCATCAACTTCCTCATCGCCGCGATCCTCACGCCGACCCCCGATGCCGTGAACCAGACGCTCATGGCCGGCCCCCTGATCGTGCTCTACGAAATCGGGATCCTCTCGGCCCGCATCTTCGGCCGGCGCGCCCGGAAGCCCGCCCCCGCGGCGGCGCCGGCGGAGGCGCCCGCGGCCCCCTCGGACGCCGCATGAGCGCCGCGCTGGCGTTCGCCGCCCTGGACCTGCCGGAGGCGGTGCAGCAAGGCATCCGCGACGCGGGGTTCGCGACCACGACGCCCATCCAGGAGGCCGCGCTGCCGCTGGCGCTCAAGGGCAAGGACGTGGCGGGCCAGTCGCAGACCGGCACGGGGAAGACCGCGGCCTTCCTGATCGCCGCCTTCACCCGCTGCCTGCGCCACCCGGCGCCGCCCCGGAGCGGGCCGACGGCGCCCCGCGTGCTGATCATCGCCCCCACGCGCGAGCTCGTGGTGCAGATCCAGGCCGACGCGAAGCTGCTCGGGGCCCACACGGGGCTGCGCATCCTGGCCGTCTACGGCGGTGTGGACTACGCCAAGCAGCGCGACGAGCTGGGGGAGGCCTGCGATGTCCTGGTGGGCACGCCCGGGCGGCTCATCGACTACCTCAAGCAGCACGTCTGGTCCCCGGCCCGCGTGGAAGTGCTCGTCATCGACGAGGCCGACCGGCTGTTCGACATGGGCTTCATCGCCGACCTGCGCTTCATCCTGCGGAAGCTGCCGCGGCCCGAGAAGCGGCAGTCCTTCCTCTTCTCGGCGACCCTGTCCTTCCGGGTCATGGAGCTGACCTGGGAGTTCATGAACAACCCCGCGCAGATCACCATCACGCCCCAGCAGAAGACGGCGGAGAACGCCGAGCAGCTCCTCTACCACGTGGGGCGCGAGGAGAAGTTCAGCCTGCTGCTCGGGTTGCTCAAGCGCGAAGGCGGCAGCCGCATCCTCATCTTTGCCAACACGCGCGAGGAGGCCCGCCGCCTCGAGGACCGCCTCGGCCGCAATGGCTGGCAGGCCCGGGCGCTGACGGGGGATGTGGACCAGAAGCGGCGGCTCAAGATCCTCGGCGACTTCAAGGACGGGACGCTTCCCATCCTCGTGGCCACCGACGTGGCCTCGCGGGGGCTCCACATCGAGGGCGTGAGCCACGTGATCAACTGGGACCTGCCGCAGGACGCCGAGGACTACGTCCACCGCATCGGCCGCACGGCGCGCGCGGGCGCGGCGGGCAAGGCCATCAGCCTCGCCGACGAGGCGGGGGCGCTCGAGCTCGAGCCCATCGAGAAGTTC
>MGBV01000136.1:422-5497 GCA_001788415.1 Candidatus Rokubacteria bacterium GWC2_70_16 | reverse complement strand
TCCTCCTCGCCGAGGGCCAGGGACGCGACCTCACGCCGCTCGCCGGCTGGGAGCCCGCCGACCTCCCGGGCGTCGTCGCCGCGCTCCGCGAGGTCATGGACCGCCCGCTCCTCCTGCGGCCGGTGCGCCGGCTGGAGATCCTCACATGGGCCGGCCGGCCCGTACGCGAGACGGAGGCGTTCGCCGCGCTGACCGGCGCGGGGTTCTCCGCCGACGGCCCGCGCCTGACCTGGGACGGCTACCCCGGCCCGCGCCCGGCGTAGAAATGGATGTCGTGATCGTATCCCCGATCTGAACCACTTCCTCGAGGGTCATCGCGTCGCCGCCGCCCGGCTCCGCGAGGAGACCCTCGCGAGGCACTGCATCTGCCGCGCGTGCGGCACCCGCCGTCCGAGCAGGCTCTTCACGTCAGCTGCTCGCCGCGTGAGATCCCTCCCCCGTCACCCGCGCCCGGAGCTGCTGAAGGTGTGCGAGATGCTCCACGTCGTGAGCCGCCAGATATTCCACATACGCCTCGATGGTCAGCGTTCCTCTCGTCGGCGTCGTCCCGCGCCGGTGCCAGTCAGCCTCCTCGAGCGCCCGGAGAAATGCCAGCGTCTCGTGTCGAACGAGGCGGAACCGCTCTACGTCCCAGCCCGCCTCGTCGGCGATCGGCGCCGCAGCAAACCCCGTCCGGTCGTCAAGGGAAGACGGGAAGCTCGGCGCATCCTCCTCTCGCATCCGACGCAGCCGCGGCAGGATCACGTCGCGCTCGCCCAGCAGGAGATGGTTCACGATCTCGCTGATCGTCCACTCCCCGTCCGCCGGCTGTCGTCCGAGCTGCGCCGGCGACAGGTCGTGCACGAGGTCGCGGAGGCGCTGAGGTGTCGCGCCCAGGATCCGCAGGGCTTTCTCACGTGTCATCGCTTCATGATTGCGCTCGGCCCGTGGCAGACGGATACGCCCATCTGCGATGCGCGTCAAGACGTCTACCACGAGCGCACGCTCGCGTTCCTGAACCCGCTCCGCCAACGCTTCCGGCGTATCGTCCTCTGCAACCGGTACTTCGCACTGCGCGATGACGGGGAAGGCCGTACATACCCTCCCCGCCGAACTCTAGAAGCAGTGCGCCGGCGTGCTCAAGGCGGGCTGCGGCATCAGCGGGCTCTACGACCTCGAGCCGATCCGCCTCTGCTACCTGAACGAGATCCTGGCGCTCACACCCAAGGCGGCACGCCTGAACAACTCCGTGCACCTCGTCCCGAAGCGCGCCGCTCCGCTGCTGCTCGCCGTCGGCGGGCTCGAGGGCCCCGAGTACCACCGCCAGACTCACGCGCTTGCCGACGTGTGGTGGAGCCGCCGGCTACGCCGCGAGGTGTTCGACGTGCGTGCGGGGGCTGCATCACTTTTCGATCGTCTCGCAGCTCGAGGGCCCGACGAGCGCGCTCAGCCGGCTCCTCGCGAAGCAGATGGGGCTGACGAGACATCCGACAGCCGCAGGGCGTGCTACGGGAGAATGCTCTCAATTGGCGACGAAGCTACGGAACACGCTAGCCAGAACCCGCGGGGCCGCGGCCACGACTCGAGCCAGCACCCCAGGGCTGAAATCGCTCATCAATAGCCTTGAAAATACCTGAGGGGAGAGCTTTTCGAGAAGCGCGATCCCTCGATCCCATTTCGCGTCGTCATAGCGCGCGATCCGCCGGTTGATGATATACGCAAGACGCATGAACCGGCCGTGCTCGGCTAGCCATCGTGCCTGGTACTGACTGAGGCGCGCTCTCGAGGGATCACCGCTTACAACAGCTTCCCCCACCACACGCCCCGCCATTCTCCCAGCCTTAATCGAGTACCTAATTCCTTCACCCAACAGTGTCGATGCCTGACCGGCCGCGTCGCCCACCGCCATGACTCCATCGAACACGAACTCTCTACACACTCCCTCCGATGGGATATAACCGACGTGGCGCTCCAGTGGCTGGGCGCCGATGAGAGATGGCGCAATCGCAGCACATTCATGCATGAATCGGTCAAGGTAACGCTGGGGAACAGCGCGAGTGTCCGGATGAATCGTGCCGACACCCACCCTTACACGACCACCCCCTCGTGGAAATGCCCAGCCATACCCGCAGGGGATCACGTCCGATCCCACAACAAGCAGCGCCTCGTCTTCCGGGTATCGAGGTGCGTATAAGTCATACTCGGCACCGAACCCGAACCTCCGAAACGAGTCTCTGAGCCCTGCTTTCCGGAGGACAACGGCGGCGAATCCCGAACAGTCGACAACAACCGGGGCGGCGTAGTTATGTGTCGCCCCACCGGTTCGGACAATCACACCGCAAACCCTGGTACCCTCTCGAACAACATCTATAACCCGTGAACCCAAACGCAATTCCACGCCAGCCGACGCCGCCATCAGAGCCAGGTGTTGGTAGAGCGCCCGCACGTCCAACACGCACACGACCGGCTCCGGATAATCGAAAGCTATACTCCGATTGCGTGAGGCGAATTTCACTCTCCGAATCGCATGAAAGAAGCGCTCGCTGATCCCCAACTCCCGAAGCTCAGAGATAAAGCTCCCGCCACTCGTACGAATCGGGTATCCGATCTCCTCGCTTTGCTCGATCAGGCATACCCGCGCGCCCCGTCGTGCGGCCTCTTCTGCAGTCACGCAGCCCGCCGGGCCTGCTCCGACAACGAGAACGTCGAATCCGGTGGTCACGGCCCTGGGCCTATCACGATGGACTTCAAGGCCAGAGCAACGCTGCTGCTGACGAGGCTAATGCTGATGCGAAAAACATCCTCTGGGTTGAGTAGCCATGTGTCCAGCTTCAAGGGTTGAAGAAGCCGAAACACCATCTCGCCTCGCCTCAAGGGGTCGTCAACATTCAGTCGCACGCGATCCCGGTCTACAGCCAGACCATAATCGTTATACATGGCGCGCAGGCCGGAAAGCAGAGAGCCGTACATTCGTTCAAGGTTCTTATGGAACGAATACTCAGGAACAATGAACGCCGCGACTCCGACCAAAGCAGTACAAACGATAAAGACCCAAGAAACCACACTGAACGCACGGAACAGAATTATTACGAATAGCATTACGCCCACGGACCAAGCCCATACGATCAGGGCGTCGAGCTTCGTTATACACCGCAACCGGAAGCGCACAACTTCTGGCATCGGAACTAGGTCATATCGTCCCAGGCGGTACATGAACACCGTATACATCGCGATCGCACGTCCACAGCTCACGGACAGGAAGCTGACAGGAACGAGTATAAGAACGAACAGGATCGTTTTCTCCAACCACCTATCACCATTATACCAGCCGGTCGGCAGTATCCTGCCGAGGGTAGGAAACCACCGTGTCAGCCAATAATCAGGATAGCGAAACGCGAGATATACCAATGGCGAAACAATCACGATAGGAACAAGCGACCAGAGCAAACTCCTCCGAATGTCAGCTATGCGTACTGCCCCGTTATTGATCAGCTGTTTGTATTCATCTGCCGGCATCAAGAAGAGATCTACAATATCAACCAGGATGTTGCGCAGTCTGAGGCTACCACGTCGGATTGCCCACAAAACCCACGCGATGCCAAAGATCGCGACATATACGGCTAAGGTCTCAATGTAAAGTTCATAGAGTGCAAACCACCAAGACACACATGACCCAGCTCCGAATACGCCAAGTGCCAACAGTATTGCGATCCAAAAATAGTGCAGATCGACGCTGCGGAAGGGTAGATCCGTCCAGAGGCCCATGTCTGGCGCGGTCCACAGATCGGTGCTATGCCGGGCGCCCTGATGCCCGGCCGAAAAAGCGCTTCTTGCGCCCTGCTCTGGACCGTCTCGCAATCGCCCTTACCTGTAACTTGCCCAAATATAGCGCGATCGCGGCATCATCGGGCAGCGACGTACGTTGCCTCGTTGAGAGCGGGAGATTTACTGCGCTGATCGCGAGCGCTCGAAAAGGTCTCGAGTGCCTTTCGGCGCACCGCAGACGGATCTTCTGCCAAAGCTTCGAAGAGCCCGGCGGCTATCAGGAGGAAGGCGCCTGCAGTGGCTAGCGTGGAGAGGATCTTCATGAGTGCCTCCAGTGTGACATTCACTAGCAGACGTTTGTCATCCAGGCTGTGACGGCGTTACGAGGCCGACGACCCTCGCCCCTAGAGCGAAGCAGGCGCCGCGACGGACACCAGTAAGGTGGTACCCAATCCACGGATATCAGCATGATCGACCGTCGCTGTTACAGGCTCCGGCTCTGCCGGTGGCTCGAGTCCTCACCATGAAGCGCACGCCCCCGGGAGCCGGCGGCGTGAGGGCGTTTCGACGAGTCGCCCCTCGGGACACGCGTGTCGCCAACGGGATACCCCCTTTGGTTCCCCAGCTCCGGGGTATCTTACATCACCGGCCCGATGATCCAGGGCGCGAACTCCTCCTCGCCCACTCCGGAGAGCTCGCTCTTCGTGCGCTTGCCCGAGGCGACGGCGAGCAGCTCCTCGAAGATCTGCCGGCCGACGGTCGCGAGCGGCGTGCCCTCGAGGATCACGCCGCAGTTCACGTCCATGTCCTCCTCCATGTGGCGGTACACGAGCGAGTTCGTCGCCAGCTTGAGCGAGGGCACGGGCTTGCAGCCGAAGACCGAGCCGCGGCCTGTCGTGAAGCAGATGAGGTTGCAGCCGCCCGCGACGAGGCCCGTGATCGAGACCGGGTCGTGGCCGGGCGTGTCCATGAACACGAAGCCGCGCGTCGTGATCGGCTCGCCGTAGAGGAAGACGTCCATCAGGGGCGTCGTGCCGCCCTTCGTGACGCCGCCGAGCGACTTCTCGAATATCGTGCTGAGGCCGCCGGCCTTGTTGCCGGGCGCGGGGTTGGTGTCCACGGCCTCGATGCCCCGGCAGTACCACTCCCACCACTTGTAGCGGTCGAGGAGCTTCTTGGCGACGCCCTCGCTGACCGCGCGGCGGATCAGGAGGTGCTCGGCGCCGTAGATCTCCGGGGTCTCGGCGAGCACGCCGGTGCCGCCGTAGCGCACCAGCTCGTCCACCGCCCAGCCGAGCGCCGGGTTGGCGGTCATGCCCGAGTTGGCGTCG
>MGBV01000136.1:272-397 GCA_001788415.1 Candidatus Rokubacteria bacterium GWC2_70_16 | reverse complement strand
CGAGCTCCGAGACGGGCTGCTTGCTCCGCCGCGCCGCGTTCGCCCGCGGCAGCAGCGCCGCCACCTCCGCGGCGGCGCGCTCGACGGTCTTGCGGATGCCGCCCGCCTCCTGGATGTTGACGAGG
>MGBV01000136.1:0-179 GCA_001788415.1 Candidatus Rokubacteria bacterium GWC2_70_16 | reverse complement strand
ATGTACGCCGCGACGTTCGGGTGCTTGGCGTAGCCGGCGAGCACCCGCTGGAGCGCCAGGTGGTCCTCGCCGAAGAGCTGGGTGCCGCAGCCCGACTTGTGGGTGATCGCGATCACGCCGTCCACGTTCGGACATTCGCGCTGAACGTCGCGGAAGCGGTCCTTGACGAACTGGCTGAC
>MGBV01000135.1 GCA_001788415.1 Candidatus Rokubacteria bacterium GWC2_70_16 | reverse complement strand
ATGGGTGATGTGCCTGGCCGCCAGGCGCGACGCCGCGCCTTCCAGGACCTCGCGCACGAGGTAAATCTCCATCACGTGCTCCGGGCTCACCTCGGCGACGGCCAGCCCCCGGCGTGGCAGGGCGGCCGCCAACCCCTCCGCCTCGAGCCGTCCGATCGCCTCGCGCACGGGCGTGCGGCTCACCCCCAGCCGCCGCGCCAGCCCCTCCTCGCGCAGCCGCTCACCCGCCCGCAGGGTCCCGCGGAGGATCGCCTGCCGCAGCTCGGCATAGACGGTCTCGCTCCTCGGGAGCGCGCCGTCCGTCCTCCGGATCGGTCGCACCCGTCCCGCCTTCCGCGCCGGCCCCATCGCCCCGTGCCTCCTTTGGTGTCCGTTTGTATACAACTGCATGCGATATTCTGCACACCGCCGGCCTCGTGTCAAGGCTCGTGTCGCGCGGCCCGCCTCCGGGCAGGGCGGAGGCCCAGACACGCGGCCGATGCCGGCCGTCAAGGGCGCGCCCCCTGAGCATGGCCTCAGGCGGGTCTGGCGCCGGTGACGCGGGTCAGGGTGGCCGGGATGAAGTCCTGAGCGCTGACACGCGTGAAGGCGGCGGGCGCCAGGTAGCTGACGCGCTCGGTGACGGAACGGGCGAGGCCGGTGCTCCGGTAGACGGCCTCGGCCAGCCCCCACAGCGCCGGGTCCGGCTGCGCTGGGCTGGCGGCTCGAAGTGCCGCGCCGGATCCTCGGGCGTCCGCCCCCGGGCGAACGAGTTCGACGGGGTCTCCACGAAACCGTCGTCATGGGCGGGGCAACTCTAGTCGGGGAACCTGGCCGCCGTCATTTTCCTCGGCGACTCGGCGGCGCCGCCGGCGCTCGGCCTGGTCTACTGGCACCACAACGCGGCCGGCGTGTTCGTGGTGAGCGGGGTGGTCGTCGCCCTCTCAGCCGCCCTCGTCGCTGGGCTCAGACTGTCGCGCCGCGCGTTCCCCTGAGGGAGCGACCCCGGCTCCAGCCGTACGCTCCCGCGTCTCCTCCGCCACGACCGGCGCTGGACGACGCCGGGAAGCGTGCCCAGGACGGACCGTAGCGGTCGCCTGCGGTCTCGCGTAGTCTAGTGGCACCAGCAGTCCGGGCTGAGAGCTTCGTATGCCACGAAAGGAGGTGCAGTGATGGGCGAGACAATCCGTGTTCGGATTCGCGGCGGCATGTTGGAGCCGCTCGAGAAGGTCGACCTTCCGGAGGGGCAGGAGATCATGATCACCATTCTCGACGTGCCGACAGAGCGGGACTTTGGGGCGTTCCGGCGGGCGGCCGGCGGCTGGAAGGGGACCATCGACGCCGAGGTTCTCATCCGGAACATCTATGCCGATCGATTGGTCTCGACCAGGCCTGAGCCCCGGCTATGACGATCCGGTACCTTGTCGATACCGACTGGGTCATCAGCTACCTGAACGGGCAGGCCCGGGTGATCAGCCGGTTGGACGAGTTGAAAGAAGAGGGGCTCGGCGTCTCGGTGGTCTCCCTCGCCGAGCTCTACGAGGGCATCTACTACTCGACCGATCCGGAAGGGAACGAGCGGGACCTCGCAGACTTCCTCCGGGGCGTCACGGTCATCGCCGTCGATGCCGAGACCTGTAAGCTCTTCGG
The DNA here is from genome assembly GCA_001788415.1 of Candidatus Rokubacteria bacterium GWC2_70_16. Taxonomy (GTDB): domain Bacteria; phylum Methylomirabilota; class Methylomirabilia; order Rokubacteriales; family CSP1-6; genus UBA12499. The sequence continues at coordinate 5,319 of MGBV01000135.1, read as the reverse complement.
CAAGGCGCGTGGAGCACTCCGCGCGTCCGGTAACCTTGTCGGCGACTTCGATCTCCTGATCGGAGCAACTGCGCTGCGGCATGATCTGACCCTCATGAGCAACAATCGGCGCCATTTCGAGAGGGTTGAAGGCCTTCGTCTGGAGTCTCTCTAGCATATCCGCCACCCGTCCACTGGCGCCCAGCGACCGGGCCGCCTCCTGAACCCGCCGCTTGCTCTCTCAGGCGGGAACGCGGTAGAGCACTCGCGCTTGGACTGCTACCTCACTGGCCGGTCTTGGCCCGTCCACGGCTCGCCGGTTTTCAGGGGCCCACCGAGGGCTTGACGCACGGTCGGGTGACGGCCGTCCGCAACAACCATGGGATCCCCGTGTTCGATCCGGCGGCTGACCGTCAGAAACTCCCCAGCCTCGAAGAAACGGCCACGCGGCTCGGTCTTACCAAGCCGGCCCTGCGACGTCTGGTCAAGCGGGGACTCCTGTCTGCGACCCAGCCCGTACGGTATGCGCCGTGGTCGATTCGTGCGGACGATCTGGACGCGGAGGCCGTGCGCTGCGCGGTGGACGCCGTCCGCCGCGGGCAACCTCTTCCGCGAACGGCACCGGCGAACCAGCTCACCTTCGACAATTCAACCACATAGCGAGGTGGGACATTATGTCGCTGACTCCCAGGCCGTCTTGAGGGTGACCACCACGCGCCCGTCGGCCGGGAGGTGGAGCCGGTCCTGGGCGAGCGGGGGGCGGAGCACATGCCGGCCGCGCCCCTCGAGCTGTGGCCGATTGCTGGTAACGCTGAGGTCGCGGTACGGGGGAGCGTTGGGAAAACGCTGTCCGGTGGGCTACCATCGCGGCAATGGCGTTCTCCGTCCCGGAAACCATCCCGGCGCTCGCGGACTCGGTGACACGCGGAGAGCGACAGGCTTTCGTGGCCCTTCGCGACCACCTGCCCGACGACTATCTCGTCTACTACGACATCGCGATCAAGGGCCGCCATCCTGACTTCGTCATCGTCGGACCGGATCTGGGCCTTGTCGTGCTGGAGGTGAAGGACTGGCGACTCAGCTCGATCGTCGAAGTCGGGCCGGCTGGGGTGCGGATCCGGACGGCCGACGGCGAGCTGGTCGTTCCCGACCCGATCCGGCAGGTTCGCGACTACACGCTGAAGACCGTGGACTTCCTCAAGCAGCGGCCTGCGCTCCGCTCCGGGACCGGGCTCCGGTGCGGCTGGGGCTACGGGGTGCTCTTCCCGTCGCTCAACAGCGAGGACGCACGCACCCCCTCGCTGTTCGGTCCGAGCCTCGAGGAGGCGCTCGAGCCGGGGCGGGTGATGACGGCTGACGATCTTGCCCAGAAGGCGCTGCTGCCTCGCCTGAAAGAGCTGCTGCCCGACTGGTCCAAGCGGCTCCCTCCGCTGGATCCCGCGGAGGTAGACGAGATCCGGGCGGTACTCCACCCCGAGGTCCGCATCGGCTGGGGGTACAGTGACGCCGACATCCTCTGCGTCATGGACCGAGAACAAGAGCGGCTCGCGCGGAGCCTCGGTGACGATCACCGCCTGCTGCGGGGAGTCGCCGGAAGCGGCAAGACCATCACGCTGATCTGCCGCGCCCGGTACCTGCGCGTGGCGCATGCGGAGTGGCGCGTGCTGGTCCTCTGCTTCAATCGGGTGCTCGCCGATTCGCTCCGCGATGCCATCGGTGGCGACCCGGGGATCGAGGTCGCGACCTTCCACGGCTGGTGCCACGCGCAGCTCCAACACGCAGGGCTCCCACCCCCTCGCCCCGCCGGACGGGGGCAGGAGTGGGACGAGTACTTCGTCCGTGTCGTCCCGGGCTTCCTGCTCAGCGCCTACGACGACGGCCGGCTTCCGCAGGGAACCTACCAGGCGATCCTCGTGGACGAGGGACAGGATTTCGCGGACGACTGGTATCGTGTGCTCCTGCGGGCGCTCGATCCGACAACGAACAGCCTCTTCATCGCCCTCGACTCGTCGCAGAACATCTACCGGCGGAAGGTCAGCTGGCGCGAGATCGGAGTCCAGATCGTTGGCCGGACCCGGACCCGTGTTCTCCGGGTCAACTACCGGAACACCCGTGCCATCCTATCGGCGGCGTACCGCCTGATCCGCGAGCTGGACCGCGCAGAGCCGAGCGGCGACGATACGACGGACGAGCGTGTAGTCCCCGAGCGGGCCCTCCGGTCCGGACCGGTCCCCACGGTCCGGCGCCTTGACGATCGGGAGGCCAGCCACGCCTTCGTGCTGCAGTGGATCCGAGAGCGGCTGGCCCAGGGAGTGGCCCCGGCCGACGTTCTCGTCCTGGGGCTGGTCAAGCGGGACATGCAGGGCTTCGCCGCCCTCCTGCGGCAATCTGGGGTAGCGGCGCGGATGCTCGGGGCAAGCACCCGGCGTGATGGCGTCCGCGTCTCCACCATCCACGGCGCCAAGGGCCTCGACGCCGACCGGGTGATCGTCCTGGACGGTCACATGCTGACCGTCCGTGACGAGGTGGAAGGCAGGCGGCTGCTCTACATCGCCATGACCCGCGCCAGGACCGAGCTCTGCGTCGTGTATCACCGGGACTCTGGCCTCATGGCCGCCCTGGAGCGGAGCTGCGCCGAGCTGGCGACGGACACCAACGGGTGAGGCCACGCGGGCCCCCTGCCTGAGATTCAGATGGTGCGCACGCCCACGCTCGACATCGCCTACGAGGCCCACGGCGAGCCCGGCGGCTCCCCCCTCGTCCTGCTGGGCCTCGCTCCTAGGCAACATGAAGGTGGTCATCGGGCGCCGGGCCGGGCCACGGCGCGGACAGGGGGCGGTGCCGGGGATTCCATCGCGGGGATGGTAGGCGCGGGGTGCAGCGCGGTCAAGGGGAGACGGAGAGGCCGCGGGGTGGAGGGGCCGCGCCTGGGACGTGGCCGGCGTGCGCCTGCCACCGCGTCCGGCGTGAGCCCCGTGCTCGGGGTCAGCGCCTGGGGGCCGCTTGGATGGCCGCCCAGAGCTTCTGCGGCGTGAGCGGCAAGTCCACGTGGGTGACGCCGAGCGGCGCGAGCGCGTCCATCACGGCGTTGGCGATGGTCGGCGTGGAGCCGATGGTGGCGGCCTCGCCGATGCCCTTGACGCCGAGGTCGGTGCGCGGGGAGTCGGTGCGCGTGTAGGCGTTCTCGAAGGAGGGGAGGTCGTTGCTCTTGGGGAGCGCGTAGTCCATGAGCGTCGAGGTCAGGAGCTGGCCCGAGTCGTCGTGCACGGCCTCTTCCCACAGCGCCTGGCCGATGCCCTGGGCCAGCCCGCCGTGCACCTGACCCTGCACGAGCAGCGGGTTGATGAGGAAGCCGGCGTCGTCCACCGAGAGGTAGCGCAGAATGCTGACGCGACCGGTGTCCCGGTCCACCTCGACGACGGCCACGTGAGAGCCGAAGGGGAACAGCGTCCCGTTGCCCTTCACGTCGGAGCACGAGGTGAGCGTGCCCTTGGCCGCCGCGGCGACCTGCTGCCACGTCACCGCCCGGTGCGGGGCGCCGCGCACGGAGAACTTGCTGTCGCCATGCACCAGGTCGGGGACGGCGGCCTCGAGGAGACCGGCCGCGATGCGCTGGGCCTGCTCGCGCACCTTCACCGCATTGGCCCGGGCGTGGAGCCCCCCGCGCGCCGCCGAGCGGCTGCCGAAGGTGCCGACGCCGTTGCGGACCTTCTCCGTGTCGCCGTGGATCACCGTCACCATCTCGTAGGGGATGCCGAGCTCGTCGGCGACGAGCTGGGCGAAGGCGGTCTCGTGCCCCTGGCCATGAGAGGCCGAGCCCGTGAGCACGGTGACGCGCCCGTCGTCGGCCACCACCACGTCGGAGACCTCCTCGTCCTCGAAGCCGCAGATCTCCACGTAGGAGGCCGTGCCGATGCCGACCAGCCGGCCCTGCCGGCGCGCCGCCTCCTGCTCGCGGCGGAGCCTCTCGTACCCCGCCGTCTCGAGCGCGTGGTCCAGCGTCCGGGCGTAGTCGCCGCTGTCGTAGACGTTGCCGAGGACGGTGTTGTACGGGAAGCGGTTGGCGGGGATGAAGTTACGGCGGCGCACCTCGGTAGGGTCGAGGCCGAGCCGGGCGGCGAGCATCTGGATCCCGCGCTCGATGAAGTAGGCGGCCTCAGGGCGTCCCGCGCCGCGGTACGGCACCGTGCCCATGGTGGTGGTGAAGGGGCAGACGACCTCGATACGCGCCGTCTGGATGTCGTAGCAGCCGGTGATCATCTGCGCGCAGAGGAGCGGGAGCAACACGCCCACGTGGTAGAGGCAGGAGCCCACGTTGCCGATGATCTTCGCGTCCAGCGCCAGGATGCGGCCGCTGGCGTCGGCGGCCAGGCGCAGTTGGATGCGCATGTCGCGGCCGTGGCCCGTGGCCTGGACGTCCTCCCGGCGTGTGGCGCTCCAGCGCACCGGGCGCTTGAGGCGGCGCGCGAGGAGGGGCACGAGGGTGTCCTCCTGGTAGACGGGGACCTTGGCGCCGAAGCCGCCGCCCACGCGCCCCGTCATCAGGTGGACCTGCCGGGGCTCGAGATGGAGCCGCTCGGCGATCTGGTCCCGCATCCGGTGCGGGGTCTGGGTGTCGCCCCAGATTGTGAGCTTCTGCGTCTGGTCGTTCCAGACGGCGCTGCACGCCCGGGGCTCCATGGCGAAGGGGATCACGCGCTGGCTGATCATCCTTGCCTCGACGACCACCGCCGCCCGCGTGAAGGCGCCGTCCACGTCGCCCTGCTCCCGCTTGAAGCGCATGGCAACATTGGTGCCCGTCTCGGGGTAGAGCAGGGGCGCGCCCGGCTCGAGCGCGCGCTCCGAATCCCACACGGCGGGGAGCGGCTCGTAGTCGACCTCGACGGCCTCGGCCGCATCCGCGGCGGCCTCGGCGCTCTCGGCCGCCACCACGGCCACCGGCTCGCCCACGTAGCGCAACCGCCCCTCGGCGAGCACAGTGTGGCCCTGCAGGCTCATGAAGTCGAACATCTCCAGCGGGATCGGCGTGTGGATCACACCGATCTCCGGGTTGACGTCGGCGCCGGTCAGCACGGCCACCACGCCCGGGAGGGCGCGGGCGGCCCGCGTGTCGATGCTCGTGAGCACGGCGTGCGCGTGGGGACTCCGGACGAAGGCGAGGGTCAGCGCGCCCTCCAGGCGCACGTCGTTGACATAGGGATCGCGGCCGGTGATGAGCTTCGGGTCCTCGAGCCGCTTGAGCGGACGGCCGACGTGCTGGACGGGCATGAGGTTCCTCTCCCGGGGACTGAGGTGGCAGCGAGCCGGAACCGGGGCGCCGGGGCCCGCGGGGTGCTGACT
>MGBV01000134.1:4774-10541 GCA_001788415.1 Candidatus Rokubacteria bacterium GWC2_70_16 | reverse complement strand
GAGCACGGGTCCAGGCAGCGCCCCCGCCTGCCGGCCCCCGGCCAATTCGCGTAACCGTATTCGGCAAGAGTCATTAGCGCGCGCGGGTTCCCGCCCGCCGCCGCCGCCGCCGCGTCTCGTTGACATCCCCCGGCGCCCAGCGTAGGGTAAGAGCGCCTCGGCAAGAGGAAAGGAGTCCCGCCATGTTCGGTCTGGGCTATCAGGAACTGCTGATCATACTCGTCATCGTCCTCATCCTCTTCGGGGCGCAGCGGCTGCCGGATCTGGCGCGCTCCCTGGGGTCGAGCGTGAAGGAGTTCAAGAAGGGCGTCGCCGAGATCAAGGACGACGGCAGCTCGGCGGCCAAGAAGGACGACGAGAAGAAGGCCTGACCGTCCCCTCAGCCTCGCGCCGCCGCGCCGCCGCTCATGCCCGCCGACCGCTACGCCGTCGGAATTGACCTCGGCGGGAGCAAACTGCGAGGCGGGCTCCTCTCGGAAGCAGGCCAGCTCGCCGGCAGGATCGAGACGCAGACTGAGGCCTGGAAGGGGCCGGCCGGCGTTCTCGCCAACCTCAAGCGCGTCGTCTCCCAGCTGCTGGACTCCACCGACCGCTCCCGCGTGACGGGCATCGGCATCGCCGCGGCGGGCATGATCCACCCCAAGACCCACGCCGTCGTCTACGCGCCCAACCTCGAGTGGCGGGAGGTGCCGCTGCGCGACGAGATCGAGTCCGCCTTCGGCCTGCCCACCTACGTGGAGAACGACGTGCGCGCCGCCGCCTGGGGCGAGTACCGCTTCGGCGCCGGCCGTGGCGTGCAGAGCCTCGTCGCGGTCTTCGTCGGCACCGGCGTGGGCTCGGGCGCCGTGATGGACGGTCTCCTCCTGCGCGGGTTCAACAACGCCGCGGGGGAGATCGGCCACACGCAGGTCGTGATGGACGGCCTGCTCTGCCCCTGCGGCCAGCGCGGCTGCGTGGAGGCCTACGCCTCGGGCTCGGGCTTCGTGCGGCGGCTCCACTCGGCGCTGGCGGCGGGGACGGCGACCTCTCTCGCCGAGGAGACCGGGCGCGATGCCTCCCGGCTCACCGCGGCGCTGGTGGCGCGGGCCGCCGCCGCGGGCGACCCCTTCGCGGGCGAGCTGTGGCAGGACGCGGAGCGCTACCTCGGGATGGCGCTCGCCAACTACGTCACGCTGCTGAACCCGGAGCTGCTCGTCCTCGGCGGGGGCGTCATGACCACGGTGCCCGCGCTGGCCGAGTCCCTTGCCCGGCAGGTGCGGGCCCGGACCACCGTCATGTCTCGCGACGTGCGGGTGGCGCGGGCGGGGCTCGGCGACTCGGCCGGGATCTTCGGGGCCGCCGACCGCGTGTGGGCGCAGGGGTGATCCGCCGCCTGCGGGCGGCTCTCGCGCCGCGCCTTGCCCCCTCCTGGACTGCCGCGGCCGGGGCCTGGGGCCGGCACGGCGACCTGGGGCTGGCGCTGGGCCTGGCGCTCCTCACGCTCCTCTCGCGCTGGCCGTACCGCGCGCGGATGCTCTACAACTGGGACGCGGTGCAGTTCGCGCTGGCGCTCCGGGAGTTCGACATCGCCAAGCACCAGCCCCACCCGCCGGGCTATCTCCTCTACGTCGGGCTGGGCCGGCTCGCCAACGCCACGCTCGGGGATGCCACCCAGGCCTATGTCACGCTCGCCATGCTCTTCAGCGCGGCGACGACGTTCACGGTGTACTGGCTCGCGAGGACGCTGTACGACCGGTTCACGGCCACGGCCGCGGCGGCCCTGCTGGCGGGCAGCCCGCTCTTCTGGTTCTACGGCTCGGTGGGTCTCACCTACGCGGGCGAGGCCTTCGGCGCCTCCCTCGTGGCGCTCCTGGCCTACCGCACCCTCTCCGGTCGCCCGCGCTGCCTCTACGCGGGGGCGCTCATGCTGGGCCTGGTGGGCGGGATGCGCCAGTCCGTGCTCGTGCTCCTCTTCCCGCTCTGGGCCGGCTGCGCGCTCGTCGGCGTCCGCTCGGCGCGCCGGCTCGTCGCGGCCGGGGCCGTCCTGGCGGGCACGGTGCTGGCGTGGTTGCTCCCGCTGGTGTGGCTCTCCGGCGGCTGGAGCGCCTACCTCGCCGCCTCCACCCAGCTCTACGGCTCGGTGGTGCTCCCCACCTCCGTCCTGGGCGGCGACCTGGACGCGACGCTCAGGCAGACGCGCCACGTGCTCGAGTCGGTGGGGGTGGCCCTGGGACCGCTGGGACTCGCCGTGCTCGCGCTGCCCTACTATGTGCGCCGCCGCGGCTGGCATGCGCGGGAGTGGTTCCTCCTGGCGTGGGTGGCGCCCCCGGCCGCCTTCTACACGCTGGTGCACTTCGGCCAGGCCGGCTACGTGCTCACCTTCCTGCCCGCGCTGGTGGTGCTCCTGAGCCGCGTGGTGGACGAGTGCGTCGCGGCCTGGTCGGAGCGCCTGAGGCGGCCCCGCTGGCGCCTGGCTCTGGCGCTCCTGGCGCTGGCCCCGCTGCTCCTCATCAACACCGGCTTCTTCGTCAGCGCCAGGCCCCTCCCGCGCGCCTTCGAGCACCGCACCGGGGAGGCCTGGGTGTGGCGCGCCCGCGACGAGGCCCACGACTGGATCATGAGCCGCACGGCGGCGGCGCTGCGCGAGCACGAGGCGGTGATCCGGACCTACGTGGAGACGATCCGGGCCGTCTACGACCCCTCGGACACCGCGCTCCTGACCGAGCTGGGGAACCCGCGCTCCTACCCGTGGCTGCGCCACGCGATGTTCTACATGCCGGAGTATGCGATCTACCAGATCTCCCTGGGGGAGGAGCCGCGCGGCTTCTACGCGCCGCAGTCCTCGGCGACCATGATCCTCTCGCCCGGCACGGCCATCGCCGTGCCGCGCCGGATCAAGCAGGTCGTCTGGTTCGTGGATCACTGGGATCCTTCGCGGCCCCGGCCCCGGGGGCTCGTGGAGATCTCGCTGCCCTACGGGCGCTTCCTCTACGTGCTCCCCCTGGGCCGGAAGCCCGTGGAGCACGCCGGCTACACGTTCATCCCCGGCAGGAAGTGATCCGCCGGGGGCCCTGGATCGCGCTGGCGCTCGGCCTCGCCCTCGGGGTCTTTCTCCTGAGGGAGCGCCAGCTCGCCGGCGGAAGCGGCTTTCCCCTGGACGATTCCTGGATCCACGTCCACTTCGCGCGGAACCTGGCCGAGGGGCATGGCTTCGTCTACAACCCTGGCGTCCAGGTGCCGGGCTCCACCGCGCCCCTCTGGACGCTCCTGCTGGGCGGCGCCTTCGCGCTGGCCGGCAGCGAGCCCTTCCTCGCGAAGCTCCTGGGCGTGGTGGCGGCGCTGGCGACAGCCCTCCTGACCCGCGTCCTGGTGGCGCGCTGGACCGGGCAGGACGGGCTCGGGCTCCTGGCGGGCGTGCTGGCTGGCCTGACCGGCCCGCTGGCGTGGGGGGCCTTGTCCGGGATGGAGGTCTCCCTGGCGGCGCTGCTCGTCACGGGAGGGCTTCTCGCCCACTCGGCGGGCCGTGACGGCGCCGCGGTGGCCCTCCTGGCGCTGGCCGTCCTGGCGCGCCCCGAGTCGGCGCTCCTGCTGCCGCTGGTGTGGGGGGCGGGCGGGCTCACCGCCCGGCGCAACCTGGTCTTCGCGGTGACGGCGGGCCTCATGCTCGCGCCCTGGGTCGCCTTCAACCTGGTGACCACGGGAATGCCGCTGCCCGCCACGGCCTCCGCGAAGATCGAGGGGGGACTCCTCGGCCTGCTCGCAGGCGTTCGCGAGCCCCTGGTGACGGCGCTCCTGGGGCGGCCCTGGCGCTTCCTCGCCGAGTGGGCCCGCTGGCTCGTGTCGGTGAATGTCCTGCTCCCGTTGCTGCTGCTTCCCGGGCTCTGGCTCCTCTGGCGGCGCCACGGGCGCCCGGCGGCGCTCCCTGCCCTCGTCCTCCTGCTTCACCCCGTCGGCATGGCGCTCCTGGCCCCGTACCGCGGCCCCGCATTCCAGGAAGGCCGGTACTCGATCCACCTCATGCCGCTGGCCGTCGCCGTGGCCGTGTCCGCGCTCGCCCTCCTGCGCGGCCGGCGCCTCACCCGGGCCCGCTCCGTGGTGGCGATCCTGCTGGTCGGTGCCTCGCTCTGGGCGCTGTGGCCGGCGGCCTCGCGCTACGGCTGGGCCGTCCAGAACATCAATGCCATGCAGGTCGAGGTGGGCCGGTGGGTCGCCAGCCACACCCCGCGCGAGGCGCGGCTCGGGCTCAACGACGTGGGCGCCATCGCCTTCATCTCCCGGCGCGAGGTCGTCGATGTCATGGGACTCGTGACGCCCGCCATCATCCCCTACCGCAAGGACGGCGAGACCGGGGTGCTGCGCTACCTGGCGCGCGCCTGCCCCGACTACCTCGTCGTCTTCCCCGCCTGGTTCCCGCGGATCTCCGCCATGACGGCGGACTTCACGCCGCTGCACCGGGTGAGGCTCGCGCACAACACGGTGGCGGGCGCCGACGAGATGGTGGTCTACAGGACGCCGTGGAACCGCTGGGGCGCGGCGCCCCGCCCTTGCGGGAGGCTGGCGGGCGAACCGGCATGAGGGTATGATCCGTCCGCAACTCGCACCGGATCGCAGGGGGAGCCGGATGATCCGTCGAGCCCTGTTCACGCTGGCCTTCGCGCTCGCCCTCTGGGCCGTCGCCGCGCCGCCTGCCGGCGCCCAGCTCTACCGCTGGACCAACGAGCGCGGCGAGGTGCACTTCACCCAGGGGCTCGAGAGCGTACCCGAGCGCCACCGCCCCGGGGCCAAGCTCCTGGGCTACCCGGAGTCGCCGCCTCAGTCCCAGGCCGAGCCGGCCTCGGGCCCGACGCCGGCCGCTCGCCGCAGCACGCGGATCCCGTTCGTGCCCGGCAGCCCGGTGCTGGTGGACGTCCGCATCAACGGTGGCCGCAGCGTCCGGCTCATCCTCGACACCGGGGCCTCGATGACGGTGATCAGGCCGCTCGCGCTATCGGCGCTGGGGGTGGACATGACCGGGGCGCGGCGCGCCGAGGTCAGAGGCGTGACGGGCACCTCGCAGGCGCTCATGGTCCGGCTCGAGCGCGTCGAGGTGGGAACGGCCAGGGCGGGGCCCCTGTGGGTGCTGGCCCACGACGCCTCCCTGCCGCAGGGCGACGGCCTCCTCGGCCGGGACTTCCTGGACCGCTTCACGGTCACGCTCGACAGGCAGGAGCGCGTCGTGATCCTGAGCGAGCGATAGCGACGCGGTATAATCAGCGGGCCATGAGGCCCCCCATGCTCGCGGCGCTGGCCTGGCTCCTCGTCCTGCTCGGGCTGGCGCCCGGCGCGGGGGCCCAGATGTACCGCTGGACCGACGAGCGCGGCCAGGCGCATTACGGCCAGGGGCTCGACAGCGTGCCCGAGCGATATCGCGCCAATGCCCGCCTGCTCAGCCGCCCGCCGGCGCCGCCCAGATCCGCTTCACCCCGGGGCAGCCCATCTGGGTGAGCGCGTGGATCAACGATGCCGGAAGCGCGCAGCTCATGCTGGACACGGGCGCCTCCGTGACGACCATCAGCCCGCGGGTGCTCGAGCAGCTCGGCGTGAGCAGCCGGAGCGCGCTCCGCGGCTCGATCAAGGGCGTGACGGGCGTCGCCGACGCCCTCTTCGTCGTGGTGGACAGCATCGAGGTCGCCGGGGCCAGGGCGGGCCCCATCCGCGTCGTCTCCCACGACTCGGACCTGGGGCAGGGCGACGGCCTCCTCGGGCGCGACTTCCTCGACCGGTTCACGGTCAACATCGACAATGCGGC
>MGBV01000134.1:0-4765 GCA_001788415.1 Candidatus Rokubacteria bacterium GWC2_70_16 | reverse complement strand
CGCCGGGGGCTCCTTGACCCTAAACCCCCACCGGTGTTACGTTTCAGCCTCTATGGACTACAAGAGCACGCTCAACCTGCCGAGAACCGCCTTCCCCATGAAGGCCAACCTGCCGAAGCTCGAGCCGGAGATGCTGGAGCGATGGGAGGCCGCCGACATCTATGGCCGGATCCGGCAGGCCTCCGCCAAGCGCCCCTTGTGGATCCTCCACGACGGCCCCCCCTACGCCAACGGCCACATCCACATGGGCACGGCGCTCAACAAGATCCTGAAGGACTTCATCGTGAAGTCCCGCACCATGCTCGGGCAGAACGCGGTGTACGTCCCCGGCTGGGACTGCCACGGCCTGCCCATCGAGCACCAGGTGGACAAGGAGCTGGGGCTCGACACGGCCTCGCTGGACGTGCGCCGCGCCATGGACCCCGTGGAGAAGATCCGCCGCTGCCGCGAGTACGCCGCCAAGTTCATCGACATCCAGCGCGACGAGTTCCGCCGCCTGGGGGTGTTCGGCGACTGGAAGCATCCCTACATCACGATGGAGCCGGCCTACCAGGCCACCATCGTCAGGGAGTTCGGGCGCTTCGTGGGGCGCGGGATGGTCTACAAGGGGCTCAAGCCCGTGCACTGGTGCATGCACTGCAAGACGGCGCTGGCCCAGGCGGAGGTCGAGTACGAGGACCAGACCACCCCGTCGGTGTACGTGAAGTTCCCCGTGAAGGCGCCGAGCCCGGCCTTGGCCCGGGCGCTCGGCGGCCGGGCGGCCTCCCTCGTCATCTGGACCACGACGCCCTGGACGCTCCCGGCCAACCTCGCCATCGCCGTCCACCCGGGCGAGACCTACACCGCCATCGAGGTGGGGGGGGAGTGGCTCATCGTGGCGCAGGCCCTGGCCGAGCCCGTGGGCTGGCTCGACGGAGTCCGCGGCCGCGCCCAGGCCGCGCCCCTGGCGCTCCCGGGCGCGGCGCTCGACGGCACGCTGGCCCGGCACCCGTGGATCGAGCGGGAGGTGCCCGTGATCCCCGCCGACTTCGTCGCCATGGACACCGGCACGGGGCTCGTCCACATCGCTCCCGGCCACGGCGAGGAGGACTACGAGCTGGGGCGCAAGGCGCACCTCAGGGTCTACAACCCCGTGGACGACGACGGGCGGTTCAAGCCGGAGGTCGCGCATTTCGGCGGACTCACGGTGTGGGAGGCCAACCCCCGGATCATCGAGCACCTGCGGCGGGCGGGCGCGCTCGTGGCGTCGGTCGAGGTCGAGCATACCTATCCGCATTGCTGGCGCTGCAAGAACCCCACGCTCTTCCTCGCCACGGAGCAGTGGTTCATCGCGCTCGACCAGACGGGGCTCCGGCAGAAGACGCTCGAGGCGATCCGGCGCGAGGTCCGGTGGATCCCGCCCTGGGGCGAGGAGCGCATCTTCAACATGGTGGCCCACCGCCCCGAGTGGGTGATCTCCCGCCAGCGCGTCTGGGGCGTGCCCATCGTCGCCTTCTACTGCGAGCGGTGCGGCGGCCTCCTGCTCGAGGAGCGCCTCGTCGAGCACGTGGCGGCCATCATGAGGGCCGGCCGGGGCGCCGACGAGTGGCATGCGCGCGAGGCGGCGGACCTCTTGCCGGCGGGCACGGTCTGTGGCGCCTGCGGCGGGGCGTCCTTCCGCAAGGAGACGGACATCCTGGATGTGTGGTTCGACTCCGGCTGCAGCCACGCGGCCGTGCTCGAGACGCGGCCCGATCTGCGCTGGCCGGCCGACATGTACCTGGAGGGCTCGGACCAGCACCGGGGCTGGTTCCACTCCTCCCTCCTGGAGGCCGTCGGCACCCGCGACAAGCCGCCCTACCGCTCCGTCCTCACCCATGGCTTCGTGGTGGACGGCGAGGGCCGCAAGATGTCCAAGTCCCAGGGCAACTACGTGACGCCCGAGGAATTGCTCCCGAAGTACGGGGCCGAGGTGCTCCGGCTCTGGGTGGCCGCCGAGGACTACACCGAGGACATCCGCCTCTCGGACGAGATCCTGACCCGGCTGGCGGAGGCCTACCGCCGGGTGCGCAACACCTGCCGCTTCCTGCTGGGGGCGCTGGCCGACTTCGACCCGGATCGCGACCGCATCTCCTATGCCCGCATGGACGAGCTGGACCGCTGGGCGCTCTCGAGGCTCGGCGAGCTCATCGCGCGGGTGCGCAAGGCGTACGACGCCTACGAGTTCCACGTGGTGTTCCACGCCGCCCACAACTTCTGCGCGGTCGAGCTCTCGGCGCTCTACCTCGACATCATCAAGGACCGTCTCTACGTCTCCGCCCCCGACGATCCGCGGCGCCGCGCCGCCCAGACCGTCTGCTTCGAGGTGCTGACGGCCCTGACCAGGCTCCTGGCGCCCATCCTCACCTTCACGGCCGATGAGGTCTGGGGGCATATCCCCGGCAGCGGCAAGCCCCAGAGCGTGCACCTGACGCTGTTCCCCGAGGAGCGGGGCGAGTGGCTGGACGAGCGGCTCGCCGCCGACTGGGACCGGCTGCTGGAGGTGCGCGGCGAGGTCTCCCGCGCCCTCGAGGGGGCGCGGAAGGCCGGCCGCATCGGCAAGGGCCTCGACGCCGTGGTTCACATCGTCAATGCCCCGGAGGAGCAGTGGCTGCCGCTGCTCGAGAGCAAGGGCGAGGCGCTGCTCGCGGCGCTGTTCAACGTCTCGGGCGTCCGCGTGAAGCAGGCGCCGCCCGCGGGCGCCGGCCTGGCCTACGAGAGCCAGGACATCCCTGGGCTCCTGCTGACGGTGGTGCCGGCCCAGGAGCTCGGCTGGAAGAAGTGCGAGCGCTGCTGGATGTGGAGCGGGCGCGTCGGCGAGGATGCCGCCCACCCGACCCTCTGCGAGCGCTGCGCCCCGATCGTGCGATCGCTCGGATGACGCGCGTGGACCGGGCGTCCCGATGAGCGCTTGCGCGAAGAGGCCCAACCGCCACCCGCTGTCATCCACATTCAAGCGAACCAAATGACCCTCGTCTGCTGGCTCGCCGGGGTGATCCTGGTGCTCGACCAGCTCACCAAGGCGATGGCCCTGCGCCGCCTGGCGCCCGGCGTGCCGGCGCCCGTGCTGGAGGGCCTCTTCTCCCTCACCCTCGTCATGAACCCGGGGCTGGCCTTCGGCATGCTGTCCGGCGCCCCCGACGGCTGGCGGTGGATCGCCGGCGTGCTCTCGCTCGTCGCCCTCGCGATCCTGTCCGTGATCGCCGCGAGGCTCCTGCCCACGGGGGGTGCCTGGACGGCGCTGTCGCTGGGCCTCGTCTTCGGCGGCGCCGCGGGCAATCTCATCGACCGGGTCCGCTTCGGTGCGGTGGTGGACTTCCTGGACTTCTACTGGCGCGGCTACCACTGGCCGGCCTTCAACGTGGCGGACTCGGCCATCACGGTGGGCGTGGCTCTCCTCGCGCTCCGCATGATGCTGACGCCCTCCCCCGCGGTTGACCGCGACCCCCGATGAGCCCGCTCAGGGCGAAGAGGCCAAGCCGCAACGCGTAGTCCTCCACTCACGCGAGGCAATCTTGGCCGCGGTGGCCACGTACCAGCTGGTCGAGGCGTACCCCGACGACAAGTACCTCCCGAGCTACCTGATCCTCGCGAGGCACGGGTCGCAGGCGTTCCACGTGCTGTTCGCAACGGACGTGGAGGGCGATAATGTCCGGGTTGTCACCTCGTACCGCCCGGACCCCGGGGAGTGGGAGGCCGATCTCAAGGCCAGGAGGTCGAAGCGATGAGATGTGAAGTCTGTGGAGCGGAATTGACACCGACGAGAACGGATCTGCCGTTCAAGGTCCGGGAGACGGGCATCGTCATCCTCAAGGGTCTCCCCGTTCTCGAGTGCGGAGGCTGTCCCCAATATGTGCTCGAAGACGCGGTGCTCGCGCAGGTTGACCAGATCCTGGGCCGCGCGAACGGAGAGACCGAACTGGAGATCATCCGCTACGCTGCCTGAGCCGCGCGCGACCCATTGTCGAACCGCCCGGGGCTCCGCCTCCTGAGGTTCTGGCAAAGGCGGCGGGGCTGGTTTCCCTGACCCTCGTCATCAACCCGGAGCTGACCTTCGGCATGCTGTCCGGCACCCCCGGCGGCTGGCGGTGGATCGCCAGCGTGCTCTCGCTGGTCGCGCTCGCCATCTTGTCCGTCATCGACGCCCGGCGGGCTGACGGTTGCCCCATCGCCGCCCGCCGGCTATCGTTGATCCGCCACGGACGGGAGGGGGAAGCCCGCATGACGTCTTCACGATCGCTCGGGCCGACCGCACCGACCGCGCCGCCCCGGAAGCTGCGGGGGCGCAGGTGATACACCGCGGGGCCACGCGGGAGAACACGGCCAGCGGGGAGTGGCTGTCCTCGCGAACCTCGCGGGAACTCAGGGCCGCCAACCCTCACGTGAGCCGTGGCGTCTCGTGTCACACAGGCCGATCTTCCCCTCGTAACGCAGTTCCAGTGATATCAGGCTAAACGGCAAAAGGGTTCGGCGACTCGAATGAACGTCACGGACATTTCGACCGCGGAATGCTACCGATGGGGTAGCGGTAGCGAAGGTTGGCACCTGCTGAAGCGCGAGGACCTTAGCGTCATCGAAGAGCGTGTTCCGCCCGGTGACAACGAGCAGCGGCATTTCCACCGGCGGTCGCGGCAGTTCTTCTACATCATTCGTGGGGCGGCGGTACTCGAGATTGACGGCAAACGCGTCGAGCTACGTGAAGGACAAGGTCTTGAAATCCCACCCGGTGTGGCGCATCAGTTCAGAA
>MGBV01000133.1:185-5875 GCA_001788415.1 Candidatus Rokubacteria bacterium GWC2_70_16 | reverse complement strand
GGCGACGAAACGGAGCTGCGCCACGCTCACGTCCTGCGCCTCGTCCACGACCACGAAGTCGTACGGCAGGCGCTCACCCCCGGCGAGGTGCGCCGCGAGCCGGCTGTACAGGCCGGCCTGCGTCACGAGCCTCCGCTCGGTCAGTCCCGTGCGAACGCGCTCGAAGATCGCCCAGAGCGCCTGACGCTGCTTCTCCGGCAGCCGCGTCTTTCGCCCCAGCCGGGCGACGTCGCGATAGGCCTCCCACGAATCGAGCTGCCACGCGTCCACGACCTCGGTCCATTCGGTCACCAGAAAGGCGAGCGAGAACTTCTGGTCCACGCCCTCCTGGGCGCTCTCGCGCACACGATCGCGCAGCCCCTCGCGCGACGCGACCTCGGCGCGGCCGAGCATGCGGTCGTGGAGCCGGCGGGCGACCGTGTCCAGCGGATCAACGTCAATGCGCTCGCGGAGGCGCGGCTCGGTGCCGATCAGCCGCGCGAGCTTCGTGCGCAGCGCGATCGCCAGCGTCTCCGAGAACGTTGTGAGGAGGATGCGCGCATCGGGGTTGGCACGGGCCAGGTATGCTGCGCGGTGGAGCGCCACGACGGTCTTCCCCGTACCGGCCGAGCCGGCGATGCGCGCCGGCCCGCCAAAGCGGCGCTCCACCAGCTCGTGCTGCGCGGGGTGCAGGAAGACCGTCCATCGCTCCCACGGATACTCCAGCGCTCGCGCCAGCTCGTCCACGTCGGTCACCACGCGGAAGCGGCGCCGCGCGTCCGGGTGATCGAACGGATCGGCCGCCGGCACTGGCCGCGGCTTGTACGGCGTCCCCCCGGTGGCCAGCTCCAGCAGCGCCTCGGCGGCCTCCGCCGGCAGGTGGTCCGCCAGCGCGAGGACGGTGTCCTCGGTGGCCTGCCGCACGTCGGCCAGCCACTCGGCCGGCACGCCGTAACCGAGCAGCTCGTCGTCCGGCATGTGCGCGAGCAGCAGCTTCTTCAGCGCTGGCGTCTGAGCCGGCTGCACGTACGCGGGGACGACGATCTCCTGCACCCGCTCGCGGATCTCCACGAGCTGCGCCGCGCCCGTGGTGGGGTGCGTCTCCAGCTTGCGGCGCTCGGCCCACGCGTACGCCTTGTCGTGATGGTCCACGTAGCAGAGCAGCAGGCTGTCCGCTGTCCGGTGCACGATCAGCCGGACGTCGCTGCTGACCCGCACCGACCAGAACCGCTTGTCCTTCGCCTTGGCGGGCTTGTGGAAACGCATCCCGGAGCTAGTCGGATCGAGCTGCAGGTCGAAGGCGGTGGTCTTGACCGCCTTCTGCTCCTCGCCGGTGAGCCGTGCGAGGCTGTCCGTGAAGGCATCGGCGATGCGGAACTCCATGGCGGGCGGCGGTCAGACCGGTGGCAGCTTCCGTAGCGCGGCGGCGACGACCTTGCACGCCTGGATCATGTCGGCAACCAGGCGATCACCGGCGTCGAGAAGACCTTCGTACTCCCCGCGGTTCCGGAGGTCATGGGCCCGGGCAAGCACCCGCCACACCTCGGGGCCGATGCCGAGCGTGTGTGGAAGCACCTGGAACACGATGTATCGGTTCGTGGCGCGGTACCCCGAGCGGCGCAACGCCGCGAGGCATAGCGCGTGCGCGGCATTGTAGGCGAGGTCGAATCGACTCTCCAGGGAATTTGCCTGTTTCTCTGCGTCGGCAAGTCGCCTGAGGCCAGACCGCTCGAGCCCGGCCAACTCCTTCGCGCCCGGCGCCTCCTTGCGCAAGGATTGACCCGAGCCGCAGAGGTTCTCAAGCGGCGAGGACACTCTCGTCACCGATCAGCCACAGTTTGGGCTGCGCCAGCACTCGCGTCACGAACGCATTGTCCTGCTTCACGCGTTTGGACAGCTCCTTCGGCGAGTAGATCGTGGGAGCGACCTTCCGTCCGAGTCGTGCGGACGCTTCTTCCACGGTAGCGAACAGATCGGCATAGGTCAGGTGGTCACTGATTACCATCAGATCGATGTCGCTCGCGGCGGTGTCCTGGCCCTTCGCGATCGATCCGTAGACGAACGCCGCGCGGATGCTTCGCGAAACCGGTGCCAGAGCCGCGCCCAGCACGTCGGCCAGCCCGAACGTCTTGAGCACCAACGCTCGCAGCTCCTCGAACACCGGCGAGCCGGCGTTTGCCTGATAGTGCTTCTGCTTGCCGACGCGGGTGACGGTCACGAGGCCGGATGCCTCGAGCCGGGCAAGCTCTCGCTGCACGGCGCCGGTACCGGAGCGTGCCAAGCGGATCACTTCGTTTGCATAGAAGCTCCGCCGGGGATTGCCGAAGAGGACACCCAGCACACGCTGCTGCACCTTGGCGAACAGCGCGTCGGCCAAGCCCGGGGATGGACTCCTCGGATGGTCTGTCCGAGAGGCACGCTTCATTCCCACAGTGGGTATGATAAATCCCGTTCTGGGTATGTCAAGACGAGCGTTGGTGGCCTCGAACCCGTTCTCCCCCAGGAACCTGACCCACGTAGGCGACAGGTTCGTGTGGAGGAGGAGCTTCATGGCAGGGGCAGTTCGACTTCCTCGGTGCGCCAGGCGGCGTACGAGAGTGCCGCGCGAATGTCGTCGGCCTCCAAGTAAGGATACGCCTGCAGGACCTCCTCGTGAGTCCGCCCGGCGGCGAGGAGTCCGACGATGGTACCGACGGTCACCCGCATTCCGCGAAGGCACGGCCGCCCGCCCATCACCGCAGGGTCACGCGTGATCCGCTGAAGGAGGTCCATGGGCCGAGTAGATCCGCTTGTTCCGGTCACGCCACGCGGAACACCTTCATGACGGCGTCGAACGGCGCGCCCTAGCCGGCGCGCTGCTTCGCGATCAGCTCACGCACCGCCGGCACGAGGCCGACCGGCACCTCCATCGCCGTATGGGTGATCGCCTCGTAGGCAGCCTCATCCTCGGCGACAGCTTCCTCCTCGGACTGCGTCTCGTAGTACTCCAGAACACGGCGAACACGTTCCTCGTCCCAGCCAGCGGGATACTTCGCCTGCCTCATTGCCGCCTCCTGCGCCGACGCCGAAGCGCTCTCAGCGCTTTGGCGCCAAGCCGGTACGCCGTGATGACGAACACGGAGTCGTGGACGGCATCAGGCACGTAGATGATCCGGAGATACCGTCCTGCTCGGCTCCGGCCCAGCGCGACGCGCGCCCCTTCTCGTCCCGGTCTATCCTCCATGGGTCGTCGCAGCACGTCCTCGACGTCCTGCTCCGCCACATCGTGCCGATAAATGTGCGGCAGTTCGGTCTCAGGGTCAATGTAGTAGCGGATGTCCACGCAGGCATGTTATCGCGCCCGGCGCTCCGGGCCAACTGAGTCGAATCCGATACGCC
The DNA here is from genome assembly GCA_001788415.1 of Candidatus Rokubacteria bacterium GWC2_70_16. GTDB lineage: Bacteria > Methylomirabilota > Methylomirabilia > Rokubacteriales > CSP1-6 > UBA12499. Next base: position 2,518 of record MGBV01000133.1, on the reverse strand, counting down.
CTCGTGCGTGTCGCTCATACCACCCGGAACACCTTCATGACCTCGTCGCCCAGGTGGTTGATCACCTTCACCGCGATGCGCCCCGATCTGGGCTTGTCGAAGGCGCGCGACGTGTCGCTGTGGAGGGTCGCCCACGCCTCCTCGTCGATCTCGGCCTTGAGTGTGGTCTTGAGCGCGCCGTAGGGGTCGTTGGCGCCGAGGAAGTAGGCGTGGCGGACGAAAAAGCTCTCCTCGTTGTAGTCGCTGTCGATGAACCAGCACGCGATGCCGTCGGGGCCGTCGCTGCGGACCTCGCCGGTGCTGGGGTCGAAGACGTCCACGCCGTTCACCTTCACCCGCACGCGGCCGCCCTCGGCGGGGAGGAGGGTGATGTCGGGCTCGCCAAAGATGACGAAGAGGTTGCCCTTGCCGGTATTCTTGAGGTCCTCGGCCATATGCAGGTCGGCATTCATCCGCGCCTTGAGCACGGGGATGCGGCCGAGCTTGCTGAACTCCGTGGCATGCGCCTCGTAGTTGAAGGCGCAAGCGATGAGCACGTCGAAGCCGGCGTCCCCCGCCTCGCGGGCGGCGGCCGCCAGGTCCGGCCGGGTGACGGTGCCGAACTCCGGGCCGATGAAGATCGCGGCGCGCCGCTCGATGGCCGCCGCGCCATCGCCCTCCATGTAGCGCCCCTCGGCGGCGACGAGGTCGCCGGGCCAGGGCGTGAGCGCGGTGAACGTGATGCGGGCGTCCCTGTGCGCCTGCTGCACGCCGGCGGTGCGCAGGTTCTCGAGGATCATCTGCGGGAACGTCTGCCTGGCCGCGTACTCCGCGCCGGGCTCGGAGGCCGGGTCGATCAGCCCGTCGTTCTCGTCCACGCCGAGCACCCGATGCGGCGAGAGGCTCTCGACCGTGAACGGGCCGGCGACGCGCACCGTCCTGTTGTCCGGGTAGGGCTTGTCGTAGAGGTACTCGAACTCGGCCTTGGCGGCGATGGAGGCGTCGATCGCCTTCTGCCGCGCGATGCGCGCCTGCCACCAATCAGCGTGGAGCGTCTTCGCGGCATCCGGCCACTTCGAGTCAGCCTCGCGCGAGATCTCCCATTCATGCCACTGCTTCTTCAGCGCGGCGTTGAGCTTCTCACGCAGCGGCTCCAGCGTCGCCTGCCATTTCTCCCAGATGACGTCGATCTCGGCGTTGGTGGCGATGGACTTGAGCGTAATGTGCGGCACACGCTCGTAGACGAAGCCCTGGCGGATGTTGCCGCGGGTTGGCTGCGAGGACGGCGCGGTGCGCGTCACCTCGGCTTCCTTGATCTGGCCCTCGCGCGAGTCGGCGAGCAGGTAGTACGGGTAGCGCGCGCCATGATCCGAGCGCGGGCCAGCGCGAGCGCGACGCGTGAGGTGTCGATGGTGATCCAGCGCCGGCCCCATAGCTCGGCGACCGTGGCGGTGGTGCCGGAGCCGCACGTGGGGTCGAGCACGAGATCGCCGGGGTCGGTGGTCATCAGGACGCAGCGCTGAATTAGCGTAGTTGGACTTTGAACTACGTAGACCTTGGGATCAGATCGGCTCTGAATGCCGCCAATATCAGTCCACGCGTTGTTGATCGCGGCAGCGCCGAAATCCTCCAAGTAGCGAACGTATGAAAGGCTGTTACCTGTCAACTCCACGCGATCCGCTCGAAGGAGCCGTTCCATCCCTAGCTGGTTGGTCTTCCATCGAACTTTGAGCGACGGGCGCACTTCCCGGCCACGAACGGCCACCGGAAACCAAGAAGCTGCTCCCTCGCCCTTATCGCGGCCGACGCTCTGGCTTGTGAGGTTGTCCTGCCGGTACACTCGCGTACCTTCAGGAATGTCAGAGCCGAAAGCGCGCTCGTCGTCGGACAGAGGCCGCGACTCAAGGTCTGGAAGACGAACGCGATTGTATTTCTCAGCGCCGTCCCCCCCAAGTTCCTTACTCGCGAAGAGAGATCTGAACTTCGTCCGCTCAGTGTCCTTTGAGAACCACAGGACGAAATCGACGACGCCCGACAGGTACACGCCGGTTGAACCGCCCGAAGTCTTGGTGGCTATCTGCGCTATGAAGTTGTCTTCGCCAAACACTTCGTCCATCAGCGCTCTGACGCGATGCACGTTCTCATCGCCGATCTGCACAAAGATCGACCCCGACTCCGTCAGCAGGTCCCGGGCCACGGTGAGCCGATCACGCAGATACGTCAGGTAGGAGTGAATCCCGTCCCGCCAGGTATCGCGGAACGCCTTCACCTGCTCCGGCTCACGCGTGATGTGGGCCGCGTTACCGTCCTTCACGTCGCGGCTCGTCGTGCTCCACTGGAAGTTGCTGTTGAAC
>MGBV01000133.1:0-160 GCA_001788415.1 Candidatus Rokubacteria bacterium GWC2_70_16 | reverse complement strand
AGATGCACTGCACCTTGCCGCGCAGCCCCTCGCGCTCGGCCAGGCTGGCCATCACCTGGAGCGAGTCGCCGAGGATCATGCGGTTCGACCAGTTCTGGTCGTGCCCATCACCTGGAGCGAGTCGCCGAGGATCATGCGGTTCGACCAGTTCTGGTCGTGC
>MGBV01000132.1 GCA_001788415.1 Candidatus Rokubacteria bacterium GWC2_70_16 | reverse complement strand
GGAGCTGGCGGTGAACCTGCGTGCCGCCGCGGCGCTGGGCCTCACGATCCCTCACTCCATCATCATCCGGGCCGAGCACGTCGTCCGGTGACGGCCTTCAGATCTGGAGCAGCTTGGCCACGACCTCCTTCATCACCTCGTCGGCCCCGCCGCCGATGGTGCCGAGGCGCGAGTCCACGAAGGCGCGCGCGGCGGGGTTCTCCCAGATGTAGCCGGAGCCGCCGAAGAGCTGCACGCAGGTCGTGGCCACGTACTGCTTCGCGTTGGCGCAGAAGACCTTGGCCATGGACACGTCGAGCGTCACGTCCTCGCCGCGCACCATCTTGCGGATGCAGCGGTGCGCCATCTCCTGGGCCGCCGTGATCTGGATCATCATCTCGACGAACTTGAACCGGTTCACCTGCATCTTGGCCAGGGGCTTGCCGAAGGCCACCCGCTGCTGGGCATGGGCCAGCGTGAGCTCCCAGAGGCGGCGGGCCGACACGGGGGAGGTCACCACCGGCACCATGCGCTCGTCCTGGAACTGCGCCATCTGCTGCTGGAAGCCCCGGTTCGGGTGGCCGATGGTGTTGGCGACGGGCACGCGCACGTCGTCGAAGAAGAGGAGCCCGGTGTCCGAGCCCCGGTTGCCGATCTTGTCGAGCAGTCGGAAGGAGAAGCCCGGCGTGTCGGTGGGCACGACGATCTGGGTGTAGCCCCCGTAGCCCGCGCCGGGGTCGGTCACGGCCAGGAGGCAGAGCCAGTCGGCGTTGGCGGTGTTGGTGATGAACATCTTCGAGCCGTTGATCACCCAGTCCGCGCCGTCCCGCACCGCGCGCGTCTTGATGCCGGCCACGTCGGAGCCGGCCCCGGGCTCGGTGACGGCGATGGCCGCCACCTGCTCGCCGGCGATCGCCGGCACGAGGTACTTCTGCTTCAGCTCCTCGCTGCCGAAGTGGTGGAGGGCCGGCGTGGCCATGTCCGTCTGGACGCTGATGCCCATGGCGACGCCCGAGTTGTCGCAGAGGGCGAGCTCCTCGAGGAACACCGCCTGGTAGGAGTAGTCGAGCCCCTGCCCCCCGTACTTCGGGTCGTAGCGGATCCCGAGCAGGCCCAGCTCGCCGAGCCGCTTGAAGATCGCCTTGTCCGGCCGGCCCATCTCGTCGAACTCCCGCGCCCGGGGGGCGAGCTCCGTCTGGACGAACTTGCGCACCACCGCGCGGAACTGCTGGTGCTCGGAACTGCCGTAGATGTCCTCGCCTGCCATAGGGCCTCCTGTCCCGTCTTGCCGCCTGTGGCTCCCGTGTCATGATAGCCCAGCGTGTCGGCCGAGGACATGGGATCGCGCACCTCACCTCACAGGAGGCATGCCATGGCGCTCAAGGGGCTGGACGACATCGACTCCCGGATCCTCACGGAGCTGCAGAAGAACGGCCGCGTCCCGAACATCGAGCTGGCGGACGCGGTCGGGCTCTCGCCCTCGCAGTGCCTGCGGCGGCTGCGGCGCATCGAGGGGCTCGGGATCATCCGGGGCTACACCACGCTCCTCTCGACGGAGGCCCTGGGGCTCGGGGTCACGGCCTTCACCCGCGTCTCGGTGGAGAAGCACGGGCATGCGCCGACCCAGGCCTTCGAGCGGGGCGTGCAGCGGATCCCCGAGGTGCTGGAGTGCTACTCCCTCACGGGCGAGGCCGACTACCTGCTGCGCGTCGTCGCGCCCGACCTCACGGGCTACTCGGATGTCCTGACAGGCAAGATCATGCCGCTGCCGGGCGTCACCAGCGTCAACAGCGCGCTCGTGCTGCGGGAGATCAAGCACATCACGGCCCTGCCGCTCCAGTACGCGCGGCGCGGCTGAAGACCCCGGGGCGCCCGTCCCCCGCGCCGAGCTTCGCCGCGAGACTGAAGACCACCCAGGCGCCGCAGCGGCCGCAGTCCACGTCGTTGCCGTAGCAGCATGGACACGATGCCGTGGCGGTCGCGCAACCCGGCCAGGGTCTCGAGGATGGCCGCATCCGGCATCTCCTCGCGCGCCGAGGCGGGCTCCTCGTTGGGGTTGCCGTCGCGGAAGACGAAGCAGTGCTGGCAGGACAGGTTGCAGCGGTTGGTGATGTTCACCATCGCAGCGGGGTAGCGGGCGTCCTCGCGGTAATGCCCGCTGAGCGTGGCCCTGATCATGGCTCAGGCGGCCCTGGCCACCTGGACGACGCGGGCCGGATCGCCGGTGAGGATGTCGCGCACCCGCGCCTGCCACAGCGCTCCGAAGCGCCGCTGCTCCTCCGCCGTCGCGCGGCCGCCGAGGACGGCGACCATGAGCGGCGACATCTCCGGCGCGGGCGGCACGGAGGCGGGGCTGTAGGTCACCTCCACCGCAGCTCCCGTGTCCACGCGCCGGAACCTCACCCGCCCCCGGAGGGCGGGGTCGAATGTCAGCAGGTCCTTCCGCCGGAACTTCCCCATGAGCCCGCCGAACCCCGTCTGCGGCGCGGCGCCGGTCAGGAGCGCGATCACCTGCGCCATGGGGCCGGTCCCGCCGTCGTCCGGCGGCCCGCCCATCGCGACCTCGACCTCGCCCCGCACCCCGACCCCGTCGGGGTAGAGGGCCCGGAGCGCGACGGCGGTCATCAGGTAGGCGCCGGCCACGGTGGGACACGAGTGGCCCGACAGCTTCACCGCGTCCTCGTAGGTGTAGCGGAATGTCCCGCCCGGCTCGAGCGCCCCGAGGAGCTCCGCCAGCGGATCCCGCATCGTCACGGCCGGCCCGATCTCTCCCACGGTGCCCCTCCGCCACGTGCCGCATCCGGACTCCGTTCGACCACGTGCGCCCCCAAGCCTAGCACGGGGCTGCGGCTGACCGCGTCGCCTCCTGGCCACGTCGTCATCGCCCGGGCCCGGCTCGCTGCTTCGATGGGCGCCTACTGCGCCTGGAGGCGGTAGATGCGGATCGCATTGTCCCGCGCCACGAGCCGTGCCACCTCTCCGGGGAGCCGATCCAGGAGCTGCCTGGCTCCCTCGGCCCTCTCCGGCCAGCGTTGCGGCGAGCGGGGCGAGGCGTGGAACTGGTCGCTCCCGATCACGAAGCGGTCCGGGAAGGCCCGGATCAGGTCCACCCACTCCGCCCGGATCCCATCCGCGGTCAGGAGCCCTGTCTCCGGGCGGCTCTCCCGGCCGACCTTCGGTCGCTGGTATTATCGAGGGCGGGTCCAACCATGCATCCTGCCGACCGCACCTTGCCGCCCGCCGCTCCTTCCCGCGGCACGCGCTCGATCGCCCTGGTCGCGGCGGGCGCGCTGGGCGTCTGGACCGGCACCCAGACAATCCGCTACTACCTCGCGATGGTCGTGTGGAACGTCGCCGAGGACCGGCCGGCCAACGAGATCGGGCTGGTGGCGGGCGCCGTGTGGGCGATCGGCTTGCTCGCGTGGCTGCCAGACCGTCTGATCGGACGCGTGCACGCGCACCGGGCGCTCGCGGCGACGTATGCCGCTGCGCTCGCCGTTCGCAGCCTCGTGCAGCACGAATCGGCGACGCCGGCGCTCGCCTTCGTCGCGTGCGTGCTCTGGCTGTGGTGGCTGCCCGCCTGGATGCGCGCCGCCGCCCTCGGCGCCGGAGGGCGCGCGATCGCGCTGGCTGTCGCGCTCGGGGCGATGCTGCAGCTGGCCGGGCAGCACGCGCTGCACGGCCTCGACCTGCAGGCGCTTTCGGGATGGCCCGCCGCGACGCTGGGCGTCGCGCTCGCGGGGGCGTTTGTCGTCGCCGCCTTCGCCGCCGCGCGCACCGAGGCGGCGGCGCCGGACGGCGGCGGGGCGCCGGCGCGCTACGCGCTCGTCGGGTTCGGGCCGTTTCTGTTCCTGCTCGTCGCGCTGCTCGGCAACGCGGGCCGGATGCAGATGGTCAGCGGGCTCACGCTGACCCCTGCGGTGCTCGCGATCCAGGCCGGCGTCCTGATCGGCCTGGCCGCGGGACTCAGCTGGCCGCGCGCCTGGCTCGCGGCGGCCTCGTGCGCCGTCGCCGCCGCAGTCGTGCTTGCCGGGCCGGCGCTCGATTCGACAGCCGGCGTCGCGCTCGCCCTCCTTCCTGCAGCGGCCGTGTACGCGATGACGGTTCTGTGGCTGGCACCCGGCGTGCCCGGGAGAGGCCTGCACGGCGGGTACGTAGCGGGCGGGGTGCTGTTCTTCGTCCAGCTCTTCCTGTTCTATTCCCGGATTGACTGGATGGCGGTCCTGGCCGTGGCCTTCCTTCTGCTCGGCCTCGTGGCGCTCGCCGCGCGGCCCGCGCGCGACGCGGCACCGCTCGGCGCGCCCGCGACCGCGATCGGGGCTGCGGCGGCGGCGATGCTGCTCGGGGCGACAGTCGGGCAGCTCCCCCACGGGGGCGCGTCCGGCGCCGCGCGCGCATCCGGCGAGGCACTGGTCGTGATGAGCTACAACATCCACCAGGGACTCGATGCGCGCAGCGTCCCCAACATCGCGGGCATCGCCGCGGAGCTCGAGCGGGCCGATGCAGACGTCATCGCGCTGCAGGAAGTGAATCGCGGCATGACCATCAGCGGCGGCGTCGATTACTTCGCGTGGCTGGCCTGGCGCTTCCCGCAGTACCGGGCCATCTACGGGCCCATGCACGGGCAGCTGTACGGCAACACGATCCTCACCCGGCTGCCGGTGCGCGCCAGCGGCTGGGCGCGTTACCCGCGGGGGCCGAGCGGTCAGGTCCGCGGGTATGCGTGGGCGGATGGGGAATGGCGCGGACGCACGATCCGCATCGCGACCACGCACCTGACGCCGTACAACCGCGGCGCGGAACGCGCCGAGCGCGCCGAACAGGCAGGGATCCTGCTGGCGTCCCTGGGCGACGTGCGCCTCGCCATCGTCGCCGGCGACCTGAACGACACGCCGGAGTCAGCGGCCGTGCGGGCGCTCGCCGGCGGCGGACTTCGCGACGCCGTTGCCGAAAAACTCGCCGGTGCGCCCGGCACCCATCCGGCGGACCGGCCGGCGCGGCGTATCGACTACGTGATGGCCGGCAGCGCCTTCGAGGCGGTCGCGGCGGAGATCGGGGCGACCACCGCCTCTGATCACCGTCCCGTCATCGTGCGCCTGCGGCTGCACCCGCCGAACTAAGCGGCCGCGGCCGCAGGGCGCGGCGGAGAGACGCCCGCGGTCTCGCTCAGAACGAGCGGATGAGGCGCTCCACCCGCTCGTCGTGGCTCTGGAACGGGTCCTTGCAAGTGTCGGCAGCGACGGCGACGGACACCCGTGATGGAGGAGGAAGACGTGATGCTGAGAAGAGGCCCGGAGGGCCGCCGCCTCGTGCTGGCGGCTGTCGGCATGGCCGTCGTGGCGCTGTTCGCCACGGGAGCGGTGGCCGGAGCCGATGAGCGGGACCCTGGAAGCCGGAAGGTGTCCGTCGGGGCCGGCCGGAGTTACACCAACGTGAGCCCTGCCGCGCTGGCCAGGCTGCTCGAGCGCAAGAGCTTCCCGCTCATCAATGTCCACATCCCCT
>MGBV01000131.1:5475-5843 GCA_001788415.1 Candidatus Rokubacteria bacterium GWC2_70_16 | reverse complement strand
GCACCGCCGCGTGGCCCTCCGCCGTGAGGGCGCGGAAGGCTACCCACCGGCCCTCGGCGGTGTCGGTCGCTCCCAGCCCCTCGACGGTGATCGCCGAGGGCATCTCCACCATGGCGCCGAAGCGGCACAGGATGCGGCGCACGCCCGCGGCCGGCCCACGCGGCTCGCGGCGCAGCACTTGCGAGACCGCCAGGGCCAGCGTCGCCGTGCCGTGCAGGATGATGGCCGGGAGCCCGGCGGCCCTGGCCACGGCGCGGTCGGTGTGGATGGGGTTCCAGATGCGCGCGCACTCGGTGTAGATGTGGGCGAGGGTGGCGGCGATGGGTACGGCGGCCGACCAGGCCGGGGCTTGCGTGGCGGCTCGATCC
>MGBV01000131.1:0-5460 GCA_001788415.1 Candidatus Rokubacteria bacterium GWC2_70_16 | reverse complement strand
AGCCGTAGTCCGTGGTGGTGACCGGCTCGCCCGCGGCATCGACTGTCTCGAAGCGGGTGACCACGTAGGCGCCGGGGCTTCGCGGCTCTACCCGGGCCACGCGCGCCCGCGTGCTGAGGCGATCGCCCGCGCGGACGGGGCGATGGATGCGCAGGTCATGGGTGGCATGCACGCCGCGCACGGCGATCTCCTCCGGCAGCGCGGCCGCGGCGCGCACCTCCCCCGCCAGCGGCCACTCGTAGCAGACGGGGAAGAGCGGGTGGGCGAGGATGCCGTCGGGGCGGAGCGTGTCGAGATACTCGGCGGCGCTCTCGCCGAGGGCGGCGGCGTAGGCCATGAGCCAGCGCGCGTCGATGGCCTGCGTGCGCGGCCCGGCCACCGCGCCCGCGAGACCTGCGGGCAGCTCGAGAGCGGGAGGCGTCATGTCCGGGGGAAGTTCATGCAGTCGACGAACACGTCCTGGAAGTCGGGGTGGGCCGCCAGCGAGACGTGCTCGATCCGTCGGGCGATCGTCTCGGCGCGCGCCCGCTCGGTCTCGGACATGAGGGCGAGCTGGGCTCCGAGCGCCGCCGCGTTGCCCACGTACCGGATGCGGGACGCCGGCAGCGGCGGGATGAGCCCGATGCGCAGGGCGCTCCGGATGGAGAGGTAATTGCCGAAGCCGCCGGCCAGCATCAGCTCGCTCACCTGATCGGGCGCGACGCCGGCGATGCGCTGCAGCATGGCGGCGCCCGAGGCGATGGCACCCTTGCAGAGCTGGACCTGGCGCACGTCGTCCTGGGTGAGGAGGATCTCGCGGGCGGCGCCGCCTTCGCCCGCGCGCGCCAGCGTCACCACCCGCTCCTCTCCCCGCACCGAGACGCGCCCGCGGAGCGGCGCGGGCAGCCGGTCGCGCCCCTCCACGGCGATGAGGCCACTCCAGTCGAGGATGTCGGCCTCCAGCAGCGTCGCGATGGCGTCGATGACGCCGGAGCCGCAGATCCCCTGGGCGGGGGCATCCCCGATGGTGTGCAAGCGCAGGTCGCCGTCCTCGAGCCAGACCTGATCGATGGCGCCCAGCGCCCCGCGCATCCCGTGGCGGAGCTGCGCGCCCTCCAGCGCGGGGCCCGCCGGGGCCGAGCAGGCCCAGAGCCGGTCGCGCGAGCCCAGCAGCACCTCGCCGTTGGTGCCGATGTCCACGGCGATGCGCGTCTCGGGCGTCTCGCCGATGCGCGTGGCCAGCGCCACGCCCACCGCATCCGCGCCCACGAAGCCCGCCACCAGGGGGAGCAGGCAGACGCGCGCTTCCGGGTTGACCTTGAGGAAGAGCTCGCGCGCGGGCAGGACCAGCGCGTGGCGCATCACCGGGGCGTAGGGGGCGAGCCCCACGTGGGAGGGGTCGATGCCGAGCAGGAGGTGGTGCATGCAGGTGTTGCCCACGATCACGACCTTGTAGATCCACTTGGGCAGCACACCCGAGTCCGCCGCGACCTGCTCGATGTGCTGGTTGAGGAGGCCGACGATGCGCGTCCGGAGCTTGCGCAGGTTGCCCGCGTCGAGTTGCGCGAAGGCGATGCGGGACATGAGATCGGCGCCGAACACCGCCTGGGGGTTGAGGCTCGACACGGAGGCGAGCTCCTCGCCGGATTCGAGCTCCATGAGCGTCGTGACGACGCTGGTGGTGCCGATGTCCACGGCGAGGCCGAACTTGAGGAGCCGGGTGTCGCCCGGCTCCACGGCCAGCACCCGGGAGCCGAAGGTGGTGACCGTGACCTCGCCCCGCTGCTGGCGGAGCGCCCGGGGCAGCGCCTGGAGGAGCGCGGGCGAGACGTCGTCAGGCGTCCGCCCGAGCACGGCGAGCATCTCCTCGAGGTCAGAGGTCTGGTGATGCTCCTCCTTCGGGAGGCTCACCGTGACGACCTCCTTGCGGATCCCGGCGTCGATCTCGACCCGCGCCAGCGCCTCGGATGGCGACTGGGCGCCGAGGATCTGGAAGCTCCGCTCGTCCAGGGGGGGGGCGACGAGGACGGCGACCGGCTCCATCACGCGGCACTGGCACGAGAGGCGGTAGCCCTCGCGGACGAGGGCGTCGCCGAGCTGCAGCTCGTCCATCACCGTCGGCGGCGGAACCGCCCCCGAGACGAACTTGACCCGGCACGAGGTGCAGCGGCCTCGCCCGCCGCAGGTGGCCGTGATGTCCACGCCGGCCTCCTGCGCGGAGGCGAGGATGGTGGCGCCGTGGGGCGCCTGGAGCGTGCGACGCTCCGGCAGGAGGGTGAGGGCGACGGTGGTCATCGGACGCACAGGATACCACCGCCCGCGCGGAGGTCGGCCGGCTTGACTTCCCGGGCACTTTGGGGAATATTGCGGGCACCCGAGCAGCCGGCGGGCCCGATCAAGGGAGGGGTGGTGCTCCGGTACATCCTGTATCGCCTCCTGTGGCTGATTCCGACTCTCCTCGCGATGGCCGTCGTCACCTTCCTGGTGATGCACGCCACGCCGGGAAGCCCGCTCGACCCCGTCGCCGAGGGCGCGAACCCGCTCTCCCCGGAGGCGCAGAAGAACCTGGCCCAGGCCTACGGCCTCGACCGACCGCTCCACGCGCAGTTCGGCATCTTCATCGCGAAGGCGGTGCAGGGTGACTTCGGGCAGTCCTTCGTGTACAAGACCCGCACCGTCGCCGAGATCATGGTCGAGGCCTTCCCCGTGTCGCTCCTCCTGGGGAGCATGGCGCTGGCCCTCGCGGTGCTGGGGGGCGTCACCCTCGGGATTCTTGCGGCGGTGTACCAGAACCGCTCGTGGGACTACGTGTCCGTGAGCGTGGCCGCGGTGGGCGTGAGCATCCCGAACTTCGTGCTGGCCGTCTTCTTCATCGTGCTCTTCTCCTTCGTCATCCCGCTCTTTCCCACCGGCGGGTGGGGCTCGCCGCGCGAGTGGGTGCTCCCGACGGTCACGCTGGCGCTGGCGCCCCTGGGAATCATCGCGCGCTTCACCCGCTCGAGCATGATCGAGGTGATCCGCTCCGACTACGTGCGGACCGCCAGGGCCAAGGGGCTTGCCGAGCGTCCTGTGATCTTGCGGCACGTCCTGAAGAACGCGCTGATCCCGGTGGTGACGCTTCTGGGGCCGATGTTCGCGGCGGTGGGCACCGGCTCCTTCTTCGTGGAGTCCATCTTCCGGGTGCCGGGGATGGGGCGCTTCTTCGTGCTGTCGATGACGGGGCGGGATTACCCGATGATCATGGCCGTGGTCCTCATCTACGGCGCATTCCTCGCCCTCATGAACCTGGTGGTGGATCTCCTCTATGGCACTCTCGACCCCCGCATTCGATACTGAACTCGGAGGGGGGTACCGCCCCCCTCCGACCCATGATTGCGCGGGCGGAGCCCGCGCTCGAACGCGGCCCCTCTCCCCGGCGCGGACGGGGCGCCACGCCGGGGGTACCGAAGGCCGGCGGGGGATGCGGCCCTGGAGCCGCGGGGGGGCGGGCTCATGACGCTCTGGACTCCTGCGCCCGACACGAGCCTTCGGGCGTCGGGTCGGCCAGCGCCGGCGGGCGCGCTGGTCTGGCCGCGCGCGAAGAGCCGCGGCTCGAGCCTCTGGCGGGATGCGTGGCGGCGCCTCCTGCGGAACAGGCTGGCCGTGGTCGGCGGGGTGACCGTCATTCTCCTCTGCCTCCTCGCCATCTTCGCGGAGGCGATCGCCCCGTATTCCTACACCAAGCCAAACTTCGGGCGGCTCTACGAGTTCCCGTCGCGCGACTTCCCGCTCGGGACGGATCAGCTGGGGCGGGACGTGCTCTCGCGGATGATCTACGGGGCGCGGGTGTCGATGCTGGTGGGCCTCGGCGCGCAGGTGATCGTGGTGCTCATCGGCGTGCCCATCGGCGCCATCTCCGGCTACATCGGGGGCCGGACCGACCTCCTCCTCACGCGCTTCGTGGATGTGATGTACGCCTTCCCGCGGCTGCTCTTCGTGATCCTCGTCATGTCCATGCTCGGCGCGGGGCTCATGAACATCTTCATCGCGCTGGGGCTCACGGGCTGGGTGGGCATCGCGCGCCAGACGCGAGCCCAGGTGCTGTCCCTCAAGGAGAAGGAGTTCGTGGAAGGGGCCCGCGCGCTGGGCGCGGGGTTCTGGCGGGTGATGACGCGCCACGTCCTGCCGGGTGCGCTCACCCCCATCGTCGTCTCCATCACGTTCGGCATCCCGGAGGCGATCTTCACCGAGGCGGCGCTGTCCTTCATCGGCGTCGGCATCAACCCCCCGACGCCCTCGTGGGGGCAGATGGTCGGAGAGAACCAGCAGTTCCTGCGGTCGTACTGGCACCTGTGTGTGTTCCCGTCCATCGCCATCGCCGTCACCATGCTCTCGTTCACGTTCTTCGGCGACGGGGTCCGCGACGCGCTGGACCCCAAGATGCAATAACCAGTAAGAAGGAGACTCCATCATGCGCATTCCCGACGAGCAGCTGGCGCTGTTCCAGACGCGACTCGAGGCGATCGGTCTCGGCCGCCGCGACTTCCTCAAGGTGGTGGGAGCCATGGCGGCCTTTGGCGGGCTCGGCTTCGCCACCGAGGCCCGGGCGGCCAAGCCGACCAAGCCCGGTCCCGGCGAGAAGCTCGCCAAGGACCAGACGTTCCGGTTCGGCGGCGGGGGGTGGTACCAGAACGACCCGGCCAGCCACGACTTCAACAAGGACCTCTACTGCTCCGGGGTGCCCGCACTGTGGGCGGGCCTCATGGTCTTTACCGCGGACTTCGTGGCCGAGCCCTGGATGGCCTCGAAGGTGCAGAGCAACAAGGACGGCTCCGTCTGGACGTTCACGATCCGGAAGGACTCCCGCTGGTCCGACAACTCCCCGGTGAGCGCGCGGGACTTCGAGTGGTCCTTCAAGCGCCAGCTGGACCCGGCGACGGCGGCGCCCTACGCCTCGTTCCTCTACGACATCAAGAACGGCGAGGCCTTCAACAAGAAGCAGGTCACGGACCGCGATCAGGTCGGCGTCAAGGCGAAGGACGACTGGACGCTGGAGGTGACACTCGAGGGGCCGCGCGGCTACTTCCCGGTGCTCGCCGCCTACCTCGCGGCGCTCCCGGCGCATCGCGGGGCGGTGGAGAAGCACGGGGACAAGTGGACCGAGGCGGCCAACATCGTCACGAACGGGCCCTTCACGCTGGAGGCCTGGGAGCACAACAAGCAGATCGTGCTCAAGAAGAACCCGCACTACTATGGCGCCAAGGGGGTCCACCTGAACCGGGTCGTGATCCCGATCATCCCCGTGGCCTCGGGGTCGCTCCCGTACGAGAACAACGAGCTGGACATGACGGCGCTCCAGGCCGGGGATCTCAAGAAGCTCCAGAGCGATCCGCGGTCGTCCAAGGACGTCTTCCGCTACCCGTTCCCCGGCACCTGGTACCTCCTCCCGCAGGTGACCAAGCCGCCATTCGACAACCTCAAGGTCCGCCGGGCGGTGGCCCA
>MGBV01000130.1:2554-10089 GCA_001788415.1 Candidatus Rokubacteria bacterium GWC2_70_16 | reverse complement strand
GTTGACGAGCTTCTCGTTCTGGTTGAAGGACTGGACGAGCTGGCGGTTGGCCTCGCGGAGCTTGTTCTCGAGGACCATGCTCTCCTTGGGCGCATCCTCCATCTTCTTGCGCAGCCGCACCGTCTCGGCCTCCAGCGAGCGCACGTAGGCCTGCAGGTCCTGCACCTGCACCTCGTACTCCGTGAGCCGCCGGCGGTAGTTCGAGTCCGTCATGGGAAGGAACTTCGACAACCCCTTCATCCCTTCGGACAAGGGTTCCCTGTTCGGGCTGGGCTTCTTCTCGAACTCCTTCATCTCCACCCATTCCTTTCCGGGTGAGGCCGCGGGCGCTGCGCCGGGCGAGCCCATCGGGGGCACAGCGCCCCCACACGCATCGCCAGTGTAGGGGCCCGTTTCGCGGGGTGTCAAGGGAATTGCCCCTGAATCACCGTTCACATCCATCGTATTCATTTGAGTTTTCCCGATCCCTGCCCCTGGTGTCGCCCTATCGCTCTCACCATCTCAAACGCCTCCGGGAGCCCGCCAGTTCCACGCCTGCCCGCGGCGGCTCTTGCCTCTCATGGGACTGCTCAAGCAAGTTCGATGCCGGCGGCGGCCGACGTGGGGAGGCGTGGGACGACGCGCAGATGGCCCGAGGGAGCGCCACGGCCATGCCGCGGCCTGCCAAACTTGGCGACAGATCTGGTGGCGAAGTGACAGCCCTTGTGGATCCGGGCGGAGGGCTCCCCCGGGGCGTGCGTCGCGATCGCAGCGCGTCAGGTTCCATCGTATAACAGGGGCATGTCGCTGCGCCTTCGCGTGTTCTGCGGGGCTCTCGTGGCGCTCTTCGCGCTCGGCGGGGCCGGGAGCGTCAGCGCTCAGGGGGCAGTGCTGCGCGTGGGCCTGTACGCGCTGCCGGGGACGCTCGATCCCGCCGTGGCCGCCGAGGGATCCGCCGCCATCGTCACCCGCCAGATCTTCGATCGGCTCGTCCACTATCGCGAGAGCTCGAGCGACGTGGAGCCGGGCCTCGCCACCCAGTGGAGCGTGGCGCGGGACGGGCTCTCCTGGTCCTTCCGGCTGCGCGAGGGTGTGCGCTTCCACGACGGCACCCCGCTCACGGCGCAGCACGTGGCGGTGAGCCTCGAGCGCCTGCTCTTCCCGGGGCACCCGCAGGCGCCCGAGCAGAACCCCATGGTGCCGCGCCTGCTGCGCGGGACCCCCGGCGTCGTCAAGGAGATCCGCGTGGCGGACGCGCGGACCGTCCAGATCCACCTCGTGCTCCCCTATGCGCCCCTCCTGACCGTGCTCGCTCATCCGGCGCTCGGCATCACCCGCGCGGTCACGGGCCCCGACGGCGGCACGCGGTGGATCGGCACCGGGCCGTTCAGCCCGGCCGAGGCGGGCCCGGGGCGGATCGCCCTGGATGCCCACGGGGCGCACTGGGGCGGCGCGCCGCGCCTCGGGCGGCTGGTCTTCCTCGAGTACCCGGATGTCGAGCGCGGCGAGGCGGATGTCGACGCGGGCGCCCTCGACGTGCTGATCCCCGACGGAGCGCCGTCGCGGCTCGCCGGGGCGCTCTCCATCCCGGGCTGGCGCATCGGCTACCTGGCGATGCAGACCGAGCGCGATCCCTTCAGCCGGAAGAAGGTCCGGCAGGCGCTGGCGGCGGCGCTCGATCCCCAGGCGATCGGCGCGGCGGTGGAGCCCGCGGCCGCACCGCTCCTGTCCTTCCTGCCTCCCGGCGTCTGGGGCAGCGCCGGCCCAGCGGCCGCAGGGAGCGCGCGTCCCGCGGTGGCGCGCCGGCTCCTGGCCGAAGCGGGCCTCGGGCGGGGTCTCTCCCTGTCGCTCCTCGTGGCTCCGCTGGGGTGGGGCGTGGATGCCGCGCGCCTCGTCGAGGCGGTGCAGGGAGCGCTGGCGCAGGCCGCCATCGCGGTCACCGTGCCTCCCGAGCCTGGGGAGGCGGCGCTCCGGATGGCCCGGAGCGGCGAGCACCAGATGGCCCTCGTCGAGGCCGAGGCCGAAGGCGGCGATCCGCACCTGCTCCTCTATCCGCTGTCCACCAGCGAGGGGGCCACCAAGGGGGCCGCCGCGGTGAACCTGTCCTTCTACCGGAACCAGCGCCTCGACGATCTCCTGATCCGCGGCAGCCAGCTCTCCTTCCGCCCCGAGCGCCAGCGTGTCTATGCGCGGGCGCAAGCGCTGCTGGCCGACGAGGTGCCCTGGATCCCGCTCTACGTGCGGCTTCACTGGGCCGTGGCGCGGCCCGAGGTGCGCAACCTCCGCTTGCACCCCAGCGGCTTCCACCGGCTGGACCGCGTGGTGCTCGAGCCTCCGCCTCTCGCCCCTGCCCCGCTTCCCACGCCGCGGCCATGACGCGGCGGCTGGTGACGATGCTCCTGATCCTGGCGGTGGTCTGCCCCACTCAGGCTGCCGCTCAGAAGCGGGGCGGGACACTGCGTGCGGCATTCGGCGCCGACCCGCCCACCCTCGATCCGGCCCAGGCCACGGACACGACGTCGTCCGCCGTGATCCGGCAGCTCTTCGACACGCTCGTGGAGCTGGACGAGCGCCTCGAGCCCCGCCCCGCGCTGGCGGAGCGCTGGACGGTATCGCCCGACCAGCGGCTCTACACCTTCTGGCTGCGACCCGGGGCGCGCTTCCACAACGGACGCGTGATGACGGCAGCCGACGTGAAGTTCTCCTTCGAGCGCGCCGCCCGGGGCAAGCGGCCCTGGGTGTTCGAGAAGCTCGCGGGCGCCCGCGAGCATATTCGGGGCGCGTCCGGCGGGATCTCGGGGGTGCGCGTGGTGGACGACCGCACCGTGGCGCTCCAGCTCGACAGGCCCTTCGCGCCTTTCCTCTCCCTGATGGCCTACGACGCCGCCTCCATCGTCCCGGGCGAGGAGACGCAGCGGCTCGGCCCGGCCTTCGCGAGCCGGCCGGTCGGGAGCGGCGCCTTCAGGCTGCGCGAGTGGGTGCGCGACGACCGGGTGGTGCTGGAGGCCTTCCCGAATCACTTCCGCGGGGCGCCCTGGCTCGACCGCATCGTCTTCCGCGTGATCCCGGCCGAGATCACCCGCTTCAACGAGTACCGCACGGGTCACCTCGACGTGAGCGACATCCCCACGGGCCATTGCCGCGCCGTCAAGGCCGATCCGGCCTTCAAGGGGCATGTGGCCGTCTGGCCCACGCTCGGCACCCAGGCCTTGCGCTTCAACGTGGAGAAGCCGCCGTTCGGCGACAGCCGGGTGCGGCTCGCCGTGGCGCAGGCCATCGATCCCGCGGCCGTGGTAGACGGGCTGCTCGAGGGCTGCGTGATCGCGGGGAAGGGGATCCTGCCTCCCGCGCTGCCCGGCCACAACCCCGGCGTCACGGCGCCGGGCGGGGACCGTGCCCGCGCCCGCCGGCTCCTCGCCGAGGCGGGCTACCCCGACGGGCGGGGGCTGCCGCCGATCCCGTACCACTTCAACACGGGGGATCTCAACCAGCGCATCGCCGAGTGGCTGCAGGCGCAGCTCAAGGAGATCGGGCTCCGGCTCGAGTTGAGACGGCTCGACTGGGCGGCCCACATCAAGGTGGTGGACGAGGGCGGGGCGGCCATGTTCCGCCAGGGATGGATCGCCGATTACCCCGATCCCGAGAACTTCCTCACCGTGCTCTTCCACTCCCGCAACGTCGGCGCCGCGGGCAACACGGGGCGCTACCGCAGCCCGGAGCTGGACCGCCGGCTCGACGAGGCCGACGCGATGCCTCCGGGCCCCGCGCGCTTCCGGCGCTACCACGAGGCGGAGCAGCGGATCCTCGGCGATGGCGCCTGGATCACCCTCTACCACTACTCGAGCCGCGCCCTGATCCGCCCCGCCGTCAAGGGGCTCGAGCGCTCGCCGCTCTCCTCGGCGCCGGAGATGCTGGCTCCGCTGCGCAAGGTCTGGCTCGAGTAGTGCCGGGCCAACTGACTTCGCCATACCTGGTTGCTGACCTGGCCGAGCCGGCGCTCAGGCGCTGCCTGGCGCTCGCGCCCGTGCTCTTCGGGGTGAGTCTGCTCGTGTTCGCGCTCACGGCCGTGGCCCTCGGCGACCCGGCGCGGGCCATGCTCGGCCAGCGGGGCGACCCGGAGCTGGTCCAGCAGATCCGCCGCGAGTACGCCCTCGACGCCCCGCTGCACGTCCGCTACCTCACCTGGATGGGCCGGCTCCTCCAGGGTGATCTCGGCACCTCGTACCACCAGCAGCGCCCGGTGGCGGAGGTGATCGCCGAGCGACTGCCGGCCACAGCCCGGCTCGCCCTGGCGGCGACGGCGGCGGCCGTGGCGCTGGGCGTGCTCGCCGGGATCGCGGCGGCGCTGCGCCCGGGCAGCCTGCTCGATCACCTGCTCATGACCACGGCGGTGATCGGGATCTCGACGCCGGTGTTCTGGCTCGGCATGATGCTTTCCCTCCTGTTCGCGGTGTGGCTCGGCTGGTTGCCGGTTTCCGGCTACGGCGACGGCGCCTGGGCGAACCTCGTCTTGCCCGCCCTGACCCTGGGAGCGATCCACACGGGGACCATCGCGCGGCTGGCCCGCTCGAGCCTGCTGGAGGTTGTCCGCCAGGAGTACGTGCAGACGGCGCGCGCCAAGGGGCTCGGCGAGGCCTGGGTCATCGGCAAGCACGCCCTCCGCAACGCGCTGATCCCCGTCGTCACCGTCATCGGGATCGGGCTGGCCGATCTCCTGGTGGGCGCTCCGCTCACCGAGACCGTGTTCGCCTGGCCGGGGCTCGGGCGCATGCTCGTGGCCGCCGTCGGCCAGCGCGATCTCCCGGTGGTCATGGGCGCCGTGCTCGTCTTCGCCGTGATCTACGTCGGCGCCAACCTGCTCGTGGATCTCGCCTGCATGACCATCGACCCGCGGATCCGCCGCCGTGGCCGCTGACCGCGGGCGGGGGAGGCTCGTGGCGGGCGCGGGGCTCGTGGGCCTCTTCGCGGCGGGCACGCTGCTGGCGCCGTGGCTGGCGCCCGCGGACCCGACTCAGGTGCCGGCCTCGCTCACCCAGATGATGCTCAGACCGCCCGGCCCGGGGTCCCTCTTCGGCACCGACGCCCTCGGGCGCGACCTGCTCTCGCGGGTGCTGCACGGCGGGCGCGTCTCCCTCGCGATCGGCATCGGCGTCGAGGCCGTGGCGGCGGCCATCGGCGTCTCGCTGGGGCTCCTGGCGGGCTATTACGGCGGCTGGCGGGATGGCGCCCTCATGCGCTTCACCGACGTGGTGATGGCCTTCCCCTCGCTCATCCTGGCCATCGGCCTCATCGCCGTCTTCGAGCGCCCGGGGCTCGACAAGGTGGCCGTGGTGCTCGTCGCGCTGGGCTGGACCACCATCGCGCGCGTGGTGCGCGGGGAGGTGCTGTCGGTGAAGGAACGCGAGTACGTCCAGGCGGCGCGCGCGCTCGGGACTCCAGATGTCCTCCTCATGGCCCGCCACGTCCTGCCCAATGTCGCGGGCCCCGTCATCGTGACGGCGACCATCGGCGTGGGGAGCAACATGGTGGCCGAGGCGGGGCTGTCCTTCCTCGGCCTCGGCGCCCAGGCGCCCACCATCTCGTGGGGGAGCATGCTCGCCGAGGGGCAGACCTTTCTCGCCTCGGCGCCGTGGGTGGCCGTCTTCCCGGGGCTCGCCCTCATGCTCGCCGTGCTGGGCGTGAACCTCCTCGGCGACGGCCTCCGCGACCGGCTGGACCCGCGATTCAGGCGCGGCTGATCGCACGCCGCGGCGCCGCGCTCAGGGGGCCAGGCCCCTGCGCCGTGGCTGTACGCCCCAGTCCACTCCCATGCCCCTCGCGTCGGTGGCCTCTCGGGATGCCCCGGGCACGGGTGCCTCCCCGGGCGCCTGACGCGGCGCTTCAGCCTGCCCGGCCCCCGTCCGCCTCCGGTAGCGCGCCTGCACCTCGTAGACGAAGCGGTCCACGATCGCCGGGTCCACGGGGTCGCCGTTGAGCGACAGCGTCAGGGAGAGCAGTCCCTCCTGCTCGGCGACGTGGAAGAACTGCGCCTCCGCCAGCTTGTTGGGCATGCACTCGTGGGGCCCCACGCTGAGCACGCCGTCGATCCGCCCGTGTCGCCACTCGTGAACCGCCGCGCCGAGGGTCAGGATCGCCTCCCCCGCGAGCTCGCGGCGGATCCACGGCGCAGCGGCCGCGAGGACGTCCTGCACGGTGGGACGGGCCGGCCAGCCGAGCCGCCGGGCCATGATCCGGTGAGTGACAGCCTGGATGCGTCGCTGCACCCGGTGGGACAGCCTGTCGCCGAAGCTGGCGCCCCGGGCCGAGGCGCAGTCCGCGGCGTACTCCAGCCACTCGGCGACGGGGGCGACGCGCACCCGAACCCCCCGCTGCTGCAGCCGCTCGACGATGCGGTCGGTGGCGAAGGGGTCGCACCGGACGTAGATCTCGCCGACGAGGAGCACCGTTGGCGCATCGCCCGGGCCGCGGGCCGCCGCGAACTCCGCCGCCGCGCCCTCGAGCAGCTCGGCGCAGCCGAAGATCCGGCCGCTGGCGGCCTCGAGGATGGCGCGCCCGACGCTCAGCTCGCCCCGGCCCGCCTCCTCCAGCCGCGCGTGGAGGTCGCGCGCGAAGCGCTCCCGGATCGCCCGCGCCAGGCCGGGCTCCCGCTCGGTCGACGCCACCTCCAGCATCGCGGCCGTCAGGAGGTCGCTGGCCACGATGGCGGTGAAGGCCAGGGCGCCGAACCCCTCCCCGACCTGCGCGTAGTACGACTCGTCCGCCGGCGACCAGAAGCGCACCCGGCCGTCGAGGCCGGCGCGGTCGCAGATGACCTTCTGCAGCAGGTGGTAGGCGCCGAACCGGCACGGCCCGGATCCGCTGGGCATCAGCAGCACGAACCGCCGCGCGGGATCGTCGCGCTCGATCCGCTGGAGGAACCGCCCCAGGGTCAGCGCCAGGGGGATGCACTCCTTGCCGGAGGTGTGACGCCTCCCCAGCCGCAGCGACTCGCGGTCGGGGACCCCGAGGCTCTCCACCTTCATGCCGCGCCCGCGGAGGCAGGCGGCGATCGCGTCGGAGGCCTCCGACAGCCACGGCAGGAGCACGGTGTCGTCGCGGCCGACGAACTCGTCCGGCGCGATCCGTCGGTCCGCCACCGCCTGCAGCGAGGCCGGCGGGGTCTCCGGGGCGCCGCCCAGGTCCTGGCGGACGCAGTAGAGGAAGGCCTCCACGCGCGTCTTCGTCCCCGCGTCGCCCGTGTGGCCGTCGGTCTCGATGACGGCGAAGGGCTTCCCGGCCATGATGTAGGCGTAGAAGTGCGAGGTGAAGCTGTCTGGCCCGCAGGAGTAGTTCGTGCAGAAGAGGCTGTAGACGCCCTTCGCCCTCCGCACCTGGTGGGCGGCCCGCAGCGTGCGCTGGGCGTGGCCCCAGTAGACGTCGCCGAAGGCCGGCACCTCCCCGCCGACGGGGTAGCAGTCCACGGGGATGGGGAGCACGCCCTGCTCCCGGAGGATGGCGGGGACGGATGAGTTGAGCACGCCGTTGTGGATCGTGTAGCTGCGGCCCAGCACGACCAC
>MGBV01000130.1:0-2543 GCA_001788415.1 Candidatus Rokubacteria bacterium GWC2_70_16 | reverse complement strand
CCTCGCGCGCGCAGAAGTCGAGGGCCTCGCGGCCGAGCCCGCGGCAGGCCGCGTCGAAGCGCTCCTGCTCCCGCACCGCCGCCTCGTAGGCTGGGCGCCAGCGGCGCGCCGCATGGACCCGCTTCGCCAGGTTGGCGCACACGGCGCGGAGGGCCGCAGAGCGGAGGTTCCCGGGACCCAGGTCGATGGTCGGCGAGACGATGGCCGGCCGCCGCTCCGGCCCGAGGTCCCAGCGCAGCAGGTCCGCGCTCCCCTGCTCGATGGGGCAGCTGACCGAGTGCTCCTCGTCGGCGGCGCGCGGGAGCTGTCTCAGCATGGGGAGGAAGAGGTAGTCGGTTGCCTCCGCGGCCAGCTCGGAGACCAGGCCGTGGTAGAGCTGCATCGGCGCGCAGAAGGGGACGTTCGACTCCTCGATGCCCCGCCTGAGGGTCGCCTGCCCGGCGGCCGTGCGCACGACGGGGTCAAGCCCCAGC
Source organism: Candidatus Rokubacteria bacterium GWC2_70_16 (assembly GCA_001788415.1). Classification (GTDB taxonomy): domain Bacteria; phylum Methylomirabilota; class Methylomirabilia; order Rokubacteriales; family CSP1-6; genus UBA12499. The sequence goes on along the minus strand of MGBV01000130.1, from coordinate 2,070 downwards.
TCGTGCAGGAAGGTCACGAAGAAGGGGTAGAGCTCCTTGAGGAGGAACTCGTCGGTCAGCGCGATCCGTGGCGCGCCGCGCGGGACGGTCATGCGCGCGGTGAGATCCGCCACCAGCTCCTCGCGGCCGCGAAACGGGTCGGGCGCGCGGTCCGGGAGCTTGGCCCGCCGGGTGCCGCGGTCGTGGAGCGAGCAGGCGCCGCCCCAGGTGAAGCCCTTGCGCTGGCCCGCCACGACGGTGGCGAGGCGGTCGATGCGGCACCTGTTCCCCGCGCCGCCGCAGCCCCGGGTCGAGCGGCAGACGAAGGTGTCCTTCGCCTCCACGCGCGCCTCGAGGAAGCGCGCGGGATCCAGCGCCGGGAGCGCGCCGGCCGCGCGCTGCTCCAGCGTCAGGAGGGCGATGCCCAGCGCGCCGACGGTGCCGGGGTTGGGCGGGATGATGACCTCGCAGCCGGTCTGGCGCGCCACGGCGGCCGCCAGGGCCGGGGCGGCGAACGGCATGCCCTGGCAGAAGACGACCTGCCCGACGCTGCGGCTCCCCTTCACCCGGTTGAGGTAGTTCTGGATCACCGAGTCGTAGATGCCCGGGATGATCGCGGCGCGGTCCACGCCGGCCGCCGCCGCCGCGTCGATGATCTCGGCCATGAACACCGAGCAGTGCTGGCCGAGCGACACGGCGCAGTCCGAGCGGATCGCCGCCTCCCCGAGCTGGGCGACGCTGTCGATGCCCGAGAAGCGCTTCCCCTGCTCCTCGATGAAGGACCCGGTCCCGGCGCTGCAGGCCTCGTTCATGGCGGCGTCCACGACGCGCCCCTCGACGAGGCGGATGTACTTGGCGTCCTGCCCGCCGATCTCGAAGATCGTGTCCACGCGCGGATCGTGATGGAGCGCCCCCGTGGCGTGGGCCGCGATCTCGTTGAGGACGAAGACGGCGTCGGGCCCGTAGCAGGTCGCCATGAGCGAGCCGACGATCTCGCGCCCGCTGCCGGTGGCGCCGAGGGCGCGGACGGGCGAGCGGCCGGCCGGACCCGCGAGGAACTGCCGCATGAGTGCCTGCGCCGCCCCCACGGGGTCGCCGCTCGTGTTCCGGTAGCCCTCCCAGGTCACGCGGCGGTTCCCGACATCCAGCGCCACCGCCTTGGAGCCCGTGGAGCCGATGTCGAGGCCGAGCACGAGGCCGGCGCCGCTGGCAGGCGCCGGAGGTGCCGGCGCCATCCGCCTGACCTGCCGGAGGTAGGTCCCGAGGGCCGGGATGGTCTCGAAGTGCGCCTTCCCGGGCGGCTCGAGGAGGCCTTCGAGGGGCGGGAGCCTGCGGCGGCCGTCGGCCGCGGCCACGGCGGCGCCGAGGGCCTCGAAGTAGAGATTGTCGTCGGTCACGGGCGCGAAGCGCATCTCGTGCCGCTCGGCGAAGTCGCGGAACCGCGCGCGGATCCGCTCGCTCCGGCTGACCCCCCCGACGAGGACGATGGGCGAGGGGCTGACGCGCGGCTTGACGAGCACCTGCACGTTCTCGCAGACGGCGTCGAAGAGCCCCGCCAGGATCCGCTCCCGCCGCTCTCCCTTGTTGGCCAGGTGCGTCATGTCGGTCTTGAGGATGACGGGGCAGCGGCCCGAGAGGGGGGCGGGATCCGGGACCTCCGCGCAGAGGGCGCTGGCCTCCTCGATCGTCAGCCCGAAGCGCTCCACGAGCTGCCTGAGGAAGTTGCCCGTGCCCTGCGAGCAGCGCGAGTTCTCCCGGAAGACCTCGACGCCCGGGCCGCGCAGCTCGAGCACCGAGAAGCCGTGGGCGCCGATGGAGACCACCGTGGCCGGGGCGCTGCCGTGCAGGTACCGATGCCCCCCGGCCTGCGCCTCCTTGAGGGGGATCCTCGGCAGGGCGATGGCCCGGCCGAAGCGCCCCGTGACCGCCGCTCCGCGGAGGGAGGGCCAGTCGAGCCCGGCGAGGAGATCCAGCAGCACGGGGCCCGGCTCCTTGTGGTGCTCGGCCACGAGCCGCCGCGCCCACGCGAGATCGGCGCCCTCGCGCCGGAGCTCGACGACCTTGATCGTCTCCGCGCCGATGTCGATGCCG
>MGBV01000129.1:8382-8564 GCA_001788415.1 Candidatus Rokubacteria bacterium GWC2_70_16 | reverse complement strand
GGCCCCCTTGCGGCCCAGGGCGTCGTAGGTCATGGTCGTCAGGCGGCCGGCGGGGTCGGTGACCTGGGCGAGGGCGCCGGCCGCGTCATACTGATACGTGGTGGCATAGGTCTCCGTCCCGTTGACCTCCTCGACGCGCAGCACCTGGCCGTGGGCGGTCAAGTGGCGGCGGCGCACCGTGC
>MGBV01000129.1:8145-8331 GCA_001788415.1 Candidatus Rokubacteria bacterium GWC2_70_16 | reverse complement strand
TGCTGTCCGGGTGGCGCACCTGCACGGGGCGGCCCAGGGCGTCGTAGCTGAGCGTGGTCCAGAGGGCCCCCTCCGCGGTGAAGCGGGGGGCGGAGCGCTGGGCGACCAGGCCACGGCTGTCGAAGGTGGTCTCGCTCACGATGACCTGGCCGCCGGGCCCTTCGGCCTCGGTCTTGTAGACGCGCC
>MGBV01000129.1:3086-8124 GCA_001788415.1 Candidatus Rokubacteria bacterium GWC2_70_16 | reverse complement strand
CGCTCCAGAGGACGTTCCCCGTGCCGTGCTGCTCGGTGCGGTACGTCAGGATGCGCTGGGCGGAGGGGCTGCCCAGGGTCTCGTAGACGGTGCTCACCGAGCCATAGGTGGATCCCGCGTCGAAGGGCCCCGTCACCCGGGTGAGCCGGCCGAAGACGTCGTAGGTGGAGGTGGTGGTCTGGCCATTCGGGTCGGTGAGGCTGGTGCGCACCCCGAAGCGGGCGTCATGGGCGAAGGTCGTCGTGTGGCCGAGACAGGTGGTGGCGGAGGTGGGATAGACCTGCTCCGCCTCGAAGGTGGTGGTGGTCGTGCAGCCGCGGGGGTCGGTGGTCGAGGTCCGGTTGCCGTAGCCGTCGTGGGCGTGGGTGACGGCGGGGTTTCCCCCGGTGCCGCGGCCGCCGGCCAGCCGGGCCTCGTCCTGGGTGAGCAGGCCGCGGGTGCCGAGGCTGCCCCAGCCGAGGCCGTCATAGGACAGCCAGCGCTCGCGGACCACCACTCCCGCGCCGTCGTGGAGCGCCACGCGCGTGGGGCGCATCAGCCAGGAGGCGGCGTCCACGGCCCAGTCGATGCGCTCGTCGCGCTCGTCCCCGCTCACCGCCACGTCTCCCAGGCTCACGGTGCGGGTGATGTTGCCGTAGGCGTCGTACTCGAAGGTCGCGGCCGTCTGCTTGGGAGTGGAGCCCCCCTCGTAGCTGTACGCGTCGGTGCGATCGAGCCGGACGAAGGTCACGCCGGGGTAGGGATTGGTGGTGGACCAGGTGCTCGAGACCCGGGCGTAGAGCGCGCCCGACTGGCTCCGCGTCTCGGCCGCGTAGGGCCGGCCCTTCTTGAGGTCGTCCTGGTAGAACCAGGTGTCCGTGTAATTGCCGAGCGCGTCGATGGCGCGCACCGCGCCGTGACCGCGGAACTCGGTGCCGTTGGGGCTCAGGCCCAGGTCGCGATAGTCATACGCCGTGGTCAGGGTCCCGCCCCGCCCGTCGGTGACGAGGCGCTGGCTGACGCGATAGCGATCGAGCGCGCTGATGTAGGAGTAGCCGGCGAGGGTCGAGAGGCCCCACGGATCCGGGGCGATGGCGGCGGTCCAGTCGGCGCACCCCACGGCCTGGCCGTATTCGTTCCACACGGGGTTCTTGCAGGCCGAGAACAGCTCCCACATGCCGGCGATGCTATTGCCCTCGGCATGCCCGAGCAGGGTCGAGAAGCCCCAGCCGTCGGGGGCGGTGCCGAGGCCGTACTCCGAGCACAGCAGCGGGCCGATGATATTGCCCCACTCGTCGCGCGGATACGCTGCGGACGTGCAGACCCGGTAGAGCGGCACCGTCTCCCAGTCCGCCGCGGACAGGATGTGGCCCACCGACACGGTGTAGTAGTACGGATCGACCGTGAGACTCGGCGCCCACCTTCCGCAATCCACCACGTTGCCGCCCTCGCCCGTCACGTAGGCCTCGCACGACGAGTACAGGGGCCGCGTCTCCACCCGCTCGTAGGTGAAGCTCACGCTGCCGCCAAGGCCATTGGAGGCCGTGCTCAGCCGCGCGTTGGTATAGCTGAAGCTGGCCGGGGGCAGCGAGGACGCGCCGTCGCTGCCGACGACTGTCACCGTGCGCAGGGTGAGATCGCCCGGGGTGCCGTCGTCCCAGGTCCTGGTGGGGTCGCGATCCGCCGAGTAGTCGTAGCCGAGCGCGTACCGCCGCACGAGGCTCGCGCCGACGCGCACCTCGATGGCGTCGAGGCGCTGGGTCTCGAAGAAGGCCATCCCCTGGGCGGCGCTGCTGTCGGTGTAGTCCCCCCGGGTGCCACTCCGGACGAAGCGCACCTCGCGCGCGGCCCCCACGGTGCCGCCGCCCGCGTGGGCCCAGGTGATCACGTCCGGGTACACGGTGCGATCGTAGACGCGCGTGGTGCCGTACACCATGGCCGTCTGCTTGGCATAGGCATAGCGCACGACGACTCCGCTCGGCGTGTTCACCTCGTCCAGGAGGTACTTGTAGACCGCCGGGGTGACGAGATCGGGGCGGTAGGCATTGGCCCGGCTGTCGGGGTTTTGGCCGAAGACGTGGACGGCGCCGTCCTTGGTGGTGAGCGTCCAGTAATCCGTCGCGCCCGAGGTGTCGTACCTGAGCCGGACGAAGATCTCGTCCTTGGTGCGGTAGAGCTTCTGCGTGCTGTCCACCAGCACCAGGTCGTGGGCGCGGCCGCCGTAGACCAGCCGGAAGCTATCGTCCGCGGTGTTGCGCAGGATGAAGCCGCCGAGGTCGAGCGTCCAGCCCAGGCCCGGCCCCTGCCACTGGTCGGTTTGGGGCAGGTCGTCGACCGGGGTGCTGTTGTAGCGGAGCCGGATGACGGGGGCCACGCCCGCGGCTCCGGGCGGCACGGCGATGGCGATCTCGGAGGTGGCCCCGCCGGTGAAGAGGTCCGTGTGGAAGGACTCCAGCGAGAACGTCGCCATGGGGGTGAGGGCCCCGCTGGAGGCGCTGGCCGTCTGCGCCTCGCCGCCCGGCCTGGGAGGCCTGGTGGGGGCCTTCGAGCTCGGGGGCAGATCGGCGGCCGCGGCGAGAAGGACCGGCGCCTGCCGCAAGGGCGTCGGTGGCGCCGCCGCGTCGCGCTCCGCCGCGGCGACCGGCGGGCCCACCACCAGGAGGATCAGGGAGAGTCCCGACAGCATGCGGGGAGCACCTGAAAGGCGCCGGATGGAGGCGAAGACAGCCGTGGGCTTCATGGCCGCTCCCATGGTGTCGGGGGAACTCCTGTAAGGATGAACACCTATACGTTCAAGATCGCCACGACCCGTTTCTTACCTCGATCAGCCGAACCGTGTCAAGCCTGTTGTGGTCAGGAGCTAGGGTGGATAGATGGAAGCGCGTGGGCGGCGGGGCGAGGCAGGGGATGCATGGGCGCAGGGCGCCCGGCTAAAGCGGGATCTCGGTGATCGAGAAGATCGCCATCAGCATGGCGACCACGATGAAGCCCACCACGAGGCCCACGGCCAGGATGATGCTCGGCTCCAGCAGGCTCGTGAGCCGCTTCACGGCTCGTCGCACCTCGACGTCGAGTGTCTCGCCGAGCTTGAGCAGCATGTCCTCCAGCCGGCCGGTTTCCTCGCCCACGCGCACGAGATGGAGCGCCAGGGGCGGGAACGCGCCGACGTCGGTCATGGCGGCGGAGAGTGCCGTGCCTCGCCGGACCTGGTCGCCCAGCCGGGCCACGGCCTGGCGCAGGACGCTGTTCGAGGCCGTGTCCTCGGCCGCGCCCAGCGCCGCGAGGATCGGCACCCCGCCCCTCAGGAGGGTGCCGAGGATGCGGGCGAACCGGGCCACCTCCGCCTTGAGGAGGACGCCGCCGGCCAGCGGCAGTCGCAGGACGAGGCGGTCCCACCACCTTCGTCCGGGCTCGGTGGTGAGCAAGGTCCAGGCGCCGAGCAGCGCCGCGCCCGAGGCCAGCAGCACGCCCCACCAGTGGCGCTGGAGGGCCTCGCTGGTCGCGAGCAGCATCTCGGTGGGCAGCGGCACGGGCTGGCCGAGGTCGCGGAAGATCTCCGCAAAGCGCGGGACGACGAAGGCCATCAGGAAGGCCACCGTGACGGCGCCCACCGCCATGAGCAGCGCCGGGTAGATCAGGGCCGAGGCGACGGTGTCCCGGAACTCCTGCGCTTCTTCCAGGACGCGCGCCAGGCGCCCGAGCGTGCTCTCCAGCACGCCGCCCTTCTCGCCGGCGCGGACCATGCTCACGTACAGGCGCGAGAAGGGCCGCGGATGGTGCTTGGCCAGCGCCTCGCTGAGCGAGCTGCCCCCCTGGATGCTCCCGAGCAAGTCCTTCGTGATCGCCGCAAGGCCGGACCCGGAGGACGTCGCCTGCAGGATGCCGAGTGCCCGGTCCACGGGCAGGCCCGCCTCGAGGAGGCTCGCGAGCTGCTGGGTGAAGCCGACGATCTCCTGCCGCGTGACCGAGTGACGCCCGAGGCGGAGTCGCGCGAAGGGGGAGAGGCGATCGGGGCCCTGCTCGGGGGCGACATGCACCGGGAAGTAGGAGTCGCGCTGCAGCCGCTCCACCACGGCGCGGGCATCCGCGGCCTCCATGACGCCGGTGATCGCGTGTCCGCTCCGATCGAGAGCCCGGTAGAGGAAGGTCGCCATGCCCCCCCCCTCAGCTCTCCTCCCGGCTCACCCGGACCACCTCCTCGACGGTGGTGATGCCGGCCCGGGCCTTGGTCCAGCCGTCCTCGCCGAGCGTGGTCATGCCGGTCTCCACGGCCTGGCGGCGGATCGCTCCGGCGGGCGCCTTCCTGAGGATGAGGCTGCGCACCTCCTCGGTGATCGCGAGCAGCTCGTAGATCCCGGTCCGCCCCCGGTAGCCGGTGCCGCGACAGGCCTCGCAACCCCGGCCGCGCGACAGCTCGACCCCGCGGGTGTCGGTGTGCCCGATCGCCAGCAGATCGGCGGGATCGGGGAGGTAGGCCTCCCGGCACTGCGCGCACACGCGGCGGACCAGCCGCTGGGCCAGCACGCCGGCGAGGACTGAGGAGATCAGGTAGGGCTCCGCGCCCATGTCCTCGAGCCGGGTCACGGCGCTCGGCGCGTCGTTGGTGTGCAGGGTCGAGAACACCAGGTGTCCCGTGAGGGCGGCCTGGATGGCGATGTCGGCCGTCTCCAGGTCGCGGATCTCTCCCACCATGATCACGTCCGGGTCCTGGCGCACGATGTGCCGCAGCCCGTTGGCGAAGCTGAGCCCGATCTTCGGGTTCACGGGGATCTGGTTGACGCCCGTGAGCTGGTACTCCACCGGGTCCTCGATGGTGATGATCTTCTTGTCGGGCGAATTGATCTTGTCCAGCGCCGCGTAGAGGGTCGTGGTCTTGCCCGAGCCCGTGGGGCCGCTTACCAGCGTGATGCCGTGCGGCCGCCGGATCAGCCGCCCGAGATCCTCGGCCATGGCGGAGGCCAGGCCGAGCCGCTCGAAGGGAAGGAAGACCGAGGAGCGGTCCAGCAGGCGCATGACGATGGACTCGCCGTGGACCGTGGGAATGGTCGAGACGCGGATG
>MGBV01000129.1:0-3067 GCA_001788415.1 Candidatus Rokubacteria bacterium GWC2_70_16 | reverse complement strand
TCGTGATGCGGATGCGCCCGTCCTGCGGCAGGCGCCGCTCGGCGATGTTCATCTCCGCCATGAGCTTGATGCGGGAGGTCAGGGCCGCCTGCAGCCGCCGGGGCGGCGCCTCCTGATCGTAGAGCAGCCCGTCGATGCGATAGCGCACGCGCAGCGCGCTCTCGAAGGGCTCGATGTGGATGTCGGAGGCATCGGCCTGCACGGCTTCCTCGAGCAGGAGGTTGACCAGCCGGACCACGGGGGCTTCCAGCGCCAGGTCCCGCAGGTGGGTCACGTCCTCCTCGAGCTCCCCGGCCGGGGAGGCGACACCCGCGACGATCTGCTGGAGCGCGGTGGGGGGCGTGCTGCCCCAGGTGCGCTCGATGGCGGCCAGGATGGCCTCCCCGGGCGCCACGCAGACGGTCAGCCGGGCGCCGAGCGCCTGGCGCAGATCGTCCAGGAGGACCACGTTGGTGGGATCCGCCGTGGCGACGGTGACGCTGGAGCCATCGACTCCCACCGGGCACACCGAGTACTGGCGCATGTACTTCGGGGAGAGCGCGTCGAGGACGGGCAGCGTGGACGGGATCTCGTCGCGCGACAGGAAGGTCAGGCCGCGCTGCAGCGCGAGCGCGCGCGCCACGTCATCCGCGCTCGCGCCTCCCAGGGCGACCAGCGCCTCGCCCAGCCGCTCGCCGCTGCGCCGCGCGCGGCCCAGCGCCGCCTCGAGGGCGTCGGGCGTGATCATGCGCGCCTCCAGGAGGATCTGGCCGAGCAGGCGGTGAGCGGGGAGGCTCATGGCGGGCATTCTAGCACCGGGAGCGTGGTCCCCGGATCGAGGGGGGGGTCAGCGCCCCAGGAGATCCGCGAGGTAGTCCTCCTCCGGGCCGGACGGCGCATCGCCTCGCAGCTCGGCGAGCTGGAGGCGCGCGACGGCGCGGCGGATTCGCGCGTCCTCCGGCGCCAGCGTCGCGGCGCGCTCGAGGAAGCCGAGCGCCTCGCTCCGGCTGTGCAGGCGCTCCGCGGCGAGCCCGGCCAGGAGCAGGGCCTCGGCGCTGCGCGGCTGCCGCTGGATCGCCCGCTTGGCGAGCGACAACGCATCGGCCGGCCGTCCGACGTTCAGCGATGTGGCGCTGGCCTGGAGCAGGGAGAGGGCGTGGTCCGGCGAAAGCTCCAGGGCGCGGCGGAAGTGGGCCAGCGCCTCGTCTGAGGAGCCTCGCCTCAGCAGGCCCAGGCCGAGCCCGTACCAACCGTCGGCCGTGGCCAGCTCGCTCTCGGCGGTGACCGGCGGGAGCCCCACGCTCCTGAAGCTGCGGATCAGCCCGGCATTCTGCCGTGTCGTGTCCAGATGGAGGGCTCGGGGCGCCGAGAACTCCAGCGGAAGCCGGTCATCCGTGTTCAGGGGGCCCGCGCCCGGGAGCCGCTCCGCATCGGCCTCCCCGAGCACGAAGTAGCCGAGGATGCCCGACCACACCGGAAGTCCGATGCGCTCGAAGTCACGCCTGAGCCCGGGGCTCTTCTCATGGCGAGCCTTGACTCGGGCCAAGTCGATGCGGACGGGCTCCGCGGCCCCGAGCAGCAGGAAGTCCCCGCCGGAGGTCTGCCAGATGCTGGTGGCCGGGAATACCGATCGAAAGGTCCGGACCACCATCCTCAGATCGTCGGGCTCGAGGTTGTAGCCCTGGACCCACTGGAGCATGAGTCCCCCGGCTCGCAGATGCTCGCGCGCCAGCTGGAAGAACTCCACGGAGAAGAGCGAGGCCAGGCCGCTGATCCAGGGATTCGAGGGCTCCGAGATGATGACGTCGTAGCGCTCGCGGGTGGTGAGCAGGAAGTTGCGCCCGTCGGCGATCGCGGTGCGCACCCGCCGATCCCTCAGCACGTCGTCGTGGACATGGGCGAAGAAGCGGGAGGCCTCCACGACGCCGGGCTCGATCTCGGCGATGTCGATCCGCTCGACGGGGTGGCGCGCCACCGCGCCGGCGGTGATGCCGCTGCCCAGGCCGATGATCAGCGCCGTCCTGGGCTCCGGGTGGGCCAGGAGAGGGAGATGGCCGGAGATGAGCTGCGTCGGCATGTCCCCCCCCGTCGAGGCATCGGTCTTGCCGTTCACCCTGAGGACGATGCGCTCCCCCTGGCGGTGCACGGCGACAGTCGCGCTGGGCCCGTCGCGGTAGTACAGCATCTCGCCGCCGCGCATGACCTTGCGGAGGGCCGGGACGCCGCCCTCGCGGAGATAGCTCTTGCCGTATATCGCGGGGCCGCTCGCCATCACGCCGTGATCCCAGGGCGGCGCGAGGGGCATTGCCAGCGCGCCGATCAGGGCGACGGTCAGGCCGGCCCAGCGCCAGGCCCGGAGAGGGTAGGGGGGGGTGGCGAGCAACGCGGCGGCCAGCAGCAGGTTGACGGCGACCCCGACCTTGAGTGACCCGTGAACGCCCAGGAAGGGGACGAGCGCGAAGCCCCCCAGCATCGCCCCCGCGATGGCCCCCGCGGTGTTCACCGCATAGACCCGGCCGACGGTGTGGCCGGCCCGGCTGATCTCGCCCGCAGCCACGGCCACGGCACAGGGGAATGTCGCCCCGATGAACAGGGTCGAGGGCAGGAGCGCGGCGGCGCTCACCGAGACCTGAAGGAGCTGCACGAAGGCCGGGGAGTCAGACCGGGCGAGCCCGGCCAGGAAGAGGGCGGGCATCTGCTCGAAGAGCAAGACGGTGAGAGCGGTGGCAAGCCCAGCTCCGGCCTGGAGCCATCCGAACGTGGCCGCGGAGGCCGTCCGGAGTCCCCACAGCAGCGAGTACAGCGCGCTTCCTCCCGCGATGCCGAGGAGGAAGGCGATGAGCATGGCCGTGAAGGCATAGGTCGAGCTGCCGATGACGAGCGACAGCGCCCGGGTCCACGCCACCTCGTAAACCATGGACACGGCCCCGGAGACGCCCAGCGCCGCCACCGCGAGCCATGCCCACGAGGGGGGACTGGGCTGCTCGACGGCCTCGGCGTCAGGGTCGGCCGGGCCCGGCGAGTCGCGCGCGTCGCGAGGGGCCGCGACCGTCACGCGGGAGGCCCGGCTGTACGAGATCGCGAGAGC
>MGBV01000128.1:5543-5728 GCA_001788415.1 Candidatus Rokubacteria bacterium GWC2_70_16 | reverse complement strand
CTTCGCCCTTGTCGGGCTCTCACCTTCTCGCCTGAATGTGGATGACTTCGCGTGGCGGTTGGGCCTCTTCGCCCTTGTCGGGCTCATCGGGGCGCCCGCGCAACCCTGCGGCCTCGTCGGGCGTGGCGACGGTGGACCGCTATTGACTCCAGCCGAATACGGTTACGCGAATTAGCCGGGGGCCG
>MGBV01000128.1:0-5476 GCA_001788415.1 Candidatus Rokubacteria bacterium GWC2_70_16 | reverse complement strand
CCTCCGCGGATCGGCCGTGACGAGGGTGCGAGGTCCAGGCCGCGCCCCCGCCTGCCGGCCCCCCGGCGTAACGGTAATCCGCAGGAGTCATTAGTGGGTGCCGCGGAACTGTTCAACGCCGGCGCCTCGCGGTCATGGGATTCCGTGGGAGTCATCAGCGGAGGGGGCGACCCAGCGGGGGCGAGAGCTTTGCCTCGTGGGCCAGGTCCCCCTCCGGACAGGGGTTCTTGATGACCACGCCGAGCGTGCTGCGCCCGTAGCGGAGAGAGCCGTCGGGCAGCACCTCTGGCGCATCCGCCCGGCGTGCCGGGGCCGGGCCCGCGTCGCGGCGGAGCGACGCGCTGAAGGCCGCCTCCTGAGACTCCACGGGCTGGCTCATGAGATCCAGGAGCAGCGGGCCGGCCGGCGGCGCCCCCCCGCCCTCGGCACTCGCCGGCAGTGCCGATCCCCACAGGGCCGAGGCCAGCGCCAGCGCCCCGATCGGGAGCATGAGCCGCCGCGGGATGCCACGGCGCTCAATCATCGAGGGCCTCGAAGACCATGGCGATCCCCTGCCCGCCGCCGATGCAGAGGGAGGCAAGCCCGTACCGGCCGCCGCGCCGGCGCAGCTCGAGGAGCGTGGTCAGCGCCAGCCGAGCCCCCGAAGCCCCGATGGGATGCCCCAGGGCGATGGCCCCGCCGTTGACATTGGTCTTGTCGCGGTCCAGCCCGAGCTCGCGCTCCACCGCCAGGTACTGCACCGCGAACGCCTCGTTGATCTCCGCCACGTCCAGGTCGCGCACTTCCAGCCCCGCCCGGTGGAGGGCCTGCCGCGAGGCCGGCACCGGCCCGATCCCCATGATCTCGGGATCCACGCCCGCTACCCCCCAGGAGACGATGCGCCCCAGCGGGGAGGCGCCCAGCTCGCGTGCCCGGCGCCGCGTGGTCACGATCATGGCCGCGGCTCCGTCGTTGATCCCGCTCGCGTTCCCCGCCGTGACGACGCCGTTCTCCTTGAAGGAGGGCTGGAGCGAGCGGAGCCTCTCCACGGTGGTCTCGGCCTTGATGTGCTCGTCGCGGTCCACCTGCACCATGCCCCCGCGCGTCTTCACGGGCACGGGCACGATCTCCTCGGCGAAGTAGCCCTTGTCGCGGGCTGAGGCGGCCCGCTGGTGGCTCAGGTAGGCGAAATCATCGGCTTCCTTCCGGGAAATCCCCTGGCGCGCGGCCAGGTTCTCGGCGGTGATGGCCATGGGGACTTGCATGTACGGATCGGCGAGACCCAGCCACAGGTTGTCCTCCAGCTGCCCCTGGCGGAAGCGCAACCCCCAGCGCGCGCCCCGGATGATGTGCGGCTGGCCGGACATGCTCTCGGTGCCCCCCGCCAGCACCACCTCCGCCTCCCCGAGCCTGATCATCTGCGCCGCAGTGACGACGGCCTGCAGCCCGGACCCGCAGAGCCGGTTGACCGTGAGGCCCGGCCCGCCGATGGGGCAACCCGCCTTGAGCGCCACGTGGCGCGCGAGATAGGCGTCCTCCCCTGAGCCCTGCAGCACGCAGCCGAACACCGCATGCTCGACATGGCCGGGGGCGACACCGCTCCGCTCGAAGGCGCCCCGCGCCGCATGCACGGCGAGATCAACTGCTCCCAGGTCCTTGAGCGCCCCGCCGAAGTCGCCGAACGGGGTGCGCGCTCCACGCAGGACAACGATGTCCTGCTCACCGGATGACGGAGTCATTCACGCTCCTTGTGAGCCGCGGCGGCCGCGGGGATGTCCTACTCGTAGACGATGAGCGATTCCAGATCGTAGCCGGGGAGCCGCTCCCGCCCCTTGAGGAAGCCGAGCTCGATCAGGAAGGCCGCCCCCACCACGGTGCCGCCGAGGCGCTCGACCAGCCTGAGCGTGGCGGCCATGGTTCCGCCTGTGGCCAGCAGGTCGTCCACCACCAGGACCTTCTGCCCGGGTCGGATGGCGTCCTCGTGGATGGCCAGCACGTCGCGCCCGTATTCCAGCGCGTACTCCTCCTCGATGGTCTTGGCCGGCAGCTTGCCCCGCTTCCGGACGGGCACGAACCCGGCCTTGAGCTGATGGGCCAGGGCGCCGCCGAAGATGAAGCCGCGGGACTCCACCCCCACCACCACGTCCACGAGGGCCGTGTGGTACTTGGCCGCCAGGTGGTCGATCACGGAGGCCCAGGCCGGGCCGTCCTTGAGGAGGGTGGTGATGTCCTTGAAGAGGATTCCCTCGGTCGGAAAATCCTTGATGTCTCGGATCTTTGAGCGAAGCTCGACCAGGTTCATGACGGAAATCGATGTTACTTCGGGCGGCCTTGGGGACGCAACACGAAAACTTTTCCCTGCCGGATCCGGCGCGACTACAGTGAGCCGTTCAGCCGCTCGGGCAGCTCGCCCAGGTCCCGCAGGACCAGGTCGGCACGGGGCGCCTCGGCCCGCCCGCGCGCCGCGAAATGGACCGCTCGCATCCCCACCCCGCGAGCCCCGTCCACGTCGTCCACGGGGTTATCGCCCACATGCGCCGCCTCGGCGGGTCGAGCGCCGGCCCCTGCGAGGGTGCGACGGAAGATCCCGGGATCCGGCTTCCGGTAGCCGACCTCGTCCGAATAGGAGAGCACCGTGAAGTGCCGGAGCAGGCCATGGCCCTCCAGCACTCGTCTCAGCATGATGCCGGGCGTCCGGCCGGTGTTCGAGATGATCCCGAGCGTGAGCCCCCGCGCGGCCAGCGCCTCCACCGCGCGGGCGGCTCCCGGCTGCAGCGCCGGGGGGAAGGCGAGCACCGGGGAGATGTAGCCCGTCACCGCCGCCTCGAGGGCGGCCGCCTCCAGCCGATCGGCCGCTCCCGGCGCCGCGCAGTCGAGGACGAGGCGTACCTGCTCCCTGTAGGTCGGATCCCGATGCCGGCTCCAGAAGCGCTGGTCGAGCACCGCGAGGGATCTGTCGTAGGCCTCCTCCACCGCCGTCGGGGACAGCGCGGCACCGGCCTGCGCCAGCGCGCGCCCCAGCGCCGCCACCCGCAGCGCGCGCTGGGCCGCGAGGTTCTCCGGTGAGTCCGTGACGAGCGTCTCCCAGAAGTCGAACGTGACCGTGGTGATCACGCGGCGTCCCCCAGGCGGGCGAGGGCCTCCGGCAACTCGGCGAGCCCGCCGATGACGAGGTCCGCCTCCGCCGACGCTCCTCCGGCCGCGACCACCTGGATGACCCTGAGCCCGGCATTGCGCGCCCCCTGCACGTCGAGCACCGGGTCGTCCCCCACGTGGACCGCCTCGGCGGGGGCAACGCCGAGCCTCTCGAGCGTGATCCGGAAGATCTCGGCCGCGGGCTTGCGCACGCCCACCTCGTCCGAGAAGGTCAGGTGGGTGAAGGGGGCGAGGAGCCCGTGGCCCGCGAGGATCTTGCGGAGGGCGACGCCGGGCGTCCGCATCGTGTTGGACACCACCGCCAGCAGGAGGCCGCGCGCGGCGAGCTGGCCGAGCCCCTCCACCGCCCCCTCGTCGGCCCGCGGGGGCGCCAGGAGCGCCGGGCGGGCGTAGGCCTCGATGAGCGCCTCCAGGGTCCCGGGCGCCACGCGCGCCGAGAGCCCCGCCTCGGCGCCCTCCAGCAGACTCGTCACGTGGCGCGCCACGGGCACGTCCCGGTTCTGGGCCCACACCCAGCCGAGCTCCCTTCCGGAGGCCTCGTAGCCTCGCAGCAGGTCGCGCGGCGACACCGACAGCCCCGCCTCGGCCAGGATGGCCTGGAAGTCGGCAAGCCGCCGCTGCCGGTAGCGGTCGTCGGCCGCCGGCCCCTCGAAGACGAGCGTGCCCCAGAAGTCCACCGTCACGGCGCGGATCACGGCGGGCCGGGCCTCACTCGAAACGGGGCCTGCGCTTGTCGAGGAAGGCCTGCATGGCCTCGCGGGGCTCGCCTGTGGCATAGGCCTGGGCCAGCGCGTTGATCCCGTACTCGATGGCCGTGCGCTGATCGGTGTTGCGCCAGCGGATGATCAGCTCCTTCTGCAGCCGCACCGCCGTGGGCGCGCACTCGAGGATGGGGGCGACGAGGGCCTCGGTGACCGCCTGCAGCTCATGCGGCGGCGCCACGCGGTTGACGAGGCCCCAGCGGAGCGCCCGGGCGGCCGTGATGCCCTCCCCGGTGAGCAGGGCCTCGGCCGCGCGCGCCGGACCGATGAGCCCCGGCAGGAGGGCCGCCTCGATCACCGAGGGGATGCCCACGCGGATCTCCGGCAGGCCCATCCGCGCCTCGGTGGAGGCGGTGCGCATGTCGCAGGCCATGGCCAGCTCGAAGCCCGCCCCGAAGCAATGGCCGTTCAGCATGCACACGGTGGGAAAGGGCGCCTCGTGCACGGCGCGGATGGCCTCGTGGAGCAGCGTGATGAAGGGTTTGGCCTCGGCCGGGGTGAGGTCGCGCAGGTACTCGAGCTGCATCCCCGCGGTGAGGACTGGGCCTGCGCCCGTGACCACGGCGGCCCGCACGCGCGTGTTGCGCGCGAGCCCCTCGAAGGCGTCCCGCAGCGAGCGGATCAGCTCGGGCACCAGGAGGTTGAGCGGGGGCCGGTCGAGGGTGACCCACGCGCAGCCGCCGCGGTTCTCGACCCTGAGGCTGCCGTCCACCGGCGCCATCAGTACCCTCTCATCTCGGGGTCCACATCTCCAGCCTACTACGACGATCCGCGGCGCGAGACGAAGACGATGAGCCCCGCGAGACCGCCAGGATACAGCGTACGAACCTCGCCGACCGCCTTGGCGACGAGGTGGAAGTCGGCCCCGCGCCAGCTCGACGGGACGAGAATGATGCCACCGTGCGGCTCGTTCTGCCGGACCGCCTCAGCCGCCAGCCCCACGAAATCGCCCACGTCCAGCGTGACGAGGGCTCGCCCCGCACGCGCCGCGTACCGGAGCTGCGCTTTATCATCGAGCCCGAGATTGCCCACCTCGTGGGCGCTGACCGCGTCGAGGCCCGAGGCTCTGAGGATCTGCGCGATCGTGGGGGAGAGGTTCTCGTCGAGATAGAGCTTCACCCGGTCTCGACGACCCGCACGAGGCCGGGGTAGCGCTTTTCGATCTCCTCGGGGGTCAGGGCGTCATTGGCCGCAACCTGGCGGCGGATCTCCTCGGGGTAGCGCGCGCAGTACATGAGGGCCGCCGTGAGCTGGGCCTGGGAG
Source organism: Candidatus Rokubacteria bacterium GWC2_70_16 (assembly GCA_001788415.1). Lineage (GTDB taxonomy): Bacteria > Methylomirabilota > Methylomirabilia > Rokubacteriales > CSP1-6 > UBA12499. The sequence goes on along the minus strand of MGBV01000128.1, from coordinate 317 downwards.
AGCCAGTGGAAGGCGGTCCGCAGGCGCTCGGCGTTGTCGTCCTTGACGAAGTCCAGGAGGACTTCCCACACACCGAGGCCCGTGCCGCCGATCTTGGCCGTGCGCCCCGACGGCTCCGTCGCGAAGTAGATCCCCGGACACTCCCGCATGCGGATGCCTTCCTCGATCAGCTCCTCGGCGAGGTCCGAGACAGATCTCCGGGTCCGGCCGGCCAGGGCCTCCAGGCTCTCCCTGACCGACTGCCGGAGGCGCATGGTCGTGGAGAGGGTGGGCTCCGCCACGCGGCGGGGCCGGGGGGTGCGGGCCTGGTAGCTCGG
>MGBV01000127.1 GCA_001788415.1 Candidatus Rokubacteria bacterium GWC2_70_16 | reverse complement strand
GGCGCCGGCGGGCCCTCTGGCGAGCCGTGTCACCGCACGAAGCGCAGGGCGGGGCGAGCGCGCGATCGCGGAACGACAGCCCTCGCGCCGCCCCCGCAGGGGGATGGGGGGTCGCGCTCGCCCCGCCCGAGCGAGTTGCGGCGTACAGGCGAGCCAGCCTGGGCCCGCCGGCGCCCCCCGGCCTCCGGGCCCGGGCGTGGCGCGATTCCACCAGAGTCATGGGACGAAGGGGAGCGCGGCTACTCGGGCGGGAAGCTGCGCCTCGGCGTCCTCGACCACCAGGGCGGTGCCCGGCTCCAGGTGCTCGCGCCGCACGTACCCGAGCGCGATGGGCACCCCGAGCGCCAGCGACAGCACTGCCGAGGTGACGCGGCCGACCTCCGTCCCGTCGGCCAGGACCCGGACCCCGTGGGGCGGCACGCGGTCACCCTCGAGGATGAGCCCCGCAAGGGCCCGGTTGACGTGGCCGCGGTACTTCACCCTGGCGACCACTTCCTGGCCGATGTAGCAGCCCTTGGTGTAGGACACGAGGTGCTCGAGGCGCGTCTCGGGCAGGATCACGGTCTCGTCCACGTCATGCCCGTACAGCGGGATTCCCGCCTCCACCCTGAGCACTTCCCAGGCCTCCACCCCCACGGGCCGGCCGCCGGCCGAGACGAGCGCCTCCCACAGCGTAGCCCCGTCCGGTGCCGCTGCCCAGCACTGGAAGCCGGCGCGGGCCCCCTCGGCCCTGTGAATGACGCGCGCGGCCGTCTCGCCGAGCGTCACCTCTGCATGCGCGTATGGGGCGAGATCGAGGGCGCGGCCGGCCAGCCGCTCGAGCAACGCTCCGGCGCCCGGGCCCTGGAGCGAGAGCACGCTGAAGGCCTCGTCCGCCGGTTCGAGGCAGGCCTTCTCCGAGATCAGGAAGTGGTCGATCGCCTGGAGCGTCTTCTCCGTGCTCCCCGGGGGCAATTCGAGCAGGAGCCGGTCCTCGAGGGCGTAGACCGACAGGAGCGACGTGACCTTGCCGTGGGCGTCGAGGAAGGCCGCGGGACACCCCTGCCCGGGTGTGAGCCCCTTGATGTCGTTGCTGAGCATCCCGTGGAGGAAGGCCGCCCGGTCGCGCCCCGTCACGACCGCCTTGCCCATCAGCGAGCGGTCGGCGAGCCCGGCGCCCTCGCGCAAGGCGCGGTACTCCAGCGCCGGATCGCCGTAATGGGCCGGCAGGAGCCAGCCGCAGCTCTCCCGCATGAGGGCTCCGTGGCGCGCATGGATCTCGGCGAGGGGCAGCGTGGTTGGCACGTCCTCATTCTTGACGCGCCTCCGGGCGATGTCAACTTGCGGGACCCGCGCGACTCGGTCACACTAGGCGGCGTGCACACGCCGCCCAGGCCCGATCCGGACATCCGCCGCCGCTTCCAGCAGAGGCTGCTCGGCTGGTATCGCCGGCATCGCCGGGATCTCCCCTGGCGCCGGACCGACGATCCCTATCACATTCTGGTCTCCGAGATCATGCTCCAGCAGACCCAGGTGGAGCGCGTGGTCCCGAAGTACCGCGAGTTCCTCCGGCGCTATCCGACGCTCACGCGGCTGGCCCGGGCGCGTCCCGCGGCGGTGAGGCGGACCTGGTCCCCGCTCGGCTACAACATCCGGCCCGTCCATCTCCAGGGGATCGCGCGTGAGGCCCTGGCCCGCTACGGCGGCCGCCTCCCCGACGACGGCGCCGCGCTCCGGGCCATGCGGGGCATCGGCCGCTACACCGCGGGCGCCATCCTCTCCTTCGCCTTCGGCCGGGACGCCGCCATCGTGGACACCAATGTCCGGCGCGTCCTCGGCCGGATCTTCCTCGGCCCCCGGCGCCTGCGCCGCCTGCGTGGCGATCGCGCCCTGTGGCAGCTCTCCGAGGCGCTCCTGCCCCGGGGGCGGGCGTATGACTGGAACCAGGCCTTGATGGACTTCGGAGCCACCTGGTGCACCCCGCGCGCGCCCCGGTGCCCGCGCTGTACCATGAGAGCATTCTGCGCGAGCTATCCGCTGGACGGCGCTCGCAACGGGAGAGGCCATGGGATCGCTTGACGGCAAGGTGGCGCTGGTGGCGGGCGGCGGCACGGGCATCGGGCGGGCGACGGCGGAGCTCTTCGCGGCCGAGGGCGCGCGCGTCGTGGTCTTCGGGCGCAGGCCCGAGCCGCTGGCGGAGACCGTGGCGGCCGTCGTCGCGGCCGGCGGCACCGCCATGGCCGTGGCGGGAGACGTGGCGAGCGAGGAGGACGCCCGACGGCTCGTCGCGGCGGCCGAGCGCGAGCACCATGGCGCGGACATCCTCGTCAACTGCGCCGCCGTGCGCCTGCGCGCCCCGCTCGTCGAGATCAGCGCCGCCGACTTCGCCGAGGTGCTGAGGATCAACCTGGTGGGCGCCTTCGTGCTCACCAAGGCCGTCGTCTCCGCGATGCGCCGCCGCGGGGGTGGCAGCATCGTCCACCTGGGCTCGGCGCTGGGCACCGTGGCGGCGCCGGACTTCTCCCCCTACGTGGCCTCCAAGGGCGGCCTCCACCTCTTCGCCCGCGCGGCCGCGGTGGAGCTGGTGCAGGACGAGATCCGCGTCAACGTCGTGGCCCCCGGCACCATCGACACCCCCATCGGCCAGGGCGTCCCGGAGTTCCGCCGTCATCTCCTCAAGCACCGCATCCCCATCGGGCGTGCCGGCCACATGGGAGACATCGCCTCGGCCTGCCTCTACCTCGCCTCGGACGCCTCCCGCTACGTCACCGGGGCGATCCTCGCCGTGGACGGAGGCTGGACCGCCTCGTAGTCGGGGTCAGGTCTTGCAATCCAACATCTTGTTGTCGAAATGCAAGACCTGACCCCGACTGAGGTGGTCGCGGCGGTGATCGAGCGCGGTGGGAGGATCCTCATCACCCGGCGCCCGCAGGGCTCGCACCTGGCGGGCCTCTGGGAGTTCCCCGGTGGCAAGCCCCTGCCGGGAGAGAGCCCGCAGGAGGCGCTGCGCCGGGAGATCCGGGAGGAGCTCGGCGCCGAGATCACTGTCCTGGATCATGTGGACACCATCAACTGGAGCTACCCGGACAAGCGCGTGAGGCTCGTCTTCTTCCGCTGCGCGACGGAGGGCGAGCCCCGGGCCCTCGAGGGCCAGGAGATAGCCTGGGTGGCTCCCGCCGACCTCCACCGCTACGACTTCCCGGCCGCGGATGCGACGCTGATCGCGCGTCTCACCGGGCGGTGACGGGGGCCGCGGCGCCACGCCGCCAGGCCGCGTAGCCGACGATGGCCCCGTAGAGCGCGAGCCCCGCCAACTGCAGCGACAGCGTCCGCACCACCAAGAGCGCTGCCGCGACGGCGCAAAGCCCCCTGAGCCAGCCGGACATCGGCCCCCAGGCATGCCCCACCACCACCGAGGCCAGGGCTATCGCCGAGATAGCGGCGAAGCCCGACATGAGCAGCACCTGCGGCCACTCCCCCTTGAGCAAGAGCTCCGGGTGGTAGACGAAGGCGAAGGGGACGAGGAATCCAGCCACGCCGAGGCGGAAGGCCTCGATGCCGGTGCCGAACATGTCCGAGCCCGCGATGTTCGCCGCGGCGAAGGCGGTCACGGCATCCGGCGGCGTGAGATCGGAGAGCACCGCGTAGTAGAAGACGAAGAGATGCGCGGCCAGGAGCCCCACGCCGAGGTTGCCCATGGCCGCGGCGCCCACCGTCACCGCGATCACGTAGGCCGCCGTGGTCGGGATCCCCGTGCCGAGGATCGAGACCACGACGAAGATCAGGATCATCGCGACGATGAGGATGCCCTGCGCGGCCTGCACCACCACGCCGCCGAAGGCCAGCGCCGCCCCCGTCCGCGTGAGCACCCCCACGATCATCCCCGAGCCCGCCAGCGCCACGGCGATGGTGCCGGCGCTGAAGGCGGCCTCCACGAGCGCCTCCCAGCACTTCTTCGGCGTCATCCACGTCCGGCGGTCCAGGAACGACAGCACGAAGGTGGCGGCGATGGTGTAGAAGGCGGCGCCCGTCGGGGAGTACCCCTGGGCCAGCAGGTACACGATGAGCCCGAACGGGACGATGAAGTAGCCGCGCCTCAGCACCGGCCGCCACGACGGCAGCTCGGAACGCGGCACCGGCCGTAGCCCGAACCGGAGCGCGAGGAAGTGCACCATGGCGAAGAGCCCGACATAGTAGAGGATGGCCGGGATGGCCGCGGCCCTGATGATGTCGAAGTACGGAATGCCCGTGACCTCCGCCATGATGAAGACGCCGGCGCCCATGACCGGCGGCATGATCTGCCCGCCGGTGCCCGCGATGGCCTCGATGGCCGCCGCGGACTTGGCCGAGTAGCCGCCGCGCTTCATGAGCGGGATCGTGAAGGAACCGGTGGCGTAGACATTGGCCACGGTGGAGCCAGAGATGGTGCCGAAGAGCGCCGAGCCGATCACGGCGATCTTCGCGGGCCCCCCGCGCGCCCAGCCCGCCAGCCGCACCGCCAGGTCGATGACGAACTCCCCCACGCCCGCCTTCATCATCACCGAGGCGAAGAGCACGTAGATGAAGAGGATGTTCGCCGAGATCCCGGTGAGGAAGCCGTACATCCCCTCGTCGCCCGCGAGGTAGACGAACTCCACCATGCGCGGCAGCGCGTAGCCCTTGAAGTGGAGCACGCCCGGGAACCACTGGCTCGTGCCGAGATAGACCAGCGCCACGGAGATGGTGACGGCCATCCACGGCGACAGCGAGCGCCGGCAGGCCTCGATCACGAGCAGCGCCATCACGGCACCGATCGCGACCTCCCACGGCATCACCGGGGAGGCGCCCTCCCAGCGGTGGTTCAGCCGGTCGCGGTCCCAGATGAGATAGGCGCTGGCCCCCCACGAGCCGGCCGCCCAGATCCAGTCGGGAAAGCTCGGGCGCTCCCTCGGCGAGCGCTTGCCGGCCGGGAAGGCGAGGAAGACCAGCGGTACGAGGAAGAGGAGGTGGATCGACCGCTGGACGCGGGGCTCGAAGACCCCGTACCCCGCGGTGTAGAGGTGAAAAAGGGAGGCCAGGGCGGCATACGCCCCGGCGCCCCAGCCAACCGCGCCTGAGAGCTTCCTGATCCCCGCACCTCCGACGGAAACGCTTTAGCTCCCACCATCTTCTCAGACCTGACACGGGGAATACCCCCGATGGGGTTTCCGACGATCCAAATATTCTGCCGAAGTCTTGTCTGCCGCAGGCTGCCTCCGACCGGCGTCCCACGGTGTTCCCTACGGTCGGAGTTGAATCCAGGTCCGTTTGAGGCTCGGAATCGAATCCTCGCACAAATCACAAATCACGGGGAAACACGGCCACGAGTCGCGGCTGCTCATCCGCCGGCCGACTGGCCGGTTCGACACCGACACCGAGCGGAATGTGACGCCCCTATGATCTGATGGCGACAACGTCGCACGCGTCGATGACCGCGCCAAGCATCGGGCCCGCCTCACCGACACTCAACCCCGGATTCTCGCCGCACACTCCGCTCGCGCGTCTGTGCGGGTTCCCCCAGCGGCCGCACACGCGGTGGCGTGAGCCTCCCCTCCAGTTACGGAGTCGCAGTCACGTAAAATTCCTGATACCGCTCGCGGAAACCGATCTGGAGAACGTTCAGGAGATCCCGGCCCAGCAAACTTCTGGCCGTCTCCCCAAGGGTAAATGCCACCTTCAGCCGACAACTCCCGAGAACGTCATGCGAGACGATGACATCGTGAAGTCGCGCATCGTGAACAGGCCCCACGGTCGCGCCGAGCTGCGCCGCTTCGCCATCAAGAAGCACCAACTCAATGGCCGACGCGACCCATCCGGGAAAGACAGACCTCTCCGCTCCGGTGTCCAGGTGCCCCTGGATATCAATCCCCAGC
>MGBV01000126.1:7193-29939 GCA_001788415.1 Candidatus Rokubacteria bacterium GWC2_70_16 | reverse complement strand
CGAGGAGCGCCCGCACCTCGTCCCCGTGGGATCGCGCCAGCCGACGCGCGTGGATGCGCGTCCAGATCTCGTACTCGAGGAGACGGCTCGAGGTCAGGGACTCGCGCCACAGCGCTTCCGGCGGCACGCGGTCCTCGGCGAGGAGATGCGCCAGGGCGACGGAGGTGTCCAGATAGATCAACGGTCGGCCCGGTCCTGCTCGAGGTCCCGCATCAGCTCGCGGAAGGGCATGACCGGGTTGCGCGGCGGCGGGGCGCCGGCGCCGACGGCCGGCGGGGTGATCCACCCGTGGCGCACCGCCTCGGCCAGGAGAGCGTCGGCCAGGAACGGGCTGCGGCCCTCCTGCGGAGGGCGGAGCTCGGCGACGACGCGGTCCCGGTCCGTGACGAGGATGGTTTCCCCTCCGGCGGCCAGGCGCACGTACTCGCTGAGGCGGTTCTTGAGGATCTTCAGCCCCACTGCGCGCATGCCTTCAAAGTAGCTTCCAGAAGCTACCTCTGTCAAGCCTGGGGAGACACGCCATGACGACCGGGACCAGGAGCGCGCTCTACACCCCTCTCTGCGATCTCCTCGGCATCCGCTACCCGATCTGCCAGGCGGGCATGGGCTTCGTGGCGCGCTCGGGGCTGGCGGCGGCCGTGTCCGAGGCAGGGGGCTTGGGCGTGCTGGCGGCGGCGCACAACACTCCCGAGGGGCTGCGCGAGGAGATCCGCCGGGTGCGGGAGGCGACCGACAAGCCCTTCGGCGTGGACGTGCTCTTCGCCACCATGCGCGCCGCCGGCGAGGAGGTGGACCGCTTCACGGATGCCGTGCGCGGCTCCATCGACGTGACCCTCGAGGAGCGGGTGCCCGTCCTCGTGGCCGGGCTCGGCAACCCGGGGCCCGTCACGGCCGAGGCCCACCGGCTCGGCATGAAGGTGATGGCCCTCTGCGGCAACGTGAAGCAGGCGCGGGACCACGCTGCCAGCGGCGTGGACGTGGTGATCGCCCAGGGGCATGAGGCGGGCGGGCACACGGGGCGCATCGCCGGGCTCGTGCTGATCCCGGCCATCGTGGACGCGGTGCGGCCGGTGCCCGTGGTCGCCGCGGGAGGCATCGCGGATGGGCGCGGGCTCGTGGCGGCGCTGGCGCTGGGCGCCGTCGGCGTGTGGCTCGGCACGCGCTTCATCGCCACCGCCGAGGCCTATGCCCACGACAACTACAAGCAGAAGATCGTCGCCATCGACGAGGAGGGCACGGTGGTCACGCGGGCCTCCAGCGGCAAGCCCTGCCGGCTCATCCGGAACAACTTCACCCGCGAGTGGGAGAAGCGCGAGGGCGAGATCCAGCCCTTCCCGGTACAGCTCTCGCGCGTGGGGTTCCCGGCCTCCATCCAGGCGCGCGAGCGGGGCGACATCGAGAACGGCAGCGCGGCCTGTGGCCAGTCGGCGGGCCTCATCCACGGCGTGCGGCCAGTGCGCCAGGTGATCGAGGCGATGGTGGACGAGGCCCGGGCCGTGCTGGCGCGGCTTCCTCAGTGACCCGGGGGGCGAGCGAGGACGAGATGAGCGAGCGCGATCCGTACGCCGGCCTCACCGACGAGGAGCTGGAGAGGATCCCTACGGTGTTCCGCGACGGGCTCTTCGCGGGCCAGGTGGTGCTGGTCAGCGGTGGGGCGGGCGGGATCGGTCGCGCGCTCTGCTGCCTCTTCGGCCGGCTCGGCGCCTCCATCGTGGCGTGCGGGCGCGACGCCGGCAAGCTCGCCGGCCTCGAGGCCTGGCTGGGGCGGCTCGGCATCCCGTGCCTGACCCGCGCGATGACGATCCGCGATCCGGCGCAGGTCGCGGGGCTCATGGACGCCGTGTGGGAGCGCCACGGCCGGCTCGACGTGCTGATCAACAATGCCGGCGGGCAGTTCGCGGCGCCGGCGCTCTCGATCACCCCCAAGGGGTGGAATGCCGTCATCGACACCAACCTCAACGGCACCTGGTACATGACGCAGGAGGCCGGGCGGCGCTGGATCGAGCGCAAGCAGGCGGGCTCGGTCCTCAACATGGTGGTGCCCCCGCAGCAGGTGGGCGTCGGCATCCCGCACACGGTGGCCGCCCGTGCCGGACAGGTGGCGTTCTCGCGCAGCCTCTGTCTCGAGTGGGCGCCCCACGGCATCCGCATCAACTGCGTGGCGCTGGGCACGCTGGCCAGCCCCGGCCTCGAGAAGTACCCGGTGACGGCGCGGCCCTCCTTCGCCCACAACCCGCTGCGCCGGCTGGGCGACGTCCACGACGTGGCGCAGGCCTGCGTCTATCTCGCGGCGCCCTCGGGCAAGTTCATCACGGGGGAGGTGCTCACGGTGGACGGCGGCTGGCAGGTCTGGGGCGACTTCTGGCCGCTGGGCAAGCCCGACTACTTCAAGATCGAGGAATGACCATGGCCGATCAGAGGCTCGACACCGTCAGGCTGCAGCGGCTCTCCCGCTCCTATCGCGAGGCGGCCACGCTGATGGCCGGCGTCGAGGTGGGGCTCTTCACGCGCGTGGCGGGCGGGGCCGACACGCTGCCGCGGCTCGCCGAGGCGCTCGGCTTCACCCCGACCAATGCCGAGCGGCTGGTGACGGCCTGCGTGGCCCTCGGCCTCCTCGAGCGCGAGGGCGAGCGGCTGCGCAACGCCCCCGATGTCCAGCGTTATCTCGTCGAGGGGGAGCCGGGCTATGCCGGTCCGTGGATCCTCTTCACCAAGCCCGAGTGGGAGGACTGGGGGCATCTCGCCGAGCGCCTCCGCGACACGGGCCCGCCCGTGGTCCTCGGCAAGTACGCCCAGGGCTTCACGGTGGAGGAGGCGCGGAAGTACCACGAGGCGACCTACAGCATCGGCCTGGGCTCGGGCCGCCGCTTCGTCCGCCAGGTGGACCTCGCGCGCCGGCGGCGCATCCTCGACCTGGGGGGCGGCTCCGGCTGCTACTGCATCGCCGCCTGCCAGGCGCATGCGCAGCTCCACGCGGTGGTGTTCGACCTGCCGCCCGTGGTCGAGGTGGCGCGGGAGTTCATCGCCTCCCACGGCCTGTCCGGGCGCATCAGCGCCGTGGGCGGCGACTTCACCGCGGACCCGCTGCCTGCCGGCGCGGATGTCGTCATCATGGCAAGCAACCTGCCGCAGTACAGCCGCGAGATCATCCAGCGCGTGGTCCGCAAGGCGTGGGAGGCCCTCGAGCCGGGCGGTGAGATGCACCTGATCGGCGAGATGCTCGACAGCGAACGCATGGGCCCCCCCGACCCGGCGCTGTGGGGGCTAGCCGAAGCCGTCTACGGCAGCACCGGCCTCGCCCATTCCGTCACCGAGTGCGTGGGCTACCTGGAAGCCGCCGGCTTCACGGGCGTCAGCGCCCGGGACTTCATCCCGTCGGTCCTGACCCGCGTCACGGGCACCAGGCCCGCCTGAAGCCACGCGCCGCCGCCGTGACGGGGGGCTGCGGCCGGGGCGGGCGGGGGCCGGCGCGGAGATTCGCGCCAAAGGAGCGAGAGACATGGTCAAGGTGATCGCGATCATCAAGCGGAAGCCGGGAATGACGGTCGAGGCGTTCCAGGGCCACTGGCGCACGGCGCACGCCGACATCGTGCGCCGGCTGCCCGGCCTCCGGCGCTACGTGCAGTCCCATACGCTCCCCTCGGGCTACCGCAAGGGCGAGCCCGCGTGGGACGGCATCGCCGAGCTCTGGTTCGACTCGATGGACGCCCTCCGGGCGCTCCGCGGCGCCCCCGCGCAGGCGGCGGTGGACGCCGACGAGCCGCGGTTCATCGACAAGCCGACGATGACGACGTTGCTCACGGACGAGCACGTCATCACGGAGGCCCCGGTGCCGGCGGGCGCCGCCAAGTGGGTCGAGTTCCTCACCCGTCGGCCGGACCTCGCGGTCGAGGCGTTCCAGCGCCACTGGCGGGAGGTGCATGGACCGATCGCGGCGCGGATCCCGCAGATCCGCCGGTACGTGCAGAGCCACGTGCGGCCGGGGGCCTACGCCAGCGGCCGGACCCCGCGCTACGACGGCCTCGCGCTCACGTGGTTCGACGACACGCAGGCCATGCGCGCCTCCGCGGCGACGGCCGAGTACGCGGCGACGCGCGCCGACGAGGCGAACTTCCTGGCGCCCGGGGCGGCGCCCGTCATCATCACCCGGGAGCACGTCGTCACGTGGTGACGCAGCCACCGTGCGCGCCCGTGGCCGTTCATCTCCGGGTGCCCGGCACGGCTCCCATGGGAGAGCTCATGAGGCTCGTCCAGAGCATCGAGGCGGCGGGCTTCGACGGCGCCGGCATCCTCGACAGCCAGATGCTGGGCCGCGACACCTTCGTCATCCTCGGGCAGGCCGCCGCCCACACCTCGGGGGACGGCGGCGATCCAACCTGTCACGGCGCTCATGGTCATCATCGCGTCCCGGCCGGGCCCGGCGGATCCCCCGGCTCGGGATCGGTGTCCGCCAGTGGCCGGACCTGGTCGGCTGCCACCGTCAGGCGCAGCGGGACCGCTGCGTTTCGGGTGGCCCCGGCCGCGGTCTGATCGAGGTTGAAGTACCCGGACAGCCGCGAAGCGCGCGCGAGCGCGTCCCACCGTATCCAGAGCCCACCCATGGGCGCCGAGGCGCCCCGCCGGAGGCAATTCACGGAGAAGGCCACGGCCTGCCCCGCGTCGAGGGGCCGGTCCGTGTCGTTCCGAAAGACGCGCCGCACCGTCCCCGTGACCGCGCACGCCCCGGCGGCGCGGCCGGCTGGCTTGACGCTCGTCACCGTGATGACGAGCTGATAGTGGGCGGCCTTCCGGGCCCTTTCGTAATACTCGGCCGGGAGCACCGCCCACGCTTCAGCGAGTGCAAGCACGAGCAGCGATGCTCCGGCCACGAGGCCGGGGAGCGGGTGCCGCATCATGACGGGGTTCATCGGCAGGGAGCGATCCGGCGCCGCACGGCGTCCCTCGGGTTGACGCAGTAGACATCGCCCGGACGGCGAAGGCCCGGCGGCGATGGCCTGCGCGGGCACGGGCCTCTGGCCGATGGCCAGGAGCGCGGGGCCCACGGGTTCCAGCGGTAGGCGCGCACGACGAAGCCCTGCACGGCGCCAGGATCGCTCCGACGGCATTACAGATGGGTTACGGATGGCGGCCTGCCCGGGGGCGCATGAGGACGCGAGCCTCCGGGAGCGGGCCTCCGTGGCGGGGGAGGGCGGCACACCGAGCCCCGCGGCGCGTGCGTCCGGGGCGCCCGAGATGGTAGCCTGGCTCCAAGAGCCGTGCGAGGGGTGATCCCGTCATCGTCGGAGCGGCTCGCGACGGAGGTCACGCCCCGCGTGTCCCGGCGTCGCCGCCGGCGATCCGACGACCCTGACAGGAGGAGAGCACGCCATGAAATTCGCCCGCTTCCGCGTGGACGGCTACGACTACACCGTCTCCAACGACATCAGCGGCGCCGACTACCGGGACGCCTTCATGTGGCGGATGAAGTGCAGCGACACGTTCGGGCCCGTCGGGCCGTGGATCGAGGCGACGATCGATCCCCACAAGCTGGACATCATCACCAGGGTGGACGGGCGCGAGGAGGACCGGGGCAGCACGCGGGACATGATCCACGACTGCTACGCCATCGTCAGCAACATCAGCCAGTACTGCACGCTCCACCCGGGCGACCTCATCACCACCGGCGCGCCCGGGAGCACCCGGCCGCTCAGACCGGGGGAAGTGGTGGAGGTCGAGATACCGGGGATCGGTTTGCTGAGGAACCCCATCGCGGCGGCGAGGTGATGGAGGCCCCGCGCCCTCGTGGGCGCGGGGCCCGAGGCCGGGTCGTCGCTCAGGCAAGGCCGGCGATTCCTGGCTGACCCGAATCCGGGCGCCTCGGTGGACGCCTGGCACCCGACCACTCGACCATCGCCGTCCGACCTGTCACCTCTTGACGGGATACCCGGCCTTCTCCCAGCCGGCCACATACCCGGCGGACAGGTGCTTCACGTTCGCGTAGCCCTTGAAGCTGAGCGCCATCGCCACGTACCCTGAGCGCACGGCGGAGGCGCACACGACCACGATGGGGGCGCTCTTGTCCTGGGGGAGCCTGTCCAGGGCCTTGGGGACCTCCCGCACGGGAACGTTGACGGCGCCCTCGATGAAGCCGCCGGCGAACTCGTTGGGCTGGCGGACATCGAGCACGAAGATCTGCTCGCCCGCATCGAGCTTGGCCTTGAGGACATCCCCCTTGACGCCGTTGAACCCCTCGGGGAGGCCCGAGATGTACTGGGCGGCCGCCTCCCACGCGGCCAGGCTCTCGGCGGGCGGGACGGCGCTGGCGGGGCCGACGGCCAGGGCCAGCACGAGGATCAGGATCGGACCGCGCATCGTTCGTAGCATGGGAAGCTCCTCCCGGATGCGACAGAGGCGCCGCATCCCCGCGGCGCCTACCGGCGCGACGGGATGGTGGTGACCACGACCGTCTGGTTGGCCGCGGCCTCGTTGGGGTTGAGGTCGCCCGGCTTGAGGAAGATCCGGGCATTGCCGTGGCAGGCGTTGCAGCTGGCCGTTCGCGCCGTCTTCCGCTGGATGTTGTGGGGCACCGTGTCCTTCCAGGTCGGCTCGGCGTCGTAGGCGGGCATCGCGTCCTTGACCTTCGGGTCCCACATGGTCCGCACGGTGGGGACATGCCGCAGGAGCGTGTAGAGGTACGGCGCGTCGGGGCGAGCGCTCTTGCCGATCTTGAACTGGAGCGAGGACTTGGCCCCGGCGCCCACGTGGCAGTTCTCGCAGCCGCGATACACGGTGGCGTGGCAGACGACGCAGCTGATCTTGTCCCCGTGCACGGCATGCTGCTCCACCGGTGAGCCGGCCGCTCGGGCCTGGGGATGGCAGCCCAGGCAGCTCGGTCTGGAGGCCACGGCGTGCCGGTTCGGGTACGCGGTGCCGTCCCCGTGCAGCTGCGAGACGGGATGGCAGGCGGCGCAGTCCATCTTGCCCTTCTGCCAGTGCACGTCCGGCGGGAATCCCTCGTTCCGGCCCATGTACTCGGGGAAGACCCGGCCGCCGTGACAGGTGCCGCAGGCCTGCTCCATGGCAGGCCTGCGCGCGAACAGATGACCGTCCATCAGGCCGCCTCGCGCGGACCTGGCCCGGCTCACGTGGCAGTCGCCGCAGCTGGCATGGCAGCTGGCACAGGCCTGCCGGAAGGCCGGCTCGACGGCAGGCCAGCGGTGGGCGGACCGGATCCGCATGAGCGTCTCCTCGCCGCGCACCGTGAAGTGCAGGCTCGTCTTGACCCTGGCCACCTCGTCGGCGTGGCAGGCGCCGCAGGGGCCATCAGGCTGGCGTGAGGGCCGGGCCGAGAGCCCCGCATGCGCGCTATGCTTGTCGCTGGCAGCAGGATCGCCGCCGTGACAGGCCTGGCAGCCGCCCGCATTGTGCGTGCTGGCGAGGAATGCCGGCGTGACCAGGTATCGCTTGTACGGTTCCCCCGCCGGGGGCGGCGGGCCCCCTCAGCCCTCGCCCTGCTCTTCGGCCTGAGGGTCCGGCGCCGTCAGCGCAGCGAGCCTCGCGGCGTCGGTGTGGCAGGTCACGCAGGCGCTCGGGGGAGCGGTTTGCGCCTCGGCCAGCACGTCAGCGGAGCGGAATCCCAGCCAGGCAGTGCCGGCGACGACCATGACGGGGAGGAGCAGCATGCAACGTCTCGCCCGAGGACTCGCCATCTTCCCACCTCCCCCTTGCTCTGTCCCTCTCTGCTGCGAGGGGCATCTCACAAGGGGAGAGGAGCAAGGAATGTTCCATGATTCACAAGGAGGGCGTCAATGATCTAACGAGCTGATATCTCGGGCGATGATCGCCGAGGCGGGAGGCCAGGCCAGGGGCCTGAGGCGTTGCGTCGGCGGGGAGGCCAGCCACGGGTGAAGGCCCCATCGCGTCCAAGCTCCCGAGAAATCTGGCCTCGCTGTCGCTGCGCCCCGGGGTTGCGCCGGATGTTGCTGACCGCTGTGGTGCAACATGCCAGGTGCAAGCGCCGACCGCAGCGATTCAGCTGGGCGCCGGGCAGCGCGTCCGGGGAGGAGCGCCCACTACCGGCCGGCGGAGATGCCCAGCCGTCGCATCTTCCGCCACAGCGTCGTGCGATCCATCCCAAGCTCGGCCGCCGCCCGGCCGCGATTCCACTCGGCGGCCTCGAGAGCGCGGACTATGGCCCCGCGCTCGGCCTGGGGTGACGCCGCAGGATGCGCCCGCGCCGGCGGCCCCGGCTGGAGCGACGGCTTGGCCGCGCCCGCGCGGGCCCCGCTGAGCGCGCGCGGCAGGGCGTCGGGCTCGATCACGGGCCCGCGCGAGCAGACCATCGCATGCTCGAGGGCGTTCTCCAGCTCGCGGATATTGCCCGGCCAGTCATGCTCCATCAGGACGGCCATGGTGCGGGGCGACAGCGTCCGCGCCAGGCCCTTGCCCTTGGAGGCGAAGCGCTCCAGGAGGAACTCCACGAGCAGCGGGATGTCGGACCTCCTCTCGCGCAGCGGGGGCAGGTGGATGGGGATGACGTTGAGCCGGTAGTAGAGGTCCTCTCGGAATTTCCCCTCTCGCATGAGCCGGCTGAGGTCGCGATGGGTCGCTGCGATGACGCGGACGTCCACCTTGACCGTCTGGTTGCTGCCGAGGCGCTCGAACTCCTGCTCCTGGAGGACCCGGAGCAGCTTGACCTGCACGCTCGGGCTCAGGTCGCCGATCTCGTCCAGGAAGACGGTCCCCCGGTCCGCCAGCTCGAACCGCCCCTTGCGGTCCCGGATGGCCCCGGTGAAGGCGCCCTTCTCGTGGCCGAACAGCTCGCTCTCCAGCAGGGCCTCGGGCAAGGCGGCGCAGCTCACCTTGACGAAGGGATGGCGCCGGCGCGGGCTCAGGGCGTGCAGCGTCTGGGCGAACAGGCCCTTGCCCGTCCCGCTCTCCCCGCGGAGCAGCACCGTCGAGTCGTGGTCCTTGATCATCTCCATGAGGTCGAAGACCTCGCGGATCAGGCGATGCTTGCCGATGATGCCCGCGAAGGGCGTGCGGCTGCGCCGCTCCTCGGCGATGCGGTCGATCTCGCGGAGATCCCGCAGCGTGCACACCGCCCCCAGCGTGTCTCCGGCCTCGGCGCGGAAGGGGCCGGTGGACAGACTCAGGGGAACGGGATCGCCGTGACGGGACGAGACGATCACCTCGCGATTGCGCACCTCGCCGCCGCGCGCGAGGGTGTGGGCCAGGGGGGCCCCGGGCCCGGCGAGCTCCGGGGGGAGGACCTGGGCCGCCGGCCGGCCCACCACCTCCGCCGCGGCGTGGCCCAGGATCTGCTCGGCGCGCCGGTTGAAGCTCGTGATCCGCCCGTCGCGGTCCACCGTGAAGACCCCCTCGGCGAGGGAGTCGAGCGTGGCCTGCACGCGATTGCGTTGGGCCCGCAGCTCCTCCATCAGCTCGTTGATGTGGCTGACGACCCTGATGGTCTCGACCACGCCCACGATCTCGCCGCTCGCGTTCTTGAGCGGGGAGGTGTTGATGCAGATGGGCGTCTCGGCCCCCGCCGCGTCCCGCACGAGGATGTTGAAGTTGGTCACGGTCTCCCCCCCGGCGAGGGTCTGCTCGAAGGGGCAGCGGTCGGTGCCGCAGATCTCGCTGTTGAGGATGGCGCGGCAGGGGCGCCCGACGGCCGCCGCCTCCGCGACACCGGTGAGGGCCGCGCCGGGGCCGTTCAGCGCCACCACGCGCCGCTCCCGGTCGATGGTGAGGACAGAGTCCGGGATGCTCCGCAAGATATCCGCGACGCTGAGCGGGCCGGGCGAGATCGGCATGGGTCCTGTCCCTCGGAGAGTTGGGAGTGTTGCATTCATGTTGCAGCAGGACCCGGGCGGAGGCAAGCTCATCCCGCAACGCCAGCGCAAGAGCCGGCTTGACGGGCCCATGGCTGGCGGGGTATCAGGGCATGGCCGGTGGCGCGGGAGCGAACTCAGCCAAGACTTCGGAGGGGAGCCAAGTGGAGAATTCAGGAGCCCTGAGTGGCCTCGACGAGGCCTCTTACGTGTCAGACGGACAGCGCTTCATCGCCACCCCCCATACGCGGGGACCGTGGAGCCCCGATCTGCAGCACGCCGGCCCCCCCTCGGCGCTGCTCGCGCGCGCCATCGAGCGCGCCGTCGCCGACGACCCGGCGCTGGCCGTCACGCGGCTCACCGTGGAGTTGCTCGCGCCCATCCCCATCGCCGCGTTCGAGATCCAGACCAGCGTGCTGCGCGCCGGCCGCAAGGTGCGGAGGATCGACGCGACGCTGACCAGCGAGAACCGGGCCATCGCGCGCGCCACGGGACTGGCCATCCGCACGGCCGGCACCGACATCCCGCCCTCTCCGGCCCCCAGGGCCTGTCCCGATCCCCCCGACCGGGGCGGGCCGCATCTCTTCCCGGTGGTGCTCGGCTCGCCCGAGGGGTACGCCACGGCGGTGGAGGCGCGGGGCGTGGCGGGAGCCACCCAGGAGGGCGGCATCGCCGCCTGGATCCGCACCCGCGTGGCGCTGGTGGCCGGCGAGAGGCCCTCGCCGCTGCAGCGCGTGATGATCGCCGCCGATTCCGGCAACGGGGTGGCCGTGCCCCTGGACCCGCGGCGCTTCACCTTCGTCAACGCCGACCTGACCGTCGCCTGCTACCGGCCGCTCGAGGGCGAGTGGGTGTGCCTGGACGCGGTCACGGCCCGCGATCCGGCCGGCATCGGCCTCACCGAGACGCGCCTGTGGGATGTCCGCGGCCCCATCGGGCGGGCGCTGCAGACCCTCGTGATCGAGCCCCGCGAGGCGTGACGCGACGATCGCTCCGGCCAGCCCGCTGGGCGGGCTGCCCGGGCCTCCCGAAGCGACACGGAAGGCCCGGGCCTTTTCCGGCTTGACAGGGCCGGGCCGGGAGGACTATAAGCCAAACGAGCGATTGTTTTTCCAGAGACCAGATGCGCGCAGCGATCAGAGCCCAGCGATCGGACAGCCGCCTGCCGTTGATCCTCGACGAGGCGGCGCGGCTGTTCCGCGAGAAGGGCTACCACGCGACCTCGGCCCGCGACATCGCGGCCGCCGTGGGCATGCTGCCGGGCTCGCTCTACTGCCACTTCGCCTCGAAGGAGGAGCTGCTCGTCGCGGTCTACGAGGAGGGCGTGCGGCGGATCGGCGAGGCGGTGAAGGCGGCCATCGGCCGGAAGAGCGACCCGTGGCGGCGGCTCGAGGCGGCCTGCGTCGCCCACCTCGATGTCCTGCTGAACAGCAGCGACTACGCCCAGGTGGTGGTGCGCGTGCGTCCGAGCGACGTGCCCAAGGTCGCCGGGCGCCTGATCGGCCTGCGCGACGGCTACGAGCGGCTCTTCAGCGACCTGCTCGCCCCGCTCCGGCTGCCCCCCGGCACCGACCGCCGGTACCTGCGGCTGATGCTGCTGGGCGCGCTGAACTGGTCCCAGAACTGGTTCCGGCCCGGGGGCGACCCGCCGGGCCGCATCGCGCGGCAGTTCCTGGACCTGCTGCGCCGCTCCCTCGAGCGGCTGCCCGCGCGCCCGGCGTGATCGGGCGCGGGACCGCGGGCGCCGCGCGGGTGCTCGTCACCAAGATCGGCTTCGACGGCCACGACCGCGGCAGCCGCGTCGTGGCCCGGTATCTCCGCGACGCCGGGATGGAGGTCATCTACACGCCGCCGTGGCAGGACATCCGCACCGTGGTGAAGCTCGCGATCGAGGAGGACGTGGACGTCATCGGCATCAGCTCGCTGGCCACCGACCACCTGCTGGTCCCCAAGCTGATGCAGGCGCTGCGGGAGGCGGGGCTGGGGCATATCGGCGTCGTGGTGGGCGGCGTCGTGCCCGACGAGGACGAGGCGATGCTGCTCCGGGCCGGCGTGGCGCGGGTCTTCCACCCCGGCGGCCGGCTGGAGGAGATCGCCGCCGTGGTCGCCCGGCTCGCCGCCGCCGGCCGCGCCGACCCCACCCGTGCCTGAGGGGAGAGCCATGGACACACCGTGCCCGGACAAGGCGCCGGCCGACCTCGCCGCGGCAGAGGCCTGCTGGCAGGGGGCGTACGCCGCCCAGATCGGCCGCGACCGGCCCGTGTGCAACCGCTCCGGGATCGAGATCAAGCCTCTCTACACCCCCCGCGACCGGGACGGCGTGCCGTACCTGGAGGCGCTCGGCTTCCCCGGCCAGCCCCCCCACACCCGGGGCATCTATCCCACGATGTACCGGGGCCGCTCCTGGAGCCAGCGCCAGCTCATCGGGCTCGGCGCCCCCGAGGACTACAACGCGCGCCTGCGCCAGCTTCTCGACGCGGGGGCGACGGCCATCAGCCTCATCCCCTGCAACTCCGTCTACCGGGGGCACGACGCCGACGAGGTGGACCCGCTGCTCCTGGGCACCTGCGGCACCATCATCAACACGGTGGAGGACATGGCGCTCTGCCTGCGCGGAGTGCCGATGGACCGGGTCTCCGTGGCGCTCAACGACGCGCTGCCCTTCACGCTGGCGGCGTTCCTGCTCGGGGTGGCGCGGCGCCAGGGGACCGACTGGGAGCGGATCACCGGGACATCCAACCAGAGCGACTACATCTCCCACTTCGTCGCCAACCACATGTTCTTCACCATCGCGCTGCCGGGCTCACGGCGCATCCTCGGGGATCACATCGAGTTCATGAACCGCTTCGTCCCGGGCTGGAACCCCCTGTCGGTGGTCGGCCAGCACATGCAGCAGGCGGGGGCGACGCCGGCCCAGGCCATGGCCTTCACGCTCTGCACCGCGATCCAGCACGCCGGCGACTGCATGGCCCGCGGCCTGGCGCCCGACAGCTTCCTGCCGCGCTTCACCTTCTTCTTCGACATCTCCATCAGCGTCTTCGAGGAGGTGGCCAAGTTCCGGGCCGGGCGGCGGCTCTGGGCCCGGATCGCGCGGGAGCGGCTCGGGGCCAGGGACCCGCGCTCCTGGCGCTTCAAGTTCCACGCCCAGACCTCCGGCACCGACCTCACGCGGCAGCAGCCGCTCAACAACATCGTCCGGGTGGCCGTCCAGGCCATGGCGGGGATCTTCGGCGGGCTGCAGTCCATGCACACCGACGCCTACGACGAGGCCATCAGCACGCCCACCGCCGAGGCGGCCCGCATCGCCGTGAACACCCAGAACATCCTCCGCGAGGAGGCGCACCTTGGGGATGTGATCGACCCGCTGGGCGGCGCCTACTATGTGGAGGCCCTGACGGACCGGATGCAGGAGGAGATCGAGCAGATCATCGCCCAGGTGGACGCGGCGGGGGGCATGTACGCGGCGGTGGAGCGGGGCCTCGTGCAGAAGGCCATCGGGGAGTCGGCGGCGGCCTTCCAGCTCCGGGTGGAGCGCGGCGAGGAGAAGATCGTCGGGGTCAATGCCTACCGGGCGGAGGAGGCGCCGGGCGCGCGCCCGGCGCTCGAGCGGCCGGCCCCGGCCGTGGTGGAGGCGCAGCTCGCGCGCCTGCGGGCCTTCAAGGCCGCCCGGTCCAGCGCCGCGGTCGAGAAGGCGCTGGGAGCGCTGGCGGCCGCCGCCACCGACGCCCGCGAGAACGTGTTCGCCAGGACGGTGGAGGCCGCGGAGGCGGGGGCCACGCATGGCGAGATCGTCACCGTCCTGCGGCGCGAGCTGGGGTTCGGCCACCCCCTGGTGGCCATCTAGCCCGATGCGGAGGAGTCTTGCAGGCTGCTCAAAAAGGTCCAGATGCGAGGCGGCGCCTGACGGCCGCACGCGAGGCGTACTCGCTGTACGTTGAGCGTGCGGCCGAGGGCGCCGTACCGCCGCAGATGGGCCTTTTTCAGTAGCCTGCTAGAGGAGGGCAGCGTCATGGCGCTGGCCACAGTGACCCTGGACGACAAGTACGCCCTCGAGTCCGGGCGGGTCTTCCTCACCGGCATCCAGGCCCTCGTCCGGCTCCCCATCATGCAGCGGCAGCGGGACGCGGCTGCGGGGCTGAACACCGCCGGCTTCATCTCCGGCTTCCAGGGCTCGCCGCTGAACGGCGTGGACCAGAACCTCTGGCGGGCCGAACCCTTCCTCGTCAAGCACCACATCCGCTTCCAGCCGGGGCTCAACGAGGAGCTGGGGCTCACCTCGGTGTGGGGAAGCCAGCAGGTCACGCTGTTCGAGGGCGCCCGCTACGACGGCGTCTTCGCGCTCTGGTACGGCAAGTGGGCCGGCGTCGGCCGCTGCGGGGACGTCTTCAACCACGGCAACTCCGCCGGGAGCGCCCGCCACGGCGGCGTGCTGCTGGTGGCCGGGGACGACCACATGGCGCGCTCCTCCACCGTCGCGACCCAGAGCGAGCCCATGCTGACCGCGGCCATGATCCCGGTGTTGAGCCCCGCGGGGGTGCAGGACTACCTCGACCTGGGCATCCACGGCTGGGCCATGTCCCGCTACTCCGGGTGCTGGATCGGGCTCAAGGCCATCGACGAGACCATCGAGAGCTCGGCCTCGGTGCACGTGGACCCGCACCGGGTCACGGTGCGCCTGCCGGAGGACTTCGTGCTCCCGCCGGGCGGGCTCAACATCAGGCTGCCGGACCAGCCGCTCCAGATGGAGCGCCGGATCCACGAGTACCGGCTCCGGGCGGCCGAGGCCTATGCCCGCGCCAACCGGCTCGACCAGACGGTGTTCGACAGCCCGAGGGCGCGGCTCGGCATCATCACGGCGGGCAAGTCCTACCTCGACGTGCGCCAGGCGCTGGACCACCTCGGCATCGACGCGCGGCGCGCCGCGGAGATCGGCGTCCGCCTCCACAAGGTCGGGATGACCTGGCCGCTCGAGCCGGAAGGCGTGCGCCGGTTCGCCGAGGGGCTGGAGGAGATCCTGGTCGTGGAGGAGAAGCGCCCGTTCCTCGAGTCCCAGGTGAAGGCCCAGCTCTACAACTGGCCCGAGCCGCGGCGGCCCCGGGTCCTCGGCAAGTTCGACGACACGGCCGGGGGCGCGCCCGGCCGGGAGGAGTGGCTCCTGCCCGCGCCCGGCGAGCTCACCCCCGAGCTGATCGCGCGGGTGATCGCCGGACGCATCGCGCGCTTTTTCGGCGACGAGCGGCTGCGGGCGCGCCTCGGCGTCCTCGAGGAGAAGGAGCGGGCCGTGGCCCGGCCCGCCCTGACCCAGCAGCTCCAGGGGTACCTGGGGGATGCCGGGCGCGTGCCCTACTTCTGCTCCGGCTGCCCCCACAACACCTCGACCCGGGTGCCGGAAGGCAGCCTCGGCATGGCCGGCGTGGGCTGCCACTTCATGGCGACCTACATCTTCCCGGGCACGAAGATCTTCACCCACATGGGCGCCGAGGGGGTGGCGTGGATCGGCCAGGCCCCCTTCACCGACACCCCGCATGTCTTCGCCAACCTGGGGGATGGCACCTACTACCACTCGGGCGTGCTGGCGATCCGCGCCGCGGTGGCGGCCGGCGTCAGCATGACGTTCAAGATCCTCTACAACCACGTGACGGCCGCGACAGGCGGCCAGCCGTTCCCGGGGGAGCTGACCGTCCCGCAGCTCACGCGGCAGCTGGCCGCCGAGCGGGTGAGCCGCATCGTGGTCGTGACCGACGAGCCCGCCACGTATGGCCGCGATCCGGGGTTCGCCCCGGGGGTCGCCGTCCGCCACCGGGACGACCTGGAGGCGGTGCAGCGGGAGCTGCGGGTGCAGAAGGGCGTCTCGGCCCTCGTCTACGACCAGACCTGCGCCGCCGAGAAGCGGCGCCGGCGCAAGCGGGGCCTCTACCCCGACCCGGCGCGGCGCGCCTTCATCAACGAGGCGGTTTGCGAGGGGTGCGGCGACTGCAACGAGAAGTCCAATTGCCTGTCGGTGCTGCCTGTCGAGACCGAGCTGGGCCGCAAGCGGGCCATCGACCAGTCCTCCTGCAACAAGGACTTCTCCTGCCTCAAGGGGTGCTGTCCGGCCTATGTCACCGTCGAGGGCGGCGCGCTCCGCAAGGGGCGGGCCGTCGCCGTCCCGGCGGAGGCCCTGGTGGGGCTGCCCGAGCCCGCGCTGCCCTCGGCGGCTGCCCCGTACGGGATCCTGGTGAACGGGATCGGGGGCACCGGCGTCATCACCATCGGCGCGCTCCTGGGCATGGCCGCCCACCTCGAGGGCAAGGGGGTCTCGGTGCTGGACATGACCGGCGTGGCCCAGAAGGGCGGCGCGGTCATGACCCACGTGAGGATCGCGGACAGTCCGGAGGCGCTCCACTCGGTCCGCATCGCCGCCGGCGAGGGCAACGCGGTGATCGGCTGCGACATCGTGGTGACGGTGGAGAATGCCTCCCTCAGCAAGATGCAGGCGGGCGTCACCCGGGCCGTGGTCAACACGGCTCACATCCCCACCGCCAGCTTCGTCCACAACCCCGATCTCAAGTTCCCCATTGCCGCCATGGCGCGGGGGATCTGCGCGGCCATCGGGGAGGATGCGGCCGCCTTCCTGGACGCTACCCGGCTGGCCACGGCGCTCCTGGGCGACTCCATCGCCACCAACCTCTTCATGCTGGGCCATGCCTACCAGAAGGGCATGATCCCGGTCTCGGGGGCGGCGATCCTCAAGGCGATAGAGCTGAACGGGGTGGCGGTGGAGGCGAACCAGGCGAGCTTCCTCTGGGGGCGGCTGGCGGCCCATGACCTGGCCCAGGTCGAGCGCGTCGCCATCCCGGCCGGGGCAGTGCCGCCCTCGCAACGGCTGTCGGAGGGGCTGGAGGAGGTGATAGCCCGGCGCGTGGACTCCCTCACCGCCTATCAGGACGCCGCCTATGCCCGGCGCTACGCGGCCCTCGTGGAGCGGGCGCGGCGGGCCGAGCGGGACAGGGTGGGCCGCGCGGGGCCGCTCACCGAGGCGGTGGCCCGCTCCTACTTCAAGCTCCTCGCCTACAAGGACGAGTACGAGGTGGCGCGGCTTCACACCGACGGGGAGCTCCGCCGGCGGGTGGGGGAGGCCTTCGAGGGCGACTGGCGGCTGACCTTCCATCTGGCCCCGCCCCTCTGGTCCCGGCCCGATCCCGTCACGGGTGAGCCCCGCAAGCGCGCCTACGGGCCGTGGATAGTCCCCGCGCTGAGGCTCCTGGCCAGACTCAAGGGGTTGCGCGGGACCAGGCTCGACGTCTTCGGCCGCACCCCGGAGCGCCGGATGGAGCGGCAGCTGATCGCCGACTACGAGCAGGTGGTCGAGCGGCTCCTCGCCGGGCTCACGGAGGACACCCATGAGGTGGCCGTCGAGATCGCGGCCCTCCCGGAGCACATCCGGGGGTTCGGCCAGGTGAAGGCGCGGCACGTGGCCGCATCGAAGCACCGGGAGCAGGCGCTGCTCGAGCGGTTCGCCGCCGGCAGCCCGGGAGCCCGAGCCGAGGCATGCCCCCTGGGCCAGGAAGTCCTCGCCTCTCCGGTCTCGCCGGAGGCCGAGTAAGGGCGCTGGCGGGGAGCCGGAGCCCCTGCTGCCGCTGCGGGAGAGTGCGGGAGTCAACCCAGTCCGACCGAAGCGAGAGGAGGAGGCTATGCAACGACGGAGGTTCCTCGTCAAGGCTGGTGGGGCGCTCGTCGCGGCGGGAGTGACGGCGGCCGTCCAGGCGCCGAACGTCATCGCCCAGCCCAAGTTCCAGTGGCGGATGGCGACGAGCTGGCCGCCCTCGCTCGACATCCTCCAGGGCACCGCCATGCGGTTCGGGAAGATGGTGACCGAGATGTCGGGCGGCCGGCTCCGGGTCGATGTCTACGCGGCCGGCGAGCTCATGCCGGCCCTCGGCGTCTTCGACGCCGTCTCGAAGGGGAGCGTCGAGGCGTTCAACTCGGCGCCCTACTACTGGGCCGGGAAGGAGCCCGGCATGCAGTGGTTCAGCGCCGTGCCCTTCGGCCTGAACGCCCAGGGGTCGTACGCCTGGTACCACGCCGGCGGCGGCGCCGCCATCATGGAGGAGATGTACAAGGCCTTCGACCTGGTCCCGCGGCTCGCGGGCTCGACGGGGGTCCAGATGGGCGGGTGGTTCCGGAAGCGGATCGACAGCCTCGCCGACTACAAGGGGCTCAAGATGCGGATCCCCGGGCTGGGCGGCAAGGTGGTCGCCAAGGCCGGGGCCACGGTGACGCTCATCGCGCCGGGGGATGTCTACACCTCGCTCGAGCGCGGCACCATCGACGCGACCGAGCTGGTCGCCCCGCACGACGATCTCCGCCAGGGCTATCAGCGCGTCGCCCGCTACTACTACTACCCGGGCTGGCACGAGAACGGAACGACCGTGGAGATGACCTTTCACCGGAAGGCCTACGAGGCGCTCCCGGTGGAGCTCCAGCGCATCGTGGACGCCGCGGTGGGGATGACCAACACGACCATGCTGGCCGAGTACGAGATGAAGAACGCGCTGGGCCTGCAGCGGCTGCGCGCGGAGTTCAAGGACAAGGTCGAGGTGCTGCGCTTCCCGCCCGAGGTCATGAAGGAGCTGAAGCGGCTGGCCGGGGAGGTCAACCTGGAGGAGTCCGAGCGGACCCCGATGGGCAAGAAGGTGTTCGCCTCGTACACGAAGTTCCAAGCCCTGATCCAGGACTGGGGCCGGATCTCGGAGGCGGCCTACCACTCGCTCGTGGTCGGGTAGCTGAAGACCCCGTGCCGCCCCGCCCGGCGGTCACTCCTCGCTGTGAGCGGACTGCCGGCTACGCGGGCGCGGCGCCCCGGATCTCGCCGTCGTGCTCGCCGAGGGCGGGCGGGGCGCGACGGAGGGCCGGGCGCTCGCCGTCGAACAGGATGGGCAGCCCCATC
The DNA here is from genome assembly GCA_001788415.1 of Candidatus Rokubacteria bacterium GWC2_70_16. Taxonomy (GTDB): domain Bacteria; phylum Methylomirabilota; class Methylomirabilia; order Rokubacteriales; family CSP1-6; genus UBA12499. The sequence continues at coordinate 11,195 of MGBV01000126.1, read as the reverse complement.
AGCTCGAGGTCCGGCGCGCCGGGCACCGGCTGGACCATGCCGGTGGCGCGGGTCTGCTCATGGGCCAGCACCTCGGGCATGGTGTGGATGGGGGCGCAGGGAATGCCGGCCGCCTCGAGGCGGTCGATCCACTCACCCTTGCTGCCCGTGAGCAGGATGGCCTCGATCTCGGGGAGCAGCACGTCCTTGTGGGTGAAGCGGGCGGCGTTGGTCTGGAAGCGCGGGTCGTCGGCCCACTCCGGGCGCCCCAGCACCTGGGCCAGCTTGGTGAAGAGCCGGTCATTGCCGGCGGCCACGACGAGCGGGCCGGTCCGCGTCTCGAAGCCCTGGAAGGGCACGACGCGGTTGCTCCCCGTGCGGTGGCGCTGCGGCACCTCGCCCGACACGCGATAGGAGGCGAAGTGTCCCGTGAGCCAGGCCAGTCCCGTCTCGAGGAGGGAGGTGTCCACGACGCAGCCGCGCCCGGTGCGCTGGCGCTGCGCGAGCGCGGCCAGCGTCCCGATCACCGCCCACATCCCGGTGCCGAAGTCGAGGATGGAGGTGCCGATGCGCGTCGGGGGGCCGCCCTCGTCGCCGTTCATCATCATGAGGCCGGAGAAGGCCTGCACCATGGGCTCGTAGCCGGGGCGCAGCCGCATGGGCCCCGCGATGCCGAAGGCCCGGAGCGAGCAGTAGACGAGCCGCGGGTTGCGCGCCCGGAGGGCCTCGGCCCCGAGCCCGAGCGCCTCCACGACGCCGGGGCGGAGGTTCTGGATGAGCACATCCGCGCGCGCGGCGTAGTCGGCGAGCCAGGCGACGTCCTGCGGGTCCTTCAGGTCCACGGTAATCCCGCGCTTGTTGGCATTCATGGCGAGGTAGGCGGGGGAGATGCCGCGCCAGAAGGGCGGGCCCCAGCCGCGGGCGTCGTCGCCCCCCTCGGGGCGCTCGACCTTCACGACATCGGCGCCCATGTGGCCGAGGATCTCGGCGGCGTAGGGGCCGGCCAGGTTCTGGGCGATCTCGACGACGCGGATGCCCTCGAGCGGCAGCGGCATCAGAACCCCTCGGCGGTGGGGGTGAAGCGGTGCTCGCCCGCCTCGCTCACGATGAAACCCGGGCGCGGGAAATGGGCGGCGAGCACGAGGACGCCCGAGTCGGCGTGCCGCTCGATGAAGGCGCGGCGCGTCTCGGCAGCGCGCCCGGGCTCGTAGCAGAACTTGCTGCTCCACTGGGGCTCGGCCACCTGCACGGTGCGGTGCATGAGGTCGCCCGAGAAGACGGCCGTGCCCGCACTCGTGGTGAGCCGCACGCACGCATGACCGGGCGTGTGGCCTGGCGAGGGCTCGAGGGCGAGCCACGGGTCCACGACATGGGTGCTGTCCACGAGGACGGCCTGGCCCGCCTCCACGATGGGCGCCACGCTGTCGGCGATGCAGCCGGAGGCCTCCCGCCCGCTCTGGCTCTCCCACTTCCAGAACTCCCACTCCGGCCCCACGAACACGTACCGCGCTCGCGGGAAGGTCGGCACCCAGCGGCCGTCCACGAGGCGCGTGTTCCAGCCGACGTGGTCCACGTGCAGATGCGTGCAGAGGACCATGTCCACCTGGTCGGGCGTGACGCCGGCGGCGCGGAGGTCGTCGAGGTAGCTGCCCTGGCGCAGGTGCCAGGCCGGCGCGGCGGCGCGGGTCTTGTCGTTGCCCACGCCGGTGTCGATGAGCACCGTGTGGCGCGGCGTGCGGACCACGTAGGTCTGGATGCGCGAGCCGAGGTCGTTCACGGCCGGGTCGAAGAAGTGCGGCCGGAGCCAGGCGTCGTGTCGCGCGATGGCCTCGGGCGTCGAGCCGGGGAGCATGTCGAGGGTCCGGTTGAAGGAGCGGTCGATTTCCACGACGCGGGCGACGCTGACCTCACCGAGCGTGATCGGGGTCATTGGCGGGCTCCCCGCCGGGGCTACCGGCTCGTCAAGGAGTTACGGGAAGATATCTCGGGCGTGCCGGGCCAAATAGCGAGCCAGACGAGGCCCGAGGGAGCCGCGGACCGGAGGCGTACGTGGGTGTACGTCGAGGATCCGCGGCGACCGAGAACGGTGCAGGGCGAGCCGCAGCCGCAGGCGAGGCGAGCGGATACGGGGCGCCGACGAGTGTGAGCGAGTCGTGGCGAAGCTAGTTGGCCCGGCACTACCGGCTCGTGATGTAGGGCCAGAGAAGATCGGCGCCGCGGGAGACGGCCTCGCGCCCGAGCCGCTCGGCCCAGTGGCTCTCGCCGCCGAACTCGGCGCGCCAGGCCCAGAGCCGGCGCGTGACGAAGTGCAGGCTGTGCTCGTAGGTGAAGCCGATGGCGCCGTGGATCTGATGCGCGATGCCGGCGCCGAGCCCTGCCGCCTCGCCCACGCGCGACTTGGCCACGGCGATCTCGAAGGCGGCCTCTCCCGCGTCCGCGGCCTGCTCGGCGGCGCGGAAGGCCTGGGCGGCCGCCGTGGCCGCGGCGGCCGTCTGCTCCCCCAGGATCGCGCACTGCCACTGGATGGCCTGGAAGGAGCCGATGGGCTTGCCGAACTGCTTGCGCTCGCCGGCGTACCCGACCGTCTGCGCCAGGAGGGATTCGAGACCCCCCGCCATCTGCGCCGAGCGCGCCAGGGCGCCATAGAGCCAGAGGACATCACCGGGGATGCGCGCGGGGGCCGGCGCGGCGGCCAGCACGGGGGCGCCGTCGAAGACGAGGGTGTCCCGCGGCTCCAGCGCGAGGTTGACGTCCGTCGTCACCTGCGCCTGCCCCGCTGCCACCAGCGCGATCATCGGCGGCTCGCTGCCGGCCCGCCCGTCGTGTGCGGCGACCACCACGAGATGGCCGGCGCCGCCACCCCAGGGCACGCGCCCCGCGCTGCCGCCGAGCCGCCAGCCGCCGCCCGCGCGCTCGAGGCGCAGGACATCGCCGCGCTGCACCGGCGCGATGGCCAACGGCCCGAGCGGCACCTCCAGCCCGGCCTCTGCCAGGAGCCACGAGGCAACGATGGTCTCGGCCAGAGGGACGGGGGCGGCGAAGCGGCCGGCCGCGGTGAGGAGGACATGCGCATCGCCCCAGCTGCCGCCGGCGCCGCCCCGCGCCTCGGGGACCAGCGGCAGCGTGAGCCCGCTCTCCTCGAGCGCCTGCCAGAGGGCGGCCGGCCACTGGCCCTTCTCGGCCGACTCCAGCACGTCCTTGGTGACGTGGTCAGTCAGGAGGCGGGTCACCGCCTCCGCGAGGATCGCGCGCGCCTCGCTCATGGCGACCTCACCTCAGCCCCAGGCCGCGGGCGATGATGCCGCGCAGGATCTCGCGCGTGCCGCCGCGGAGCGAGAAGGACGGTGCCTTCTGCACGAGGTAGGCCTGCACCTGCTGGAGGTCGCTGCCAGCCGCTGTGGGCTCGCAGCCCAGGAGCGCGTGGACCACCTCGGGGATCTCCTGCTCGAAGTTAGTGCCGAGGTCCTTCACCAGCGCGGCCTCGAGGTTCGGGTTCTCCCCGCGCTCGAGCATGCCCGCCACCGCCAGCGACATCTGCCTGAGCGTGGCGAGATGGGCCACGAGCCGACCGATCGCGACCGCCATCCGCTCGCCCGGATCCGTCGAGGCCTCGCGGATCAGCTCCCCCAGGAGCGCCAGGCAGGAGAGGTAGCGCTCGGGCCCGCTGCGCTCGAAGGCCAGCTCGGCGCCCACCTGCTTCCAGCCGGCGCCCTCCTCGCCCACGCGCATGTCCTCGGGGACGAAGGCATCCTCGAAGACCACCTCGTTGAAGTGATGCGAGCCCGACAGCTCGATGACGGGGCGGATGGTGATGCCCGGCGACTTCGGGTCCACCAGGAACTGCGACAGCCCCTCGTGCTTCTTCTCGGGCACCACGCGCGTCCGGAACAGCGCGATCATGTAGCCGGAGCGATGCGCGTTGCTGGTCCAGACCTTGGTGCCGTTGACACGGTAGCCGCCGTCCACGCGCTCGGCGCGGGTGCGGATCGAGGCCAGGTCGGAGCCCGAGTCGGGCTCGCTCAT
>MGBV01000126.1:0-7163 GCA_001788415.1 Candidatus Rokubacteria bacterium GWC2_70_16 | reverse complement strand
AGCAGCGGGCCGCTCTGCCTGTCGGCGACCCAGTGGGCGCCCACCGGGGCGCCGGCCGCCAGCATCTCCTCCAGCACCACGTAGCGCTCGAGGGCGCTTCGCTCGTGACCGCCGTAGCGCCTGGGCCAGGTCATGCCGATCCAGCCGCGCGCGCCCATCTTGAGGCTGAAGTCGCGGTCGAACCCGCCCCAGGAGCGCGCCCGCCTGACCGGCGGGACGTCGCCCAGGGTGTCTCGCAGGAAGGCCCGGACCTCGGCGCGCAGTGCCTCGGCGGCCGGCGGCAGCGTGCAGAGATCGAAGCGGAAGGCCGCCACGGCGGCCGTCACCGGAAGAGCGAGCGGGCGATGACCATGCGGTGCACCTCGGACGGGCCCTCGCCGATGCGGCGGACGCGGGCCTCCCTGTACCAGCGCTCCAGCGGGAACTCCTTGGACACGCCGTAGCCGCCGTGGATCTGCACCGCCGCGTCCACCACCCGCGCCAGGACCTCGCTCGAGTAGAGCTTGGCGATGGAGGCCTCCACGCGCGCGTCCTCGCCGCGGTCGGCCTTCCAGGCCCCCTCCCAGATGAGCCAGCGCGCCGCGCGCAGCTCCACCTCGGCGTCCGCCAGCATCCACTGGATGGCCTGGCGCTGGCTGAGCGGCACGCCGAAGGTCGAGCGCTGCTTGGCATGCGCGATGGCCATGCGGTGGGCGGCCACGGCCACGCCGAGATTGCAGGCCGAGTAGGGGAAGCGGAGCCGCGTCAACAGGTCGAAGGAGAGTTCGAGGCCGCGCCCTTCCTCGCCGAGGAGGTTCTCGGCGGGGACCCGGCAGTCCTCCAGCGCCACCTCGCAGGGGACGGAGACCGTGCGGATGGTGCGGATGCGGCGCGGCGTGAAGCCCGGCGTGCCCTTGTCGATGATGAAGCACGAGATCCCCGCACGGCCCTTGGCGGCATCGGTGCGGACGAAGACCACGCCCCACTCGGCCTCGTCGGCATGCGAGATGAAGATCTTGGTCCCGTTGAGCACCCAGTGATCGCCCTGCCTGACGCCGCGGCTCTGGATGGCGCCGGCCGGGTCCGAGCCGCCGCTGGGCTCGGTGATGGCGAAGAAGGTGTGGTGGCCCTCGCGCAGCGCGGGCACCGCGTACTTCTCGATCTGGGCGCGGGTGCCACCCCAGATCACGGGCGGCACGTTGCGGCCGAAGACCCCGCAGCCGGGGTTGTAGAGCCCCATGCGGTGCTGCGCCATCTCTTCCAGCAGCACCGACATGCTGAAGGTGTCGAGCCCGCCGCCGCCCCATGCCTCGGGCGCCCCGAGACACCAGAGCCCCGCCGCCTTGGTCCTGGCCGAGAGCCGCCGGTAGTCCTCCTCGGGGATCTCCGGCGCATCGGGGTCGATGCGCTGCTCGATGGGGAGGATCTCCTCGCGGATGAAGCGGCGCACCTGGTCGCGGAGGAGGGCCAGCTCGGAGGGAAGCGTGTAGCCGGCGAAGCTGGGCATGGCCCGGGCGGTCTACTTCGGCAGGTGAGCGAGCAGCGGCTCGAGGTTCTTCGGGTCGGGCCTGAGCCGGCCCACGCCGTGGCTCAGCACGACGCGCACGACCGCGTCGTTCATGGGCGTCGCCACGCCGACCTTCCGCCCCTGCGCGGACACGTAGCCGTTCAGGTGCTCGATCTCGGTGCGGCGGCCCTTCATCACGTCCTGCAGCATCGAGGGCCGCCCGCCCGCCAGGAACTTGACGCTGGCGGCCATCTCCGCCTGCACCTCGGCGAGGCCCCGGCCCCGGGCGGCGTCCACGAAGCGCGGGGCCGCGATGCCGTAGATGGGCTCGACCTCGTGGCCCGAGGCGCGCCCCACCAGGATCACCTCGGCCGCGACGTGGATGGCGATGCGCTGGGGCACGGGCTCGGAACGGACCTCCGCGGAGCCCAGGCCGCTGAGTCCCGCCAGGGGGTTGGCCATGCAGTTGACGGCCAGCTTCGACCAGCGCTCGCCCCAGAGATTCGTGGTGACCTTGGCCCCCGCCACGTGATCCATGAGCCGCGCCAGCGCCCGCGCCCGCTCGGACTCCGCGCCGTCGTGCTCGCCGATCTTGAAGCCGACGGCGCCCCGGTCGGTGCGCATGGCATGGCCCGGCTCGTACAAGCCGCAGCCGATGGTGATGACGCAGCCGAGACAGCGCTCCCGGCCGGCGACCGCCGCCACGCGGTCGTCGTTGATGCCGTTCTGGAAGTCCACGACAACGCCGTCGGGCTGTTTCAGGTAGGCCAGGCCGAGAGAGGTCGCCCACTCCGTGTCATAGGACTTCACCGCGATGAAGACGGCGTCGAAGGGCTCGCCGATGGACTGCGCCTCGTGGATGTGCAGCGCCTTGACCGGGATCACGTGGTCGCCGCAGGTGCCGCTGAGTCGCAAGCCCCGCTGCTTCATGGCCTCCACGTGCTCGGGCCACTGGTCGATGAGCGTCACGTCCTCCCCGGCCCTGGTGAGCAGCCCCCCCACGACGCTCCCCACCGCCCCCGCCCCGATGATCCCGATCCTCATGTCTGTTCGTCTCCCGTGCTCTCGTGGATGGCCGGCGGTGGCCCGGCGGCCCCGACACGGCCGCGATCATACCACGTCGGCGCGGGCCCAGCCGGTACCGTGGCGAGGCCTGCGGCGCGGCACCGGCCCCTCCGAGTCTCGCCTTGCATTCTGGCGGCCTCGCCGCGATAGTGGCAGGAAATCGGGGCAGGAGAGGTGTCATGAAACGGGCTCAGCTTCGGAACTTTCATCTCGCGCTGCCGGAGGACCTGTACCGCACGCTTCGCGACGAAGCGGCGGCTGCGAAGCGGCCCGCCACCACGCAGGCGCGCCAGGCCATAGAGTCCTGGCTCCGCGAGCGGAAGAAGGCGGCGGTCCGCGAGACCATCGCCGCGTACGCGGCCGAGTCCGCTGGAAGCCCCGCGGACCTCGATCCCGCGCTCGAGGCCGCCTCGCTGGAGCTGTGGGGCCGCCGAAAGCGAAGGAAGCGGTGAGACGGGCTGAGAGCGGCTCTCAACCTGGAGTGAGAGCCACCGTCAGCATCTGACGTCGCAGTCGAGGGCCGCCTGCGGGACGGGGGCGGCGGAGGAGATGCATGCGCGAGAAGCGATGGTCCTTGTCGGTGCCGATAGACGGGTTCACGCTGGCCGAGCACGCGGAGATCGCGCGGGAGGCGGAGCGGCTCGGGTACACGGACGCGTGGTCCTACGAGGTGGACGCGTGCGACGGCTTCTCGCCCCTGGCCGTCATCGGCCAGGCGACGGAGATGCGCGTCGGCACGGCCATCGCCAATGTCTACACGCGGGGCCCGGCAACGCTGGCGCTCACCGCCGCCGGGCTGGCGGAGATCGCGCCGGGGCGTTTCTGTCTCGGCATCGGCGCCGGCTCGCAGCTCATCGTCGAGGGCTGGAACGGCGGGCGCTTCGACCGGCCGGCGGCCCGCGTGCGCGAGATGGTGCAGTTCCTCCGCCGAGCCCTGGCCGGCGAGCGCGTGGTGTTCACCGGCGAGACCTTCGCGGTGGACGGCTTCCGGGTGACGCGTCCGCCGGCCTCCCCTGTGCCCATCCACGTGGCGGCGCTCCGTCCCGGGATGCTGCGGCTGGCGGGCGAGGTGGCCGACGGCGCCATCCTCAACTGGCTCGCGCCGGAGGATGTGCCGAAGTCGGTGGCGGTGGTGCGGGAGGCCGCCGCGTCCGCCGGCCGCGATCCGGCGTCCATCGAGATCTCGGCCCGGGTCTTCATCAGCCTGGACGCCCCCGGGCCCGAGAGCGACCTGGCCGTGAGGCGGCACATGGCGGCCTATCTCAACGTGCCCGTCTACAGGGCCTTCCACGAGTGGCTGGGACGCGGCCTCGAGCTCGGGCCCATGTGGCAGGCCTGGGCGGCGGGGGACCGCAAGGCGGCCGTGGCGGCGGTCCCGCAGCAGGTGATGAGCGCTCTGATCCCGCGCGGCAGCGTGGAGGCGATCCGCGCCCGCATCCTCAGCTACTTCGAGGCCGGGCTCGACACGGCCTTCCTCTCCCTGATGACGACCGAGCCGGACCCCGCGCGGAAGCGGGCCATCCTGGTGAGCGCCGTCCGCGCGCTGGGGCCGCGCGCCCGCTGAGCGCGCGGGCAAGTCCCCTTCGGGGCGCGCGTCAGCCCGCGTCGGGCACGAACGCGTCGCGCCCGCGCGCGTAGGTGCGCTGGCGCTGGGCCGGGTTCCGGTTCACGAGCGGCCGGAAGGCCATCGGGTGCGTGACGCTCCGGACCTCGTGCTCGATCTCGAACAGCGGCGCGCCCGTGTCCGGGTCCACGAGCGCGACGAACCGGTACTGGTGCTCGCCGCTCTCCTCGGCGATGAGGCCGCGCTCGGCGAGCCAGGCGTGCGGCCCCGAGAAGTTCGCGATGTAGATCGCGATGTGGTGGCCGTCGTAGGGGGCGATCGGCGCCTCCGTCTCACGGAAGATCAGCTCCTGGTGGCGACCCACCACGACGCGCACGACGACGCCCGTCGCCTCCCGGGTGACGCTCGCGGGCGCGCCCATCACGGTGCGGTAGAAGCGCGCGATGCCGTCGGCGGCGCCGGGCTGCACCGGGAACTCGACGTAGACCATGCCGAGCGTGAGGTCGCCCCACGGCCCCGAAGGGTAGCAGCGCAGCCGGTTGCCCCAGGGAGAGGTCACGGCGATGTGCGTGTCCTCGATCGCCCAGGCGAACTGGGTGCCGGCCAGCTCGTCACGAACCGACTCGAGCTGCGCCGGGAGGGCGCCGAAGTGCTGCAGGACGAGGCCGACCTCGCCGCGCAGCACCTGCGGCCTGTTCGTCGGCAGGTGGAACTGGTGCGCGCCGATATTGATCCACATGTTCTCGGTGCCGACCATCACGCAGGGGTCGCGCGTGAGCCCGAGCCCCGTGACGTAGAAGGCGGTCGCCGTCCGCTGGTCGGGCACCCACACGTTGACGTGCTCGAGGGCCAGGATGTTGCCGACGTCCTGGCGGCGCCGGTCGTACGCCTCCGCCATCGCGCCCTCCGACGGCTGGGGTCAGGTCTTGCATTCCAACAATGCGTGATTGCAAGACCTGACCCCGTCAGAAGGTGATCAGGTCGAACTTCGTGAGCGTCACTGCCGGGCCGAGACGCGGACCCGCCACGAGCTGATGCGTCACGTACTGCTCGATATAGGTGTTCTCAGCGGCCATCCCGTCCACCGGGACGATCGCCTTGAGCCCCCGGAACACGGCACCGCTCACCGTGTAGAGCACGGCGCCGTGCGCGGCGGTGCCCACCGCGATCACGGTCTTGATCCCCTTCTCCTTCAGGATCTTCTCGAGATCGGTGCCGATGAACTTGTCGGGGCCCGCGTTGACGACGGGCTCGCCCGGGCGCGGCGTGGCCTCGGGCAGGATGTCCGCCAGGTTGCCCGTGAACATCGAGTGGATCACGGTCATCCCCTTGGCCCGCGCCTGCGCCAGCAGCTTCTGGACCCTGGGCAGGGCCGCCACGCAACGTGGCCGCGGCACGCAGTTCTGCTTCTGGATGTCGAGGACCAGGAAGGCCGTCTCGCCGATGCTGGTGATGGTCACCGGCTTGAGCTCGGGGGGCGCCGGCGCCTTGACCGCCGCCCACTCGTCCACGATGGTCTGGGCGGAGGCGGGAGGGGCGAGGGAGAGCGCGGCAAGCTGTATCGCGACCACCAGGACCGCCCCGGGGATCAGGCTATGCCATGGAGACGTCGTCCTCTGTTCTTTCACGGTTCCCTCCTCGTGCGAAGTTCATCGCCTTCGTGGGCATGCGCCGAGCCCGGGGGGCATCGGCCCCAGCGGCATCGCCCGCAGTCTACCAGAGGCGGCAAGCACGGGCCCTGGGGCCGGCCCGTCATGGCGGGAACGACCCCGTCATCCGCACCGGCGTCGAGCCGAGCCTCGCCCCGAGGGGGATGGCACCTCCACGTGCGATGCGGCCCCGGGGATGGGGTTCACCGGTGCCGACACCCGCGCGAAGCTGATCGACCGGCGCTGCACGCCCCGGGGGTGGACGGGGGACCTGATCCGCCAGGAGGAGACGGCCGGGACCGCCGACCTCGTGGAGGGCCGGCCAGGCGGGCGGTCTGGCTGGCCTCAAGGCCCTCGGCTGGGCCGCCGCCCCCTCGGCCGGTCCGCGCGCGCCCTGACGGACCCGCGAGGGGCGGGGCGCCGCGGATGGGCCGCTCCGCCGGGGGGAGGGCGCGGCTACGGGCTGGGCTCGGAGCCGACGATGCCGACGAAGGACACGCACTCGCCCGGGGCGCCGCCGAGGTTGTGGGTCATGGCGAGCTTGCGGCCGCGGGCGACGCTCGGGATCTGGCGCGGGCCGGCCTCGCCGCGGAGCTGCAGCCAGGCCTCGAAGAGCATGCGGAGACCCGAGGCCCCGATGGGGTGGCCGAAGGACTTGAGCCCGCCGTCGGGGTTCACGGCCAGCTCGCCGTCGAGGTCGAAGGTGCCGGCGAGCACCTCTTTCCACGCCGTCCCGCGCGGGGCGAAGCCGAGATCCTCCATCAGGATCAGCTCGGTGACCGTGAAGCAGTCGTGGACCTCGGCCATGGCGAGCTCGGCGCGCGGGTCCTTGACGCCCGCCTGGCGGTAGGCGTCGGCGGCGGAGGCCGCCACCTCGGGGAAGGTGGTGTAGTCGTAGTCGGGATCGATGGGCCCGGCGGCGGGGCCCGCGATGAAGGACAGCGCCTTCACGAAGAGCGGCTTCGCGGTGTACTTGTGGGCGTCCTCGGCGCGCACGATCACCGCGGCGGCCGAGCCGTCGCTCACGCCCGAACAGTCGAAGATGCCCAGCGGCCCCGCGACCAGCGGCGAGCAGGCGATCACGTCCTTGGCCACCTCTTTCCGGAACTGGGCCCGCGGGTTGAGCGCGCCGTTCTTGTGGTTCTTCCAGGCGATGCGGGTCATCACATCTTTGAGCAGCGCCTCGTCGAGGCCGTACTTCTTGCAGTAGGCCGGGGCCAGCAGGCTGAACATGGCCGGCGCGGTGATGGCGGCCTGGGTGCCGTCGGCGGGCGCCGCCAGGCCGGGCAGCCCGGAGAACCCCGAGTCCTTCAGCTTCTCGACGCCGATGGCCATGGCCATGTCGTAGGCGCCCGAGGCCACGGCGTAGCAGGCGTTGCGGAAGGCCTCGGAGCCGGTG
>MGBV01000125.1:10583-11297 GCA_001788415.1 Candidatus Rokubacteria bacterium GWC2_70_16 | reverse complement strand
CGTCGGCGACGTAGAGCCCCTCGTGGACCGCGGTGCCGGCCGCCCCGGCGTAGACCTGGCCCTGGTGATCGACGACACCGTCCTCCGCTCGGTCGGCCATGACGCAGCCGCCGAGAGGATGGACGGTGATGAGGCTGTGGTGGAGCGCCTTCGACCAGATCGGGTTCTCGACCCACTGGCCCCCCAGCGCCCGCGTCGCCGCCTCGAGCTCGCGATTGTCGCGATGGAAGACCGGGCGGTCGCCGATACCCGGCCAGTGGACGCGGACGCGGTCGTCTTCGAGGACCATGCGGCCCTCGCCGTCGTCGTTGCTCATCACGAGGTAGGTCTGCGTGTTGTGCATGGCCCCCGTGCGCGGGCCGCGGAGCCGGCTCTCGACCTTGCGCGCCTCGCGCTTGGCGAAGTCGACCACGCCGTGCTTCATGTCCTCGCCCACGAGGTCGCCGCTGACGGCTAAGAACGTCGGCAGGACCTCGGCGATCGCGCCGGGGAGGCTGCCTTCCTCGATGACGAGGCCGTCCTCGAGCTTCGGCTGCTCGCGGATGTCGATGATCCCGCTGATGCACGGGCCCACCGGCTCCGCCTCGCCGGGGCGGAGGCGGCCGAAGCCGATGCCGTTGATCGCGTGGTCACCGTTGTAGCCGAAGCCCAGGACGTCGCCGTTCGCCGAGAAATGGTGGCCGAGCCGATCCGAGAGCGGCAGGCCTCGGGCCT
>MGBV01000125.1:5073-10565 GCA_001788415.1 Candidatus Rokubacteria bacterium GWC2_70_16 | reverse complement strand
GCGGACAGGACGACGACCTCCGCAGCGACGACGAGATCCGCCGCATCGAAGACCCGCCGATCGCCGGCGAGCGGCTGATAGTGCACCAGCCAGCGCCCGTCCTGCCGCTCGAGCCACCCCACGCAGACCTCGGTGAAGATCTCCGCGCCATGGTTCACGGCGTCGGGCAGGTAGTTCATGAGCAGGGTGTTCTTCGCGCCCTCGTTGCAGCCGCTGACACAGTCGCCGCAGAGGGTGCACGCGCGCTGCTCGACTCCCACCGGATTCACGCCGTCGGCGAACGTGACGTTGATCGGCAGGCGATAGAAGCGCTGGCCCATCGAGCCGGCGGAGCGCTCCAACGCCTGCATCTTCAGGAGCGGCGGGAAGTCCTCCGGGTACGGCGTCGGTCGGAGGATCTCTTCGGCACGGCGAAACCACTCCTCGAGGCCGGCGAGGCCGGCGCGCTGGACCTCGGCCGGCCAGCGCGGATCCGAGAAGATGCGCGGCTCCGGACGCAGCGAGACGTTCGCGTTGATGAGCGAGGTGCCGCCGAGCCCGCACCCGACCACCGCGTTCATCTCGGCGTTGACTTTCACGTCGAACATCCCGGTCGCCGAACCGAGGTGGCCGGCCGGCGTGTCGAGCTGGACCTCGGCCGTCGCCGATGCGAGCGTGTCCGGATACTCCCCCGGCTGCCGCTCCTTGCCGCGCTCGAGCACGCACACCTGCTGCCCGGCGCGGGCGAGGCGCGACGCGGTGATCGCCCCGCCGTAGCCCGAGCCGACGACGACGACCGTGTAGTGGCTCTTCATAGTCTCGACGGGCGAGGACAGTCGCTGCATCGGCTCTTCCTCTTCAGTCCGGACGGTGTTAGACGCTCCGGTTCATGAGCGCCCGGAGCTGGTCGTTGCGGAGGCTCACCTCGCGCGCCGCCGCCGCGGAGAACGTCGCCCACGGATCCGCCGCGGGATCGACTTTCGCGCGCAGCGCGGCGCAGAACGGTCCGGGCGTTCCGCCCGTCGCCGTCGCCGCATCTTCCACCGTCACGGTGTAGCGGCCGGCGTCAGCCGACTCGTTGTACATGCGGAGCGAGGCGACCCCGAGCGTCTCGTCGATGAGGATGAGCGCGCCGCCCTCGATCGGGTTCGGCGCGGGCGTGTCGACCACCCACCCGCCGCTGTTGTAGAGCTTCACCGGCACCGGGTACCCGGCGAAGGCCTCGACCGCCTGGTAGGGCTTGTGCGTGTGCCCGAAGACAAAGGTCACGTCGTCCGGAACCCGGGTGCCGAGCTCGGCGTGGAGCTCTTTCAGCACCGGGCCCTCCAGGTACCACCGCAGCCCGGCGCGCGCATCGGCGCTCAGCACGTCGGCGGTCTGGTTCCGCGCCATCCCGGCCATGTGGCCACAGACCGCGTCGACGCCCGCATCCAGCACGCGGGCCTCCAGCCAGTGCTCCCACCGCGCGCCCGGCAGGAGCGTGGCCAGGCTCTCGGCGAACGTCTTGAACAGCGCCTTCGTGTGGCCGGGATCCTGGAGCTTGTCGTACACGAGCATCACGCCCTCGCCGACCTTGCCCGCGGCGCCCCAGCTCGACCAGAAGTAGTTGATCCAGTCGCCGTTCTCGCGCTCGATGGTCGCGATGTCCTCGGCGAGCGGCTGGTCGGGAAAGACGAGGTCGAGCAGGCGGGACTGCAGCCGATAGATCGACTCGATGTAGTGCCCGTGGCTCACCACGACGCAGCGGTCGCGCCGGTCGCTCACGATGCCGAAGTTCGGATAGACGGTCGTCACGGTGGCGCGCCGCTTCGAGCCGCGCCCCAGGATCTCCGCCAGGACCGGGCTGGAGATGTCCATGTCCAGCGCCGAGAACATCGACGTGACGCTGCGGATCGGCGGCAGCGGCTGGTCGAGCGGCGTGGCGAGAATGTCCTCGTGATAGAGCTGCGAGATCGCGGTGCGCCAGAGGAAATGGTCGTGGTTGCCGGGCACGTAGATCACCCGGCTGTCGAAGAGCGGCTCCCCTTGCGCCGGCCACGCGAGCTCGACGAAGCGCTGGAAGGCCATGGCGGAGTCGGGCAACGGTGACAGCGCGAGATCGAGGACGTCGCCGTGCAGGACCAGCGTCGGCTTGCGATCACCGCCCATCGCGGTGACGAGCGCGCGCAGGCACTCCACGAGGTGGCCGAGGACGACGCTCGGCTGGCTCGGCTTCACCGTGACCGAGTCCGTGTCGACACGGGTCAGCAGACTGTTCGCCGCGCCGAAGTGGACGTCGGACATGCAGACATACCGGATGGCGCTCACGGCGGGAACTCTACGCGGGACGATGTGAGAGTGTCAAAGGGAAAAGCGGCCCCGCACCCTCGGCTCGGTTGGCGCGCTGATGAACGTGCTCCGGAGGGTCCCGCGGCGCGCGCAAAGCGGGCGCGCGGCTTGAATGCTATGCTGGCAGCCCGCGTTGGGGCGGGGAGGCGACCTGACATGAGTGACCAGACCGATACCGGCCAGAGCGCCGGCGGCGGCACGCAGGCCAACGGCACGACATCGGGCAAACGGCAGTGGCCGGATTGGGCCGCCCTCCTCGAGACCGCCAAGCGCGTCGCATTCAACGTCGTCATCATCGCCGCGATCGCCGTCGGCGTGCCGGTGTTCGTGAAGCTCGTGACCACCAGGGGCGTCGTGATCAACGACATCACGGTGCCGTCGGCGGTTGCCGATCGCGGCCTGACCAGCGATGTGATCTCGCGGCGCATCCTCGACCAGCTGCATGAGATGAAGATGAACGCCGGGTCGAAGAAGGAGCAGGAGGCAATCACCGGCACCAGCACCGAGTCGCAACTGCCGGACATCCAGCTCCCGGTCGGCGGGATCAACCTCGCCGTCGCGATCTCCCAAATCCGCCATTTCCTGGGATACGTCGACACCAAGATCTCGGGCGAGATCGTCACCGAGTCGGCCGGCGACGACAAGGGCAACGCGCCGGCCTATACGCTGCGGTTGCGCATGGTCGGACACGGCGTCCTCTATCACTCGGCCAAGCCGTCGGCGAGCATCGACAGCCAGATCGCCGAGGCGGCGATCGAGGTCATGCATCGTTTCGATCCGATCAACCTCGGCTACTACCTGTACCGCAGGAAGGACTACGTGAATGCCTACCGCATGACCGAGACCGCGCTCGCCAACGATTCGCCGGGCGACGACGGCTGGGCGTTCAACATGCGCGGCTTGATCCTGCGCGACCAGGGGCAGTGTCCGGAGGCCATCGCGCAGTTCCGCGAAGCGATCCGCCGCGAGCCGAAGTTCGCCGTCGCCTACTACAAGCTGTCGGAGACGCTGCGGCTGACGGGCGATCTCGAAGAGGCGGCCAAGGTCGCGACCCAATCGATCACGCTCGCGCCCAAGGACCGGCGGGGCTACGCCAACCTGGCGCTGGTGTTCGTGGACCAGGGCAAGACCGCGGAGGCGCTCGAGCTCATGCAGAAGGCGGTGCAGGAGGAGCCGCGCAGTTCGCAAGCGCATCTCGATCTCGGCGTCGTCCTGCACACGCTCAACCGGCTCGACGAGGCGGCGGCGGCGTTCCAGAAGTCCATCGAGATCGAGCCCGACTTCGCCGCCGCCTACAGCAAGCTGAGCGTGGTGCTGCATCGCACGGGCAAATACGAGGACGCGCGTGCCGAGGCGCAGAAGGCGGCCAACGTCAATCCGAAATCGCCCGTGCCGTGGAACCTGCTCGGGCTCTACGCGCTCGACCGCAAGGACTATCCCCACGCGGTGACCAGTTTCCAGAAGGCGATCACGCTGGATCAGGCCTTCGTCGAAGGCTACGTCAATCTCGGCGTCGCGCTCGCGAAGGAGAAGAAATTCGCCGACTCCACCGCCGCGTTCCAGAAGGCGGCGCAGCTCCACCCCAGGGACGCCAGCGTGCTGGCGCACTGGGCCGATGCGCTGGAGGCGCAGGGCCAGGGCCGTCAGGCTCTGGACAAGCGGCGCCAGGCCATCGCGATCGCGCCGAAGCAGGCAAATCTCGATGGGCGGCTCGGCCGCCTGCAGGAGGCCCAGGGCGACGTCACCGGCGCGATCGACAGCTACAACAAGGCGACCGGCGCCGACGCCAGGGTGTCCGGCGCTCTCAAGGCGCGGATCGACTCCGGCTCGCGCTGCTCTGGGATCCCTCCACGGGGCTGGCAAGAGTCGAGGCGGCCGGGAGTGCCGCGCGTTCGTTGAACCATCTTCTGATCCCCTTCTGGGTCGAGAAAGCCACCAGGGGTTAACTCGCGCGGCCCTACATGGCATCCATCGGAAGGGGGGCGACGTCATGAGTCGCGCTCGCCAGGTTTACCTGATTTCCGACCTGCATATCGGCGGCGCCTACCCCGAGTCGCCGCACCTCGGGGACCGGGGCTTTCGCATCTGCACCCGTGCCCGAGAGCTGGCGCAGTTCGTCGACGTGCTCGCCGAGAAGCCCATCGGCGCCGCGCGCATCGAACTCGTGATCAACGGCGATTTCGTCGACTTCCTGGCCGAGCGGCGCGCGCCGCCGGCCGAGTGGAGCCCGTTTCTCGCGCGGCCCGGCGCGGCGGTTGAGACACTGCGCGAGATCGTGGCGCGTGACCGCCCGCTGTTCGATGCGCTCGGCAAGCTGCTCGCGCGCGGGCACAGACTGACGCTCGTGCTCGGCAATCACGACATCGAATTGGCACTGCCGCAGGTGCGCCGCGCGCTGGAAGATCTTCTCGCGAGCGACGGCTTCCGGTTTCTGTACGATGGCGAAGCCTACGTGATCGGCGATGCCCTGATCGAGCACGGCAACCGATACGACGAATTCAACGTTGTCGACCATGACCGCCTGCGCGAGTATCGCTCGCTGCTGTCGCGCCGCCAGCCGATCGGGGCGGAGCATGAATTCGAAGCGCCGGCGGGCAGCCGCATGGTGGCCGAGGTGATCAACCCGATCAAGGAGCGCTACAAATTCGTCGACCTGCTCAAGCCCGAGGTCGACGCGACGATCCCGTTGCTGCTCGCGCTCGAGCCCGGCCTGCGCAGCAAGCTGGCGCGTGTGCTGCCGATCGCGGCGCAGGCGTCGCGCCACACGCTGCGAGAGGACGCGCTGCCGTCGAGGGGGGGGGACATCAGCGCGGCAGGCGCCCTGGCGGCCGAGCCGGTCGGAGGCGACATGGGTGGGATGCACGCGCCGGCATCGTCCGCCGCGGATCCAGAGGAACGCCGGCTCGATGATGCACTCGAGAAGGTCCTGGGCGCGGAGACCGGGCCGTTCCTCTCTGCGCTCGAGACGGACTCGCGGCTCGTCGACAAAGTTGGCGGCGATATCGCCTCCGGCGCGGAAATGCTGTCGGGCGTCGCGGGTCTGCTGTCCCTTCTCGTGAGCGGCTCCGCGAGCCTGGAGACGCGTCTGCCCGCTCTGCTGAGGGCTGTTCGCGTCCTCCAGACCGACCGCACGTTCGATCGCGATTTCGAGGCGCCGTCGGTCTACACTCGGGCGGCCGAGCAGC
>MGBV01000125.1:0-5063 GCA_001788415.1 Candidatus Rokubacteria bacterium GWC2_70_16 | reverse complement strand
CTCGCGCGCGACCTGCCGCTGGCGAGCGGCGCCCGCTATCTCAACAGCGGGACCTGGGCCGATCTGCTGCAGTTTCCGAAGGACATCCTTTCCGGGTCGCAATCCGACGTCCGCGACAAGCTGCGGCATTTCTGCGAGGACGCCGCGAATTCGCGGCTGGAGCGCTACATCGTGTTCACGCCGACCTTCGTGCGGCTCGACGTGACCGGCGACGGCCGCGTGGCTCGCGCCGAGCTGCTGGACTACACGGGCCCCGAAAGCCTCTGAGCGGACGACCATGCTCCCAGAGATACGCGGGACGATCGCTCGCATAGAGGTCCGGGACGGCGTCCGAGTCCTCAGTCGCGGAACCGGGTTTCTCGTCACCGACCGGCTCGTCCTCACCGCGTTCCACGTCGTCGGTGACCGGACCCAGCGTGTCCTGTACGAGCAGCAGTATGGCCTGTTCCTGTGCTTTCCCGGCCTCGAATGCCCGGGTCGAACGGTCGAAGGGGCGTGGGATGCCGGCGCGGACTGGGCGCTTGTCGAGTGCGCGGAACCGCCGAAGGCGCGGCCATTGCCGCTCGCGGACCTGTCTGCATCGGGTGCCACGTGGGAGACATTCGGCTTTCCCGACGCGAATCCGCAGGACGGGATGGTGTGTTCCGGGACCGTCGAGAATCCGGCGGGCGAGATCCAGGGCGTGGTGGCGATGCAACTGTTCAGCAAGCAAGCCGCGGCTGGCAACGGCAGTCCGGTGCGCGGCCTGTCCGGAGCGCCAGTCGTCGTCGACG
Organism: Candidatus Rokubacteria bacterium GWC2_70_16; assembly: GCA_001788415.1. Lineage (GTDB taxonomy): Bacteria > Methylomirabilota > Methylomirabilia > Rokubacteriales > CSP1-6 > UBA12499. The sequence goes on along the minus strand of MGBV01000125.1, from coordinate 4,290 downwards.
GCGCGGCGGTAGGGGTGTTGCGCTACTCGCTGATGCAGGACGGACTGAACGTCGCGGGCACGCTTTACTCCTGCCCGGTGGGGCCGATCGTGGAGCGCGCATCCAAGTGGCTGCCGCTGCCCGATCCGTGCTGGGGTCTGCCAGGAATGCCGTGGCGTGACCTGCCGCCGGTACCGTTTCGGTACCTGTCCTGGTTCACCGAGGACGACGCGGAGATCTTCTTCGGCAGGAACCAAGAAATTCGGGGGCTGTACGAGCGGATCGTGGCGCAGGATGGGTCGCCGGTCATCCTGCTCTATGGCCAGTCGGGCGTCGGGAAGTCGTCTTTCCTTTCGGCTGGCGTCCTGCCGCGCCTCAAGCGGGAGCACGATGTTCTGTACGTGCGTCGCGTCGGCGAGGCGGGACTCGCTGGCTGCGTGAGGTCGGCCTTGTCGGCAACCGGCTCGCTCCCGATCGGCGATCTTTGGAGGCAACGCGAGGCGGCAAGCGGCCGGCCGCTCGTGCTGCTACTCGACCAGGTGGAGGAAGTCTTTACGCACCCGGCCCGGTCGCGCGCGGACGAGCTGGAGGAGTTCTTCGGCGAGCTCGACGGACTGTTCGGCGAGGTCGCAATGCGACCGGCCGGGCGGCTCGTCCTCTCCTTCCGCAAGGAGTGGTATCCCGAAATCCGTAAACCGCTCGAGGCGAGGAAGTTGCCGACCGCAGACGTGTTCCTCGAGCGGCTGGGACGCGAGGGGATCATCGAAGCGGTCAACGGTCTCGCTGCGACGCGGCGACTTCGAAACCAGTACGGGCTGACCGTGGAAGCAGGGGTGGCCGCGCGCATCGCAGATGACCTGCTCGAGGACCGTGAATCGCCCGTTGCGCCGACGCTTCAGATCCTGCTCACCAAACTCTGGGAGGCGGCGACGCGCGCGAGTCCGAGCAAGCCGCACTTCAGCCTCGATCTCTACGGGAACCTGAAGCAGCAGGGCCTGCTGCTGCGTGACTTCCTGGAGCGGCAACTGGGCGCCCTCGAGACCCAGACCCCGGACACCGTCCAGTCAGGCCTCGCCCTCGATCTGCTTGCCTATCACACGACGCCCGACGCCACCGCCGAGGAACGCACGAGGGAACAGTTGCTCAGGGATTACCGGCACCGGGCCGACGACGTGCCGAAAGTGGTGGAGGAGCTCTGCGGCTTCTATCTGCTGTCGGACTCGTCGCAGGACCGTCGCGATGGCGTCCCGTCGACGCGGCTGGCGCACGATACGCTGGCTCCGCTGGTGCGCAGGATGTTCGCGCGATCGGATAGCCCGGGGCAACGGGCGCGCCGGATCATCGAAAGCCGCTCCGCCGAGTGGGCGGGCGGCCGCCAGGGAACACCGCTCGACGAGCGCGACCTGGCGCAGGTGCTGCAAGGACTGCCGGCAATGCGCGCGCCCGCACCCGACGAGGAGCGGCTGATGCAGGCCTCACTCAACGAGCGCCTGCAGCGCGAGCGAAGGCGGCGCACCCAGCGCTTTCTGCTGCGCGGGACGCTGATCCTCGTGCTCGCGAGCCTCGGCGTCGCGACCTGGGGGTGGGACGGCGCACGTCGCGCCGACCGGCTCGCCCAGCTGCGGCGAACGGCTGCCGAGGCGCTCGCCCGAAGGGATCACGAGCCTGCGAGCAGCCTGATGCAGGCGATCGCAGCGACCGGTCAGAGCCTGGCGTGGCGCGGAGAGGTCATTCCGAAAGTGCAGTACAGCCTGAGCGCCTTGACCCAAGAAGCGCTCGAGCAGAACGTGTATGAGCATGGCGGGCCGATCCATGCGATCGCGGTCAGCCGGGACGGGGCGCTCATCGCCAGCGGCGGCGAGGGCGGCAACGTCAAGATCTGGAAGATCGACGGCAACCGCAAAGAGCCCCTCGTGACGCTCGCGAGCGAACAGAAGACCGTGCAGGCCGTGGCCTTCGGTGCCGCCGCCGACGGCGTCGTTGCGACGGGCGGGCAGGATGGGACGGTGCGCCTCTGGGACCAGTCGGGCAGTCCTCGCGGCTCACCGCTGCGCGCGCACGAGGGCTCCGTCAACGCCGTGGTGTTCAGTCCCGATGCGCAGTGGCTCGCGAGCGCCGGTGACGACGGGATGATTCGCTTGTGGCGCAGCACCGGCGCATGGGTCGGCACACTGTCGGACGGCAGCAAGTCCTCGATTCGATCCATCGCGATCAGTCCGGACGGCGGGCGAATCGCCGCCGCCCACGACGACAAGGTGATCCGCATCTGGAAACTTGACGGGGCGCGGGGGCGCAAAGTGCTCGCGAGGGGCCACGAGGCCCGCGTGAACTCCGTGGCGTTCACGCCCGACGGGCTGCATCTGGCCAGCGGCAGCGACGATCGCACGGTGCGCATCTGGAACCTCGATGGCACACAGCATGGTCGCACGATGACTGGCCACGACGCTGCGGTGAAGGCGGTCGCCATCGATCCCGCCGGCGGCGGGTTGGTCACCGGAGACGAGGACGGAACGGTGCGGCACCCCGACTGGGATGGGAATCCCCGCGGTCGGCCCTCCAACGCCGGGACCGGGCCCGTTCGTTCGATCGCGTATCTGCCCGCCGGCCGGGTCGTGGTCATCGGCGGCGCCGACGGCAGCGTGCGCGTCATGGATTATCTGGGTACGCAGGTGGGTTCCGCGCTCGCCGCTCACGGGCCACCGATGCGAGCCGCGCTGTTCGCGCCCGACGGCCAGCGCGTGGCGCTGGGCGGCGACAACGGGAAACTGCGAATCGTCGACCTGAAAGCGCGGCCCTATTACGTTGAGGTCCCGCTGTCGGACGGCGCGGGTACCCGGCTGACCGCGCTCGCCGCGACGCCCGACCGGAGGCGACTCGTGACGGGAGATGCGGACGGCGCGATCCGTTTCTGGGGTTGGAACGGTGTGCCCATCGGCGCGTCCTCAACGGCGGGCACGAAAGTCACCGGTCTCGCCGCAAGTCCCGACAGCAGGATGATCGTGAGCGCCGGCGTCGACGGCGCGGTCACACTGTTCGACATTGAAGGCCGGCCCGTGCGGCCGCCGTGGCGCGCTCACCGCGGCAGCGCATCTTCAATCGCATTTCACCCTGGCGGCCGCATGATCGCGAGCGGGGGCGAAGACGGCAAGGTCGTGCTGTGGGATCTCAACGGCACCCAGGTGAGCGAAGCAGTGACGGGCCCGCGCAATGAGACAGGCCGGCATGGCGGGGTGACCTCGCTCGCCTTCACGCCTGACGGCGAGCGACTGATCGTCGGCGCGGATCACAACTTGGTGATCCTGGACTGGAAGACCCGGTGGATTCACCATGAGCGCAGGGCCCACAGCGGGACCATTCGCAGTGTGACCGTCAACCGGGACGGCTCGCTGATCGCCACGGCGGGCGACGACGCCACTGTGGCGCTGTGGTCAGGGGATACCGGCAGGCTCCTCGCCGCCTTCACTCGTCGACACAATAAAGAGGTCGCGAGCGTCGCATTCCATCCGCTTCGCAATCTGGTGGTTTCGGCGAGTCTGGACGGGAGCGCGCGCCTATTTCGCGCCGACTGGCGTGACTGGCTCGCGGTGGCGTGCCAGCGGCTGCGCCACCATCCGATTCTGGCGGTTCCGGAACATTCGAACCGCCCTGTCGACGAGACGGACCGCGATATCCACGATGCGCGCTCAACCTGCGCCGGGCGAGTATGGTCGAAAAGCGAGAGCATGCTCCGCGACCAGTTGGGCGAATGAGCGCGGCGGTGGAAGAGGCGAGCGTAGATGGGATCTACGCGCACGTCGAAGGCCGCGGGCTCGTGCCGGCCGTGAAGAGGCTCGGCGACATGAAGCCCGTTCTCGGTCCGAGGTGCTGCGAACCGAGCGGCCGGCGGTGACTCACCGAGGCCCACCCCGCATTCGCCGCAGAACTTCTGGCCAGGCGGATTCCGCGTCCCGCAGGCGACGCACACCGCCGCCAGTCGCGCGTCGCACTCCCCGCAGAACTTCATCGCCGGCGGGTTGTCCTGCCTGCAGCGGGGGCACTCCATGTGCGGCACCTCGGCGCCGAGGGACACGGCGCTGACCGCGGAGGAGTCTAACAGGCGCGGCTCATGACCGTCCGACGCAGGCGATCGACGGCGACGGGCAGGAGCTCGAGTATCCGCTCGACCTCGACCTCGGTCGTCGACGCGCGGAGAGTCGGGCGGACCGCGGTGTGGGCGAGCTCGGGACTACGGCCGATCGCCACGAGCACATGGGAAGGATCTTGAGAGCCGGCGTGACAGGCTGATCCACTCGACGCGTAAACGTCTTCCCG
>MGBV01000124.1:16565-19931 GCA_001788415.1 Candidatus Rokubacteria bacterium GWC2_70_16 | reverse complement strand
GCCGTGCAGTCCATGAGCGAGATCAACACATCGTCGAAGAGGATCGCGGACATCATCACGACGATCGACGAGATCGCGTTCCAGACGAATCTCCTGGCGCTGAACGCGGCGGTGGAGGCGGCGCGGGCGGGGGAGCAGGGGCGCGGCTTTGCCGTGGTCGCGGCGGAGGTGAGGAACCTGGCGCAGCGGTCGGCGACGGCGGCCAAGGAGATCAAGACCCTCATCCAGGACTCCGTGCAGAAGGTCGGGGTGGGGTCCGACCTGGTGAACAGGTCGGGCGAGACGCTCAGCGAGATCGTGGGATCGGTGAAGCGCGTGACAGACATCATCGCCGAGATCGCGGCGGCCTCGCAGGAGCAGTCGACGGGCATCGACCAGGTCAACCGGGCGGTGACCCAGATGGACCAGGTCACGCAGGCCAACGCCGCCCAGACCGAGGAGCTGTCCTCCACGTCGCAGTCGCTGGCGGCGCAGGCGGAGCAGCTGCAGGCGCTGGTGGGGCGGTTCAAGCTGGGCGGGGACGCCGTCCCGCGGCGGCCAGCGGTCCCTCACCGGCGCTCTCTCCCTCCTCACCCTCTCCCTCCTCACCCTCCCCTCTCCCCCGCCGGGAGGGAGGAACAAGGTGAGGGGGCGAGGGGAACGGTGAGACGGGTGGACCGGCAGAAGCCCGTGCTGGTGGGGGCGCCCGCGGGCCGCAGGTCGGCTGGCGCCAAGGACGACGGCTTCGAGGAGTTCTGAGGCGGGCGATCATCCCCTGAAGGCCAGGGGGACTCGGCTCCGAGAGAACGAGTCAGGGGGCTGCGGTGAAGGCGAGGACAGAGGTCTCGACGGTTCGACTAGGCGAGCCGGGATGGGCGAGAAGAGTTTCGAGTTGCTTGATCGTGAGGGCGTCGAACGTTTCCTCCCCGCACTGGGCGCAAACCAGCGCGGGGACACCTTCGACCAGGATCGGCTGACGCTGATGGAGCGTGAAGAACTGTACCTTGCGGGGTTCCTCGGCCCCGCCGCACACCGGGCAACTACCAGGTTTCACCAGGGGATCTCCGCTCTCGAAACTCGATCCACTCTCTCGGATCAGGTTCGTACACCGTCACGACTCGCATCCGAGAGATGGCCACTTGGATGTGGAGCGGCCGGCCACCTCTGGTCCGTCCGAACAGAAGGTAGCTGGGCCCATACTTGTCCGTCGGGTACGCTTCGATGATCTCGCCGGTCTCGACGGCATCCTCGATTTCATGGGTCGTTATGTCTCTCCCCAGCATCCGAAGCACGGCATGGCGAGAGAATTCGTAGCGTAAGCCTTTGAACGCGGCACGAATGGCCTCAAGGGCTTGAGCATGGTCAGTCACATCCGCAGGCAGTATAGCGGCAAGGGATGTGCAGAACAAGTTGATGTTCCCGGGGGGAACGGCTCGGCCAGCGGATTCGAGGAGCTCTGCCCGGTGAAGTCAGGGCTGACGGAGCAGTCGGGGTGACGCTGCCAGAGGTATCGGGGAGCGAGGCCCGGGGGCCCCTTGCCGGGGGGCCCCGCGACCTCACGCCGCGGGAGTTCGAGGTCTTCCGGGAGCTGGTCCACGCCCGCTCCGGGATCACGCTGGGGCCGGAGAAGCGCCCGATGCTCTATGCGCGGCTGGCCCGACGGCTCCGGGCGCTGGGGCTCGAGACGTTCACCGACTACCAGCGGTTCCTCGAGGAGCGGGACGCGACGGGCGAGGAGCTGCGGCGGCTCATCAATGCGGTCACGACCAACAAAACCGACTTCTTCAGGGAGGCGCACCACTTCCGCTATCTCGCTGAGCAGTGGGTCTCGGCGCTGCGGGCCCGCGCCGCCCGGACCGGCCTCCGCAGCGCGCGCATCTGGAGCGCCGCCTGCAGCAGCGGCGAGGAGGCGTACACCATCGCGGTCACGCTGCTGGAGGCGCTCGGGGGCGCCGCGGGCTGGGACGTGAAGATCATCGCCACGGACCTCGACACCGAGGTCCTGGCCCAGGCCCAGGCGGCAGTGTATCAGGCCGCGCGCGTGGAGCCCGTTCCCGCCCCGCTCCTGTCTCGCTACTTCCTCCGGGGGCGTGGCGCGAACGCCGGGCTCGTCAAGCTCAGACCCGAGGTCCAGTCCCTGATCACGTTCCGTCAGCTCAACTTCATGGAGGAGCCCTGGCCGATCCGCGGGCCGCTGGACGTGATCTTCTGCCGGAACGCGCTCATCTACTTCGACCGGCCCACCCAGCGGCGGATCCTCGAGGGCTTCCTGGCGCGGCTGGCGCCGGACGGGGTGCTCTTCCTCGGCCACTCGGAGAGCATCCACGGGCTGGTGGAGGGCCTCCGGCATGTCGGGAACACCATCTACCGGCGGGTGGCGACGTCCCGGCCCGCGGCCGGCTGACATGAGCCCCTCCTCCCCCGCCCTCGATCCCCGCGGCGCCCGCCGGTACATCGGTCTCGGACCGCGGCTCCGCTACCGTCTCTACCCGCTGACCTTGCTCGTGGGCGTGGTCATCAGCCTGGGCCTGCCCGCCGTCTTCTACGCCGCCGAGTACGCCCTGCGCGCGCGGACGGCCACAGGAGACGCCCGGGAATTCGCCTCGGAGCTGGCGGAGGCACTGAGCGAGGGCCCGGAGGAGGGCGCGCCGTCACTCGAAGGGCGGGCGGCGGTGTTCCGCGGGGTCGTCGGCGTGTTCCTGGTCGGGCACGACGCCATGTCGGTCAGCGTGCTGGACAGGGCCGGGCTGCCCGTCCGGGGGTTCGCGCACGCGACTCCGGGCCGGGAGGCGTGGTGGAGCATTCGTCCTGTGGTCGGCTCCGCACCCCTCGTGGTCAGGGGGCGGGCGCTCGGCACCGTGGAAGTCGCCTTCTCGCAGAGCGCCATCGTGGCACTGAGCGCGCTCCTGCTCCTGGTCTCCACGGCCGCTGGCGCCGGGCTCGCCGCGTTCATCTACACGTCCGCCCTCCGGACCGCGACCGCCATGGACGAGCAGATCGGGACGCTCGTCGGGAGTCTCGAGCGCTCGACCGCCGAGAGCGAGCAGCTGCGGGCCGCCGCCGAGGAGTCAGAGCAGAACTACCGCGAGCTCGTCCAGGGCATCGACGCCATCGTCTGGGCCCTCGACGTGGCCACCCGGGGCTTCGTCTTCGTCAGCCGCCGCGCGGAGGCCCTGCTCGGCTACCCGGTCGAGCGCTGGATCGAGGAACCAGGGTTCTGGCCCGCTCGTATCCATGAGGGCGACCGCGAGCGGGTACTCGGGGTGGTCAAGGCGGTGATGGGTGACGGTCAGGATCGGGAGGTGGAGTACCGCGCGTCGGCGGCCGACGGCCGTCTGCTCTGGCTGCGCGACCATCTGCACCTGGTGCAGGAAGAGGCCGGACGGC
>MGBV01000124.1:15879-16523 GCA_001788415.1 Candidatus Rokubacteria bacterium GWC2_70_16 | reverse complement strand
GAGTACCGCTCCGTGGTGGACAGCATCCAGCAGGTCATCTACCGGACCGACGCGCGGGGACGCTGGATCTTTCTCAGCGCCGCCTGGGTGGAGGCCACGGGATTCGCGGTGGAGGAGAGCCTCGGGCGGAGCTTCCTCGACTTCGTCCACCCGGAGGACCGGCTGCGCCACGCCGAGCTGTTCCAGCCGCTGATGGGCGGCGCGGCCGGCCACCTCGGCCGGGAGGTGCGCTACCGCACCAGGGCCGGCGGGACGCGGTGGATGGAGGTCTATGCCCGCGTGACGACGGACGAGCGGGGAAGGATCACCGGCACCTTCGGCACCCTCACCGACGTCACGGAGCGGAAGCAGGCCGAGGAGGAGCTGGTGAGCACGCGGGAACGGCTCCGGCACCTGCTCGCCTCGAGCCCGGCGGTGATCCACAGCCGTCAGGTCGGCGACGGGTTCGGCGTCACCTTCGTGAGCGAGAACGTCTCCCGCCTCTTCGGGTGGGAGGCGGAGGAGCTGCTGGAGGATCCCGGGGGCTGGGAGCGGCTGGTCCACCCGGACGACGGCCCGGGCATGGTAGCCCGGCGCGCGCTCATCCTCGAGGAGGGCCAGCAGATTCACGAGCATCGGCTCCTGTGCCGCGACGGGGCCTACCG
>MGBV01000124.1:5562-15686 GCA_001788415.1 Candidatus Rokubacteria bacterium GWC2_70_16 | reverse complement strand
GATCGGCCAGGACCTGCGGGGGCTCAAGCAGGCGGAGGACGGGTCCGGCTTCGGCGAGGCCTTCCAGCCCGGTGCCGCCCGGGCCGAGCCGTGGGCCGGCCGGCTCACAGGCAAGCGCAGGGACGGGACGCTCACCGAGGAGGAGGTCACGCTGTCCCCGGTCTGGGACGCCAATGGGCGGCTGGTCAACCGCGTGGCGCTCCTGCGCGACGTCACGCGCGAGCGGCGGATGGAGGAGCAGCTCCGCCAGTCGCAGAAGATGGAGGCGGTGGGGCGGCTGGCGGGCGGCGTGGCCCACGACTTCAACAATGTCCTGACGGTCATCACGGGGCGCTGTCACTTCCTCAAGCAGCGGGTGGGCGGCGACAGCCCGGCCACACGCGACGTCACCCTGATCCACGACGCCGCGCTGCGCGCGGCCGCGCTCACGCGCCAGCTCCTGGCCTTCAGCCGCCGGCAGGTCCTGGAGATGCGCGTGCTGGATGTCAACAGCGTGGTGGCGCAGATGGAGAAGATGCTCCGCCGCCTCATCGGCGAGGACATCGATCTCGTCACGGTGCCGGCCCAGGACCTCGGGTGCGTGAGGGCCGACCCGGGGCAGCTCGAGCAGGTGCTCCTGAACCTGATCGTCAACGCGCGCGATGCCATGCCGCGGGGCGGACGCATCACGATCGAGACGGCCAGCGTGATCGGGGGAGCGGAGGACGGGCCGGCGGGCAGTCCCCCCGGGCCCCACACGGTGCTCGCCGTGAGCGACAACGGCTGCGGGATGGATCCCGAGACGCTCTCGCACATCTTCGAGCCCTTCTTCACCACCAAGGGGCGCGACAGGGGCACCGGCCTCGGGCTGGCCACGGTCTACGGCATCGTCACGCAGAGCGGCGGCCACATCGCGGTGGAGAGCGAGCCCGGCCGGGGCACGGTCTTCCGAATCTATCTCCCGCGGGTGGACGAGCCGCCCGATGCCCTGCCGGCGTCCGCGGCCGGCGTGGAGGCCAGGGGCGGCCGGGAGACCATCCTCCTCACCGAGGACGCCCAGGAGCTACGCGATCTCGCCCGCGAGGTGCTGGCACAGCGCGGGTACCAGGTCCTCGCCGCGGCCGACGGCACCGCTGCCCTCGCCGTGGCTGCGCAGCACCCCGGCCCCATCCATCTCCTGCTCACGGATGTCGTCATGCCGCGGATGAGCGGCCGGGAGCTGGCCGAGGAGCTGACCGCGAGGCACCCGGGCCTGAAGGTCCTCTACATGTCCGGCTATACCGACGATGCCGTCCTCCGGCATGGCGTGCTGCGATCCGCGGTCGCGTTCCTCCAGAAGCCCTTCGGTCCCGGCGTTCTCGCCCGGAAAGTCCGCGAGATCCTCGACGCCCCGCCGGCCGGCGGGCAGCCGGAAGCCCCCGCCGCTCAAGCCTCGGGGGCCGGCGGCCGATGAGGGGAATGATGGCCCACCTCGCATGAGGAGATGGCGATGCCCTCGACGATCCTGATCGTGGACGACTCCCGGACCGTGCGCACCATGGTCCGCCAGGCCCTCGAGGCCGATCAGCACCAGGTGCTCGAGGCCACGGACGGCGTGGCCGCCTTGGCCGCCCTGGACACGGGGCCCGCCGACCTCGTGATCACGGACGTGAACATGCCGGAGATGGACGGGCTCAAGCTCGTCCGGGCGCTCCGCGACCGCCCGGCCTACCGCTTCATCCCGATCCTGGTGCTCACGACGGAGAGCGGGGACGAGATCAAGCAGCGGGGGCGCGAGGCGGGGGCCACCGGCTGGCTCGTCAAGCCGTTCAACCCCGAGCACCTCCGCAAGACGGTCCAGCACGTGTTCAGGAGGCGCCAGTCGTGACATCGGCCGTGCCCGGCCGGCTGGCGTCCCTGGCGGCGTCGCCAGCGCCCGAGAAGGAAGTGACCATCTACATCGGCGGCGTCCACGCCTCCGCGGAGCCCGCCGTGGTCAAGACGCTCCTCGGGTCCTGCATCTCCGTCTGCCTGTTCGATCCGGTCAGGCTGGTGGGCGGCATGAACCACTTCATGCTGCCGCGCGGAGCCGGCAGCAGCGGAACGGACCCCGATGGGACGCGCTTCGGGGTCCACGCCATGGACTCCCTCATCGGCGCCCTGATGAAGCTGGGCGCGGATCGGCGCCGGTTCGTCGCCAAGTTCTTCGGGGGGGCCCATGTCCTGAACATGAAGGAGTCTGCGACGGCCGTGCCGCAGCAGAACATCTCCTTCATCCGCGAGTTCTTGCAGATCGAGGGGTTCCCGATTCTGGCCGAGGATGTGGGCGGCTACCACCCGCGCCACGTGCGCTTCTACACGCAATCGGCGCGCGCCATGGTGAAGCGGGTGGATGGCCCCCACGCGCGGGCGCGGCTCGTCAGTCAGGAGGACCGCCGGAGCGCGCAGCCGCCCCAGTACGGGGATGTCACCCTCTTCGACCCATAGCGGCCGCCCCCCGTGCCCCCGAAGATCCGCGTCCTCATCGTCGACGACTCCGCCCTCATGCGCCAGGTCCTCGGCACGCTCCTGGCCCGCGACCCCGGCATCGAGGTGGTCGGCTCTGCCCCGGACCCCTACGTCGCGCGGGAGAAGATCCGCCAGCTCAACCCGGACGTGCTGACGCTGGACGTGGAGATGCCGCGGATGGATGGGCTCGCGTTCCTCGAGAAGCTCATGCAGGCGCGCCCCATGCCCGTGGTCATGGTGTCCTCCCTCACCGATGCGGGCTGTGCCACGACACTCCGGGCGCTGGAGCTGGGCGCCGTCGACTTCGTCACCAAGCCCAGGCTGGACCTCCGCGAGCGGCTGCCGGAGGTGGCCCAGGAGGTGATCGACAAGGTCAGGGCGGCGGGGCTGGCACGCCCCAGACGTCCGGCGCCCGCGCCCCCCGCGGCCGCCGCCCCGAGGCGGGCCCCGACGGCCCTCAGCCAGAGCACGGATCAGGTGATCGCCGTGGGGGCGTCCACGGGCGGGACCGAGGCCCTCAAGGACTTCCTGGCCACGCTGCCGGCGGACTGCGCGGGAGTGGCCGTGGTCCAGCACATGCCCGAGCGCTTCACCCGCGCCTTTGCCGACCGACTGGACGGTCTCTGCACCATCCGCGTCAAGGAGGCCGAGGAGGGGGACCGGGTCCTCACGGGGCACGCGCTGATCGCGCCGGGCGGCTGTCACATGCGCATCATGCGGGAGGGCGGCACCTACCTCGTGCGGCTTAACAGCGAGCCGCCGGTCAACCGCCACCGCCCGTCGGTCGACGTGCTGTTCGAGTCGTGCGCGCGGCACGTGGGGGCCAACGCGGTCGGCATCATCATGACGGGGATGGGGGACGACGGCGCGCGGGGGCTCCTGGCGATGCGGGGCGCAGGCGCCCGCACCCTCGCGCAGGACGAGGCCACGTGCGTGGTGTTCGGGATGCCCCGGGTGGCCATCGAGTTGGGCGCAGCCGAGCGGGTGCTGCCGCTCCCCCGGCTCGCCGAGGAAGCGACCGCGCTGGTCCGTGCGCGGCACCGCGGTGCCCAGGCGAAGGGCCCGGGCGCGCTGTCAACGAGTCCCGAGACGGGGAGGATGGAGCATGGCCGTTGAGCTAACGACGAGCGGCGACGAGTGGTGCCTGACCCTGTCGGGCGTCGTGGATATCTTCGACGCCGTCGCCCTGCAGGCCGCGGCTCAGGAGGCGTGCGGCTCGCCCGCCTCGAGTGCCGGGGTGCTGCGGCTCGGCAGCCTCGAGGGCGTCGACACCGCCTCCACGCAGGTGCTCCTGGCCCTCAGTCGGGGGCTCGGCGACAAGGGCCGGCGGATCCGCTTCGAGGAGATCCCCGAGCCGGTTGCGCGCTTCTGGAGGATGGCGGGCCTCGCCGACCAGCTTTGCCCCTAGGAGCGCTCGAAGCTCTGGCAGGCTGCTGAAAAAGGCCCATCTGCTTCGTTGGCGCCCTCGACCGCACGCTCAACGTACAGCGAGTACGCCTCGCGTGCGGCCGTCGGGCGCCGCCTCGCATCTGGACCTTTTTGAGCAGCCCGCAGGGTTTTTCTGCGGGCCGTTAGGGCGTGCCCGGGCCGCCCGGCCGCGCCACGGGGCTGGTGTGCCAGATCTCGGTGGCGTACTGCAGCACGGTGCGGTCGCTGGAGAATTGCCCCATGCTCGCGACGTTGGCGATCGCCTTGCGGACCCAGCGCTCCTGGTCGCGGTAGGTCGCCTCGACCTCCCGCTGGCAGCCGAGGTAGGAGGCGTAGTCGGCCAGCAGCAGGTAGTGGTCGCCGTGCTGGAGCAGCGCGTCCACCAGCGGCTGAAAGCGCCCGGGCTCGTCCGGCGAGAAGTAGCCCGAGCCGATCATGTCGAGCACCTGCTTCAATTCCGGCTGGGCCTGATAGACGTCCAGCGGGCGGTAGCCGCTGGCGCGCAGCCGCGCGACGTCCTCCGCCCCGAGCCCGAAGATGAAGATGTTGTCCGGTCCTACCTCGTTGCGGATCTCGATGTTGGCGCCGTCCAGTGTGCCGATGGTGAGCGCGCCGTTGAGCGCCAGCTTCATGTTGCCGGTGCCGGAGGCCTCGGTGCCGGCGGTGGAGATCTGCTGGGAGAGATCCGCCGCGGGGATGATGTCCTCGGCGGTGGAGACGTCGTAGTTGGGCACGAACACCACGGTCAGGCGGCCGCCGACGCGCGGGTCGTTGTTGACGATGTCGGCCACGTCGTTGATGAGCTTGGTGACGAGCTTGGCCATGGCGTAGCCGGGCGCCGCCTTGCCGCCGAAGATGACCGTGCGCGCGATGGCGGCGTCGGATGGGTCGACCCGCAGGCGGTTGTACACGGTGACCACGTGCAGCAGGTTGAGGAGCTGCCGCTTGTACTCGTGGATTCGCTTGACCTGCACGTCGAACAGCGAGTCCACGCTGACCTCGATGCCACACCGCTCTCGCAGCATGGCGGCCAGGCGCTCCTTGTTGGCGCGCTTGGCCGCGCCGAACTCCGCGCGGAAGCCCGCGTCATCGGCCAGGGGCAGGAGGCGCTTCAACTGGCCGAGGTCCTTGACCCAGCCGTCGCCGATGCGCGAGGTGATCAGCGCGGCCAGGCGCGGATTGGCCTGGTTCAGCCAGCGCCGCGGCGTGATGCCGTTGGTCATGTTGACGATCTTCCCGGGATAGAAACGGTCGAAGTCGGCGAAGATGGTCCGCTTCATCAGGTCGGTGTGGATCTGCGCCACGCCGTTCACCGTGTGGCTGCCAACGATGGCAAGATGCGCCATGCGGATGTGCCGGCCGCCGCCCTCGTCCACGATGGACATGCGGCGCAGCACCTCGGTGTCGCCGGGAGACTGGTGCATCACGTCCCTGAGGAAGCGCTGGTTGATTTCGTAGATGATCTGCAGGTGGCGCGGCAGCATGCTCTCGAGAAGGCCGACCGGCCAGGTCTCCAGCGCCTCCGGCATCAGCGTGTGGTTGGTGTAGGAGAACGTGCGCGCGGTGATGGCCCACGCCGCGTCCCACTCCAGGTGATACAGGTCCACCAGGATGCGCATCAGCTCGGCGATGGCGATGGACGGGTGGGTGTCGTTGAGCTGGATGGCGACCTTGTCGGACAATTGGGCGAACCCCTCGTGGAACTTCCGGTAGCGGTACAGGATGTCCTGCAACGAGGCGGACACGAAGAAGTATTGCTGCTTGAGGCGCAGCTCGCGCCCCATCGCCGTGGTGTCGTCGGGGTACAGCACCTTGGACAGATTCTCCGACTCGTTCTTGTCCTGCACGGACTTGATGTAGTTGCCCTCATTGAAGTAGCGGAGATCGAAGTCGCGCGTCGCCTTGGCCGCCCAGAGCCGCATGTTGTTGACGGTGTGGGTGGCGTAGCCGGGAATGGGGGTATCGTACGCCATCGCCATCACGTCATCGGTATCCACCCACTGGTGGCGCAGCACGCCCTCCGCGTCGGCGTACTGCAGCACGCGCCCGTGGAACTTGACCGGGTACAGCACTTCCGGGCGCGGGAACTCCCAGGGGTTGCCGTAACGCAGCCAGTTGTCGGGGTGCTCCACCTGGCGGCCGTCCTCGATGCGCTGCGCGAACATCCCGTACTCGTAGCGGATGCCGTAGCCGTAGCCGGGCAGGTCGAGCGTGGCCATGGAGTCGAGGAAGCACGCCGCCAGCCGCCCGAGACCGCCGTTGCCGAGCGCGGCCTCGTGCTCGATCTCGCGCACCTGCTGCAGGTCGAGGCCGATCTCGGCGAGCGCCTGCCGGCACTCCTCGGCGAAGCCCAGGTTGAGCAGGCTGTTCATCAGCGTGCGCCCCATGAGGAACTCCATGGACAGGTAGTAGACCCGCTTGGCGTCGCGCCGGTAGTAGCTGCGCATGGTCTCCATCCACCGCCCGATGAGGCGGTCCCGCGTCATGTAGGCGGCGGCGTAGAACCAGTCGCGCGTGGTGGCGGTGATGGAGTCCTTGCCCACCGAGTAGACCAGGTGGTTGCCGAGCGAGCGCTTGAGCGAGGCGGCATCGAGGCCGATGTCCTCGCGGTGTATGGCCGCCTGCGTTGGATCGTCCGGCATGACCCCTCCCGTGCGCTGAATCCAGGCGGCCCGCGCGGGCGCCCTGTACCCTGATACAGCGCGGATGAGGGACCCGTCAAGCCTCCAGTCGAGGCGTGTCGGGAGCGGTCAGAGGTTGACAGGGACCGCGGTTCCGGAGGATCATCGGCGCCACTCTCACCGCGGGGAGGAGCGCGCCATGGCCCGACTCGAGATCCAGAACCCTGTCGCCCGCACCGTCCAGCACTCGGTGAACCCGGCCGCGCGCCTGCGAGACCTTCGCGGCGCCACCGTCGGCCTCTACTGGAACATGAAGGCCGGGGGGGATGCCGCCCTGGACAGGACGGAGGCGCTGCTCGCCTCGCGCTTCCCCGGCATCAACTTCCGCCGCTACACGGGCTCCGTGGGCTGGCTCATGCGCCACTGCACGGCGGAGGATGCCGACCGCATCGCCTCGGAGGTGTCTGCCGTCGTCGGCACCACCAACGACTGAGGGTCCTGCACGTCGTGGGGTGTCCACGACATGGTCGAGCTGGAGCGGCGGGGCGTCCCCTCCGTCATCTTCACCGCCGAGCACTTCGTGGCCGATGCCCGGCGGAGCGCGCTCAGCTTCGGGCTCTCGGGGCTGCCGCTGGCCGTGGTGCCGCTGCCCTTCACCAACCAGCGCCCCGAGGACGTCCACCGGATGGCCGAGGCCGCCGTCGAGCAGGTGGTGGCGGGGCTGACGGCGCCGGTGGAGGCCTGGGCCGCGGAGGCCCCGCCGCTGACCGACGAGCGGCTCGTCTACGAGGGCGGCGATCTTCTCGAGGCCTGGGAGGGGATGAACCGCGACTTCCTCGGCCGCGGCTGGAGTGACGGCTTCCCGCTGGTGGCGCCCACGCCGCGCGCCGTGGAGGCGATGCTCCGCGGCACGAAGCGCGACCCCACGGAGGTCATCGCCACCCTCGAGCCCGGCTTCGGCATCGCCACCGTCGAGAAGCTCGCCGTCAACGCCGTCATGGCCGGCTGCCCGCCCGCGCATCTGCCGCTCCTCATCGCCGCGGTGAAATGCCTGGCGGAGCCGAAGATGTACATCAGGAACAAGGCCATGTCCACGGGGCCCCATGCCCCGCTGGTGCTGGTCAATGGCCCGCGGGCGCATCTGGCCGGGCTCAACTCGGGCATGTGCGCGCTGGGGCCGGGGGCCCCCTCGGCCGGCAACACGGTGCTGGGGCGCGCCGTGCGCCTGGCGATGATGAACGTGGGCCACACCTATGTCGGCGTCTCGGACATGGACACCATCGGCTCGCCGCTCAAGTACAGCCTCTGCTGCGCCGAGAACCAGGCCGGGAGCCCCTGGGAGCCGTACCAGGTCACGCGGGGCTTCGCCCGCGAGCAGAGCACGGTCACCGTGCACTTCGTCTACGGCATCTGCGAGCTCCACGACTTCAGGAGCACGACGCCCGAGGACCTCGTGGAGGTCTTCGCCACGGCGGCCACCAACGTGGCGCAGGTGGGCACGGCGCTCTGGCTCATCGGCCGGCGGGCGGATCCGCGCTACAAGACCGAGGAGAAGGAGCACAACACGCTGTTCATCTGCCCGGAGCATGCGCAGATCTTCGCCCGGGCTGGGTGGGGGCGGCGGGAGATCCAGCAGGCGCTCTACCAGGCGGCGCGGATGCCGTTCAGGACGCTCATGCTCAACAAGGAGCCCAAGGCCATGGAGGTCGCCCACCCGGAGCTGGCCTGGCTGGCCGACCATCCCGACCTGCTCCTCCCGGTGGTGGAGACCCCCGAGTGCTTCGAGATTGCCGTGGTCGGTGGCGCGGCCGGCCGCGGCGCCTACTTCTACGGCGCCGGCGAGCCCGTCACCATGCCCGTCGACGACCCATGACTCCTGCGGATTCCCGTCACGCCGGGGGCCGGCAGGCGGGGGCGCTGCCTGGACCACGCACCCTCGTCACCGCCGATCCGCGGACATGGTGCAAACGAGATGGGCTGTCGGCGGCTTCGAGACCCGCTAAGGCACGGGTCCAGGCAGCGCCCCCGCCTGCCGGCCCCCGGCCCATTCGCGCCACCGAACTCGGCAAGACCTATCAGCGAAAGGAGACCTGGCGATGAAGAGCGTGCTGGTGGTCGTCACGGCGTTGATTCTGGTCGCGGGGGCGTGGGCGCCCGCGGGGGCTGCGGACCTCACGATGGCCAACGTGAACCCGGCGAAGCACCTCACGACGCAGTCGGCCAACGTGTTCAACGAGCGGCTCGCCGCGCTGACGGGCGGGAAGGTGAAGGTCACCCACCATCACTCGGGCGTCATGGGCGGGGAGCGGGAGACCGCCCAGCAGGTGCAGCTGGGCGCGATCGACTTCATCCCCGTCACCGCCGCGCCGCTGTCGGGGCTGGTAGCGGAGATGTCGGCCTTCCAGCTCCCGTACATCTTCCGCGACTACCAGCACGTGTACGCCGCGCTGGACGGCAGCGAGACGATCCGGAAGTACTACGACCCCATCCTCGACCGGAAGGGCTTCAAGTTCCTGGGCTTCATCGCCGCCGGCTACCGCGGCATCTACGGCCACTACCCCATCAACGGCCTGGCCGACGTGAAGGGCAAGAAGATCCGCGTCCAGGAGGACAAGATCCTGGTCGCCACCTTCAAGGCCCTCGGCATGATCCCCACGGCCATCGCCTTCCCGGAGGTCGCCACGTCGCTCCAGACCCGCGTGATCGACTTCGCCGAGGGCGGGGTGAACACCTACTACCACAACAAGTTCTACGACATCATCAAGAACGTGGCGGATGTGCGCCACACCCATCAGGTGATCGTGCTCGTGATGTCCAAGGCCTCCTGGGCCAAGCAGCCGCCGGACGTCCAGAAGGCCATTCTCCAGGCGGCCAAGGACGCCGAGGCGTGGAACCGCAAGGCGATCCTCGAGGAGGACAAGGGGATCCAGGAGCAGATCCGCGCCAAGGGCGTCAGCATCACCAAGCCCGACGCGACACCGTTCCGCGAGGCCACGAAGCCGGTGTACGAGGACTTCTACGCGACGGCCGAGGGCAAGAGCGCCCGGGTGGTCGTGGACCACATCCTGAGCATCAAGTAAGCGGGCGCTCCCCGCGGTGACGGACCGGTCGCCGCGTTCCCTCGGCCGCTGGGGGAGCCGCCTCTACGACGGCCTCGGCTATCTGGGCGGAGTGATCCTCGCCCTGATGGCCGGGGCGGTGTTCGTCCAGGTCGTCGCCCGCTACGTCTTCGCGCGGGCCATCGACGGCATCGACGAGGTCCCCCGCTACCTCTTCGTCTGGCTGGTGATGATCGGCGCCGCGGCGGCCATGCACCGCGGCCAGCACACCGCGCTCGACTACTTCCGGGACCGCCTGGGCCCCACGGCCCGGCGCGTGACGCTCCTGGCGACCAACGCGGGGGCGGCCCTGCTCTTCCTGTCCATGATCAAGGTGAGCCTCGTGCTCGTGCCCAATGCGCAGCTCCAGCGGAGCGCGGGGCTGGACCTCCCGCTGGGCTGGGTCTTCCTGGCCGTGCCCGTGGGGTCGGCGCTGATCCTCGGCCCCATGGTGTGGACCATCCTGAAGACGCTCGGAGAAATATGGCAGAGACGCTCCTGATCGTTTTCG
>MGBV01000124.1:0-5551 GCA_001788415.1 Candidatus Rokubacteria bacterium GWC2_70_16 | reverse complement strand
GCCTCTACCCCGCGCTCAACCCGATCATCATCCCGACCCGCCTGGTGGGGCTCCTCTCGGACTCGTTCATCATCCTGGCGGCCCCGCTCTTCATCCTGGCGGGCAACATCGCCGCCCGCGGCGGCATCGCCAGGGCGATCATCGACCTGGCCACCGTGCTCGTGGGGCGCTTCCGCGGCGGGCTCGCCTACGTGAACATCGTCGATAGCATGATCTTCGGCGGGATCTCGGGGTCGGCCGTGGCGGATGTCTCGGCGCTGGGGACCTTCCTGATCCCGCAGATGGTCCGCAAGGGATACGACAAGGACTTCGCCACGGTGCTCACCATCTGCACCGCCATCCTGGCGCCCATCGTCCCGCCGAGCATCATCGCGGTGCTCTACGCCTGGCTCGCCGACGAATCCGTGGCCGCGATCTTCGCCGGAGGCTACCTGCCGGGCCTGCTCATCGCGCTAGGGATGGCGGTGCCCACCTTCGTCATCGCGAAGCGGCGGAACTACCCGCGGGAGCCGCGGCCGACGCTCAGGAGCGCCGCTGAGGCCTTCGGCCGGGCGCTGCCGGGGCTCATGATCCCCGTCATCATCATGGGCGGGATCCTGGCCGGGGTCTTCACGCCGACGGAGGCCGCGGCGGTGGCGGTGGTGTACGCGCTCGTGGTGCCGCCGCTGTTCTACAGGGAGCTCCGCTGGCGCGAGCTGCCGGAGATCTTCGCCGACTCGGCGCGGCTCTCGGGCGTCATCGGGATCATCATCGGCATGGTGGGGGCCTTCGGCTGGGTGCTGACCTACTCGAAGTTCCCGCTGCGCGTGGCGGCGGCTCTCACCAGCGTGGCACCCACGTGGTGGATCTTCCTGGCGCTGGCGATCGTCCTCTACGTGTTCCTCGGGACCTTCCTCACCCCGTCGGAGATCCTCCTCATCACGGTGCCCGTGCTCCTGCCTTCGGCCCAGCTCCTCGGCATCCACCCCATCCACTTCGGCATGGTCTGTGTCATCGCCTCGGCCGTGGGGCATGTGACGCCGCCGGTGGGGCTCTGCCTCTTCCTCGGCATGGCCATCAGCGGGCTGCCCATGGAGAAGCTGGTGAAGCCGCTGCTCCCCTTCCTCGGCGCCATCATCGCCGTCCTGTTCCTGGTGGCCTTCATCCCGGACACCGTCCTCCTCCTGCCCCGTCTCCTGGGCTTCATCAAGTAGCGCCCATCAGACTCGAACGCTCGTTCGGTTCTCGCCACGCCAGCCTGGTCCATGCTGGCATGCCAGGACCTACCCTTTCAGATCATATAATTGAGCCGATCGACCTATTTCCATGCCAATTCACTCCGATTAGTCTACCGACCGACCGACAGGTTCACACCACATGGCAGATCCCGACACGCCACATGCGGGAGTCCCGAGGCCGGCGCAACGCCTCCGCCACGAGGACCGGCGCGAGGCCATCCTCGAGGCGGCCACCGAGGCCTTCTACCGCCACGGCTACGGCAGCGCAGCGCTGCGCGACATCGCCCGTCAGGCCGGCATCACGCAGGCCACGGTCTACTACCACTTCAAGAACAAGGAGGAGATCCTCCTCACGATCATCACGGAGTTCTCCGACGAGCTGTTCCAGGCCCTGCTATCGGCGCTGGCCAGGGACGCCGATCCCGTGGCGCGGCTCAGGAACGCCATCGAGCGGCACATCCTCTTCACCAAGACCCACCGCCGGGAGGTGAAGATCATCCTCGAGGACATGAAGTTCCTGGGGGAGGCGCTGAACGCTCGCGTGAAGGAGAAGGAGCGGGCGATCTTCAGCCTGTACCGCACCCACCTGCAGGAGCTCCAGCGCACGGGGCTCATCCGCGATGGGGACCTGATCCCGACGACCTTCAGCCTGTTCGGCGTCATCAACTCGCTGTACCACTGGTACCGGCCGGAGAAGCCCCTGACCATCGAGCGGATCGCCGGGGAGCTGGCCGATCTGCTCCTGAACGGGCTCCTGCGCCGCCCCGCGGCGGCTGGCGCCCCGAGGCAAGGAGGAGAGAGATGCTGAAGACCGTGATGACCGTGCTGGCCTCGGCGTGCATGGCTCTCGCCCTGGCCTCGGGCGCCATGGCGGCCGAGCCCATCGTGATCGGCGTCCCCGTGATCTTCACCGGGCCCGGCGCCTTCGTGGGCGAGGCCGAGAAGAACACGCTGGAGATGCTGGGGGAGGAGCTGAACGGCAAGGGCGGCGTCGAGGGCCGGCCCGTCAAGTTCGTCTACTACGACACCGAGGGCAAGCCGGACGTGGCGGTGCGGCTGTTCAAGCGGCTCATCGAGAAGGACAAGGTCACGGCCATCCTCGGCCCCACCGCCTCGTGGGAGGCGGGCCCCGTGAAGCCCATCGCGGAGAAGGAGAAGATGCCCACGATCATGCTGGCCTCGGCTCGCGCCATCGTCGATCCCGTGGCGCGGTGGGTCTTCAAGACCCCTGCGGAGGACCGCATCGTGGTGGGGCGGCTCCTCGCCCATCTCAAGGCCTCGGGCCTCACCCAGATCGCGCTGGCCTCCTCCCAGGACGGCTTCGGCGACGGCGGGCGCAAGGAGGTGCTGGAGCAGGCGGCCGAGCACGGGATCAAGGTCGTCTTCGACGAGCGCTACACCATGGAGGACGCCGACCTCACCCCGATGCTGAACAAGATCAAGAAGACCGAGGCCAGGGCGGTGGTGAACTGGTCGTCCTCCCGGGCGCCCATCGTGTTCGCCATGAACTACAAGCAGGTGGGGCTCGCGCTGCCGCATTTCCAGAGCCATGCCTTCCTGGCCAAGACCTTCCTGGATGCCACCGGGGCCAACGCGGAGGGCATCATGGCGGCCGGGCAGAAGTTCGAGGGGGGGCGGCTCCTGCCGGACGCAGATCCCCAGAAGAAGATCATCACGGAGTACCAGGCCGCCTACAAGGCCAAGTGGGGCAAGGACGCCAACCAGTTCGGCGCTGGGGCCTACGACGCCTTCAAGATCCTCGTGGCGGCCCTCCGCAAGGCGGGGACCGATCCCGAGAAGCTTCGCGCGGCCATCGAGGAGACGCGCGGCTACGTGGGGATCGGCGGCGTCTACAGCTACTCGCCCAGCGATCACGGCGGACTCACCAGGGACTCGGTGGTCATGTACCGCGTGAGCGGCGGCGGCTGGCAGCTGCTCAAGTAGGTGCTCACCGACATCCTCCAGGCCATCTTCTCAGCGCTCACCGTGGGCAGCATCTATGCCCTGGTGGCGGTGGGGGTGACGCTCGTCTACAGCGCCACCGGGATCATCAACTTCGCCCAGGGCGAGTTCGTCATGCTGGGCGGCATGATCATGGTGACGCTCTACGGCGAGTGGCACTGGCCGCTGGCGCTGGCGGTCCCCGTGACCATCGTCATCACTGCCGTGGTGGCGGCGGCGCTCATGAAAGTGTCCTATCGGCCGGGGCGGAGCGTCTCCCTCGTCACCGTCCTCATCATCACCATCGGCGCCTCGCTGTTCCTCTCCGGCTCGGCGCTGAAGGTCTGGGACGGCGACGTGCACCGCTTCCCGCCCTTCTCGGGGGACGCGCCCGTGACCCTGGCGGGCGCCACGCTGGCGCCCCAGGCGCTGTGGGTCATGGGGACGACGGCGGTGGTGGGCGTCGCGCTGGCGCTCTTCCTCCGCTTCACCATCCACGGCAAGGCCATGCGCGCCTGCGCCATCGACAGGGGCGCCGCCGCCCTTCTCGGCGTCCGCGTCAGGCGCATGGTGCTGCTCTCGTTCGTCATGTCGGGGGCGCTGGGTTGCGTGGCCGGGATCGTGATCACGCCGCTCACCCTGGTGGACTACTCGGGGGGGATGCTGCTGGCCATCAAGGGCTTCGCCGCCGCCATGCTGGGCGGTATGGGCAACGTCGTGGGGGCCGTGATCGGCGCCTTCGTCTTCTCCGTCCTCGAGGCCTTCTCGGTGACCTTCGTCTCCTCGAGCCTCAAGGAGCTGGTCACCTTCATCGTCATCATCCTCGTCCTGCTCTTCCTGCCGCGGGGGCTCATGGGGCCCCGGCGGGTGGAGGGGCTGGACGAGGAGGACGTGCTGGGGCATTGATGCAGGACATCTCGCGGCGGCTGGCCGAGTACGTGGCGGGGACGCGCTTCGAGGACCTGAGCATCGAGGCCGTGGCCTCGGCCCGGCGGAGCACGCTGGACACCCTCGGCTGCATGGCGGCGGGCTCGAGCGCCCCGGGCATCGGGACGCTCGTGGAGCTGGCCCGGGGGTGGGGCGGTAGGGAAGAGGCCACGGTGGTGGGCTTCGGCCACCGGGTGCCGGCGCCCGTTGCGGTCTGGTGCAATGGCAGCATGGCCCGCGCGCTCGAGATCGACGACTGCGTGGACTTCCTGCCCGTGCACCCCTCGGCCTCCGCCGTACCGGCCCTCCTGGCGGTGAGCGAGCTCCGGGGCGGACTGTCGGGCCGGGACTTCCTGACGGCGCTGGCGGTAGGGCAGGACGTGAAGATCCGGATGGGGCTCGCCGTCAGGCAGAACGCCATGGAGAGCGGCCGGAACAATCTCTTCAAGATCTTCGGTCCCGCGGCGGCCGTGGCGCGGGCGCTGGGGCTCGATCCGGACCGGACGCAGCACGCCCTCGGCATCGCCTTCTCTCACGCGGTGGGCGACGGGCAATGCGCGCTGGACGGGGCGCTGTCGCTGAGGCTGCAGCAGGGCATCGTGGCCCAGGGGGCGCTGCTCTCCGGCCTCCTGGCCGAGCGCGGGTTCACGGGGGCCCGCGACTTCCTCCTGGGCAAGTACGGCTATCTCCGCGCCTTCGAGCCTGAGCCCCGGCTCGAGTACTTGCTGGAGGGCCTCGGCCGGAGATTCTACGGCGAGCAGATCACGCTGAAGCCCTACTCGTCTTGCCGCGCCACGCATGCCGCCATCGAGCTGGCGCTCCGCTGGCGCGAGGAGGCAGGGGGCAAGCTCGACGGCCTCAGGGCCGTCACCGTGCGCGTGACGCCGGAGGTGGACCGGCTCGTGGGCTCGCCCAGGGAGGCGCGGCTCCGCCCGGACTCGGCGCCCGGCGCCCAGTTCTCGCTCCTCTACACCGTGGCCGCGGCGCTCGCGCGCGGCCGGGTCTTCCTCGACGAGATCGCGCCTGAGGCCTACACCTCCGAGACGATCCTCCAGCTGGCCGAGCGGGTCCGCGTCGAGCCCGATCCCGCCATGCGCACGGACCTGGTCGTCGGCCGCACTGAAGTCACGATCGAGGCCGAGGGGCAGCCGCCGTGGCGCCAGGCCGTCGAGCACCCGCTGGGCGGGGCCCGGCGGCCGCTCTCGCCCGAGGCCTGCCGGGAGAAGTTCCTGGCGGCCGGCGCCCACTGCGTCAGGCCGCTGGATCCGGCCCGCCTCAAGCAGATCGTCGAGATGACCGCACGGCTCGAGGCGCTGGACGACGTCTCCCACCTGGCCCGCCTGCTCGGCGGATGAGTACCGCGGGATCTCTTCCCCGCCAGGCGCCGGGGCCCGGAGGGCGGGCCCCCCGGGGGCAACCCGGATGGCTCGCCTGTACGCCGCACCTCGCTCGGGCGGGCCGAGCGC
>MGBV01000123.1 GCA_001788415.1 Candidatus Rokubacteria bacterium GWC2_70_16 | reverse complement strand
CGCCCTCCGTCAGCTCGCGGAGGAACTCGGCCTTGAGCCCGATCTCGCGGATCGAGGCGCTGGTGGTGCGCACCAGCCAGCCCCGTTTCGCCTTCCGCAGCGGGACCCCGGCGGCCCGCAGGCGCTCCACGATGACTGGAGCGGAGGTCTCCAGCGCCACCCCATGGAGGATCTGGGCGGCCTTGAGGAGCCGCCCCCGCCCCTTCGGGCTGTGCCGGCGATAGCACATCGTCACTATGATCTTGACTCTCGACCGCCCACCGCGATGCACCGCGCCGAGGGTGAAATGATGGGCGTTCAGATCGACACCCAGATCGGAGGCGAGCCGCTCGGCGTTCTTCCGCGTGTCGACCTCATGGAAAAGGCGATCGAGGTACTCTCCGACCACCACCATCCCCTTCCGCGGCTTGAACGGCAGCGTCGGGATGCCGTACTGGAGCGACCACAGGGCCTCCAGGTACCGGGCCTCGGCGGCCGTGGCGCATGCGCGCAGGCCGACGATCCGGTCGGCCGAGCGCTCGAGGCACAGCCTCACCGAGAGATCGTTGGTCACGCCGATGCGCCACCCGAGATCCCGCCGCTCCATCAAGTACACGTAGGTGAAGGTCTTCGACTTCGCCACACGGGGCACGTAGCAGAACATCTTGTGGTTGTCGGTCACCGTCACGCGGTGTCCGCGCTCGGTCTCCAAGGTGAGGAAACGGGCGCGGCGCTCGCGCCGGAGCACGCGCGATACCTGCGCCGTCCCGAGGAAGCCCCTCCCGACGGCGGTGAGGACCGGATCCCCGGCCTGGAGCGTCTCGATGGGGCGTGGGCCCACGGGGGTCTCCACCGGCGTTCCAGCTGGCAGGCACTGATCGTCGTCCGCGACGACGGTGAGGTTCCGGTGGGCGGCGGCGAGGAGCTCCACGACCTGGTTCTGCGCGTAGTTCGTGTCCTGGAACTCATCCACCAGGATGTGCCGGAAGCGCCCCTGGTAGCGACGGAGGACGTGCGGGCGCGTGCGGAAGAGCCGCAGCGCCTCCACGATCTGGTCGCCGAAGTCCACCTGGCCGAGGCGCGCCATCAGCGTCTGGTACTGCGCGTAGACGCGCGCCAGCTCCAGGTGCTCCTCGGCCTCGAGCCGGCTCTCGTCATCCTGCGCGGCGGCCAGCAGGGCCTCGGCGTGGGCCAGGTACTCGTCCGGGCTCACGTCCTCGTCCTTGAGCCGGCTGATGAGGCTCGCGATCGCCTGGAGGTGCCGCGTGGGCTCGCCCAGCGGCCGGTAGTGCTCGAGCGGGAACTCGAAGAGATGGTCGCGCAAGAAGATGATCTGCTCGGCGCGCGTCAGCACCCGGAAGTCGGGGGTGAGCCCCAGCTCCAGCGCGTTCTCCTTGATGAGCCGGTCGCCGAAGGCGTGGAAGGTCGAGATCTGCACGTCGGCGTAGCCATAGGGGACGAGCGCGTCCACGCGCTCCTCCATCTCGGCCGCGGCCTTGTCCGTGAAGGTGAGCGCCAGGATCTCCGAGGGGCGGGCCCGGCGGGTGGCGATGAGGTGCGCGATGCGCCGGGTGATGACGGTGGTCTTCCCCGTGCCCGCGCCGGCGATGATGAGCAGCGGCCCCGCCGCGTGGGTGACGGCCAGCCGTTGCCCCTCGTTGAGGCCCTCGAGGATCCGCTCGACCCCGCGCGCCGCCTCCTCGCTGGTCACGCCCGCGCGACCCCCGCTCAGGCCCGCCCGTACACGGGCGTGAGCCAGTCGCCGTACTCCGGCAGCTCCCCGCGCACCGCCCGGAAATAGGTGGCCGCGATGGCGCGCGTCAGGGGCCCCGGCGCCGGCTGGCTCAGCGGCAGCCGGTCCACCGAGGCGACGGGCGTCACCTCCCAGCCGCTGCCGCAGAGGAAGGCCTCGTCGGCCACGCAGAGCTCCGTGCGGTCGATGTCGCGCTCGGCCACGCTGAGCCCGTGCTGCTCGCGAAAGAGCTGCACGAGGGTGGTCCGCGTAATCGACTCGAGCACGTCGGCGGTGACCGGCGGGGTCGCGGGCACCCCCCCGCGCACCATGAAGAGCGCCGCGCCCGGGGCCTCGGACACCTTCCCGCGCGAGTTGAGGAGCACGGTGTAGTCGTAGCCCCCGGCCTTCGCCTCGAGGAAGGCCAGGCGTCCGTTCTGGTAATTGGCCGAGCACTTGATGCGCGGGGGCATGGCCCCGTCGGGGATGCGCACCCAGGAGCTCACGCAGATGTCGAGCGCCGCCTTGCCCGCCAGCTTCCGCGGGCGCGCGTCCACCGCGAGCCCCGTGGGGCCCGTGGCCTCCACGTTGCCGTCGGCCGCCAGGTAGGCCGTCTGGCGGACGTGGACGTCCTCGCGGTACTCGTTCTTGCGCAGCGTCTCGAGGACGGAGTGGCGCAGCTCCTCCAGCGTGAACTCGTGCTCCATCCGCATGAGCTTGAGCGAGTCGAAGAGCCGCCGGCAGTGCTCGCCGAGCCGGAAGACGAAGAGCTCCTGCCGGGACTCGTTCCAGTAGGCGCGCAGCCCCTCGAAGACGCTCGTGCCGTACTTGACGGCGTTGGACTGCACGTGGATCGTGGCCTCGCTGTACGGCACCAGGCGACCGTTCATGTAGAGATAGCGCTCGCTCACACTGGGTCCTCCTCTGACGGGAACTATATCACCGGGGCGCGAGGACCGAGACGGCCGCGGGAAGGCACTCGAAGTCCATGGGGAGCCGGCCGGCCAGCTCGCCGTCCACCTGCACCCACGGCGCTCCCGCCCCGTGCGCCCGCGCGCGCCGCGCCCGCAGGCACGTGACGCCGGGCAGGGCCAGGTGCGCTCCCCTGAACGCGGCGAGGACCCAGCGGATCAGCCGGAGCCGGTCGGTCGAGTCCAGGAGGCAGATGTCGAGCAGATCGTCGTCCATGCGCGCCTGCGGGGTGAAGCGGAGCCCCCCTCCGTAGGCGGCGGCATTGGCCAGCACCGCCAGCGTGGCGGGCTCGACCCTGCCCTCCACCTCCACGAGAAAGCGCGGCGGCGGCCAGGCGGCGAGCTGCCGGAGCGCGGCCAGCCAGTAGGCCCCTTCCCCGAGGAACCGCTTGAGCGTCGGGCTCACCCCGCGCACGACGGCGGCGTCGAGGCCAATCCCGGCCATCAGGATGAAGTACCGATCGCCGGCGCGCCCGATGGAGACCCGCCGGGTGTGCCCGGCCGCCAGCACGTCAGCGATCGCCTCGAGACGCCGCGGCAGTCCCAGCTCCCGTGCCAGCACGTTGGCCGTGCCGCCGGGCCAGACGCCCAGGCAAGCGGTCGTCCCGACCAGGCCCTGGAGCACCTCGTTGACGGTGCCGTCTCCCCCGCAGGCGACGATCAGCTCCGCGCCCTCGAGGGCGGCCTGCCTCGCCAGGCGGGTGGCGTCCCCGGCGCCCGTCGTGGCCTGGGCCGCCGCCGAGAGCCCGCGCGCGCCGAGCGCGTCCACCATGCGCTGTACTGCAGGGCCGCGGGCCCGGCTGCGCCCCGCCCCCGGGTTGTACACGATCACCGCGCCCATGCCCCGTACCCCTAGCGGCGGATCTCGAGGCTGTCCGACGCCAGCAGCTCCTCCAGCTCGGGGCGCGTCACGAGCGGGATGTCGCCCCAGATCGTGCACTTGAGCGCGGCGAGCGCCGTCGCCGCATCCACCACCCCCTGCGGCGAGCGCCCCGTGAGCGTGGCCCACAGGAAGCCCGCAGCGTACGCGTCTCCGGCTCCCACGCGATCCACGACGGCGACCGTGTAAAGCTTCGACGGGCGCAGCACCGTGTCGCCAGCCAGCACGGCGGAGCCGGCCTCTCCGAGGGTCAGCGCGATGGTCGCCCGGGGCGCCAGCGCTCGGAGCCCGCTCAGCACCACCTCGGGCGCCCCGCGGAGCCCGAACACCGTCTCGGCGTCGTCCGCCCCCACGAAGAGATAGCGGAGGGCCGGCAGCATCTCCTCGGAGAACTCGCGCGCCTCCGTCGGGCTCCAGAGGCGCGAGCGGTAGTTGACGTCGAACGAGACCGGCACGCCCCGGCTCGTCGCCTCCCGCACCGCGCGCCGGAGCACCACGCGGAGGTTGTCTCCCAGCGCCGCCGTGACCCCGGAGAGATGCAGCAGCCGGGCGCCGTCCAGGCGCGCCCAGTCCACCTCGTCCGCGATCATGCGGCTCGCCGCCGAGTCGCGCCGGTCGTAGAGGACGCGGACGGGACGGGGCGCGGCACCATACTCGAGGAAGTAGAGACCCATGCGGCAGCCGGGGCGGCGGAGCACGCCCGCGCAATCGACCCCATGGCTTGACAGCTCGCGCACCGTGCGGTCGCCCCAGGCATGGTCCGCCGGGAGTGCCGAGATGAGGGCCGTCCGGAGCCCGAGCCTGGCACAGGCCGCGGCCACGTTGGCCTCGGCCCCGCCGATCTGGACATCCAGAGAAGTCGCCTGCTCGAGGCGCTGGGTCGGCGGAGCTGCGAGGCGCAGCAGCACCTCGCCCAGCGCCACCAGGTCGTGACCCATCACCAGCCGATCACGCGCCCGCGGCGAGGCGAACCTTGACCGTGCTGCCGAGGATCAGCGAGGAGTCCACCGACTCCAGGTGGCGGCGCGAATCGAACGTGATGCGGGCGGGCCGATTGGAGCGCGCCCAGGAGGAGAAGCCCGTCAGGTCCACCAGGGCGGCGAGCTGTCCCGAGACGGGATCCGCGCTCACCCGGAACCGGAGCGGCACGATCTCCGCGCGATAACCGCTCGCGGAGACCTCGTCCGGGCCCTCGTTCTCGGCGCGCGCCCGCCGGACCACCGCCGTCCGGCAGAAGCCGTCCGGGCCCACCTCCAGCCGGTTGGCCGCGAAGTTGAGCGTCGCCGAGACCACGTCGTCCAGCGGCTGGTCGGCGGGCAGCGTGAGCACGTCATCCACCTGGCGACGACGGCCCAGCAGCAGCGTGTGGCCCACCGAGTGGTACTCGACCCGCCCCCGCTCGTAATCGTAGTTGACCTCGAGCCTGTTCTGGCGCCCCCTCACGGTGCCACTGCTCTTCAGCTCTGTGGGCATGAAACGCCCGCCCTGGATGACGCCTGCTGCCTCGGTCCGGTTGGTCACCCCGGACCCCTCGCCTCCGAACGCGACCCGGTAGCGGCCCGCCGGCCAGTCGATCTCCTCCACCAGCGCGCCGGAGACGGAGAATGTCAGTAGATCGAACAGCACGCCTACATCTAGTCGAAATGTAAAGTCTTTCCTTGTCCTGGCGGCCGCAGCGGCTGGGCCAGGAACCAGCAGGAGTCCCAACGGAAGAGCCAGGAACCGACGCCTCGACAGTCGCGGTAGCATGGCGAGCCACATTCTACCCGAGGCGGACGGTTCAGGAAACTTTGCCCCCCAATTCTTTCTTGCTATGGTCAAAGATACGTCTCTTTACCTTTCAGGCCTTTAGGGGGCAACCCATCCGATGAAGAGCAAGCGTCGCGTCGTCATCACCGGCCTCGGCGTCGTCGCCCCCAACGGCATCGGCAAGGACGCCTTCTGGGAGAACCTGATCGCCGGCAAGTCCGCTGTCGACTGGATCACGTCGTTCGACACC
>MGBV01000122.1:3574-5975 GCA_001788415.1 Candidatus Rokubacteria bacterium GWC2_70_16 | reverse complement strand
TCCTCGATGGCCTCGCCTTCCCGGGCTTCATCGACCGGCCCTATCTCGCGTTCGGCTGGATCACGATCCTGGTGGCGCTGACGCTGCAGAGCTCCTTCCTCACGCCGCCGTTCGGCTTCGCGCTCTTCTTCCTCCGCGGCTCGGCGCCCGTCGGCGTGCGCATGGCCGACATCTACAAGGGCATCCTCCCCTTCGTCCTCATCCAGCTCCTCACGCTCGGCGCGGTGGCCGCGTTTCCCCAGCTCGCCACGTGGCTCCCGGACCAGCTCCTCGACCTGCGGGCGGCCGTGCGCGGCATCAAGGTCAACGAATGACGGAGCTCGCGGCCCTGAAAGCCCGGCTGACGGCGTTCTGCCGCGCCCACCTCGACGACCCGCGGGCGCGCGTCCTCTCGGTCGAGCGGACGCCCGGTCACGCGGGGTTCTCCTTCTTCGTCGCCGTCCGGACACGGGGCGAGCGGAAGGACTACGTCCTCCGCGTGCCGCCGCCGAACGTGAAGCTCGAGGGCACCGCCGACGTCTTGAGGCAGGCGCGCGTGATCGCCGCGCTCCAGGGCACGGGCGTGCCCGTCCCCGCCCTCGCCTG
The DNA here is from genome assembly GCA_001788415.1 of Candidatus Rokubacteria bacterium GWC2_70_16. Lineage (GTDB taxonomy): Bacteria > Methylomirabilota > Methylomirabilia > Rokubacteriales > CSP1-6 > UBA12499. The sequence continues at coordinate 5,390 of MGBV01000122.1, read as the reverse complement.
GTCGGGCGACGATCCGCGCTGGTTCGGCCGGCCCTACGTCATCGTGCCGCGCCTGCGCGGCGACGGGCTCCGCACGGAGCCGGGCGAGTGGGCCGGGGCGTTCTCCGCCGAGCGCCTGCGTCCGATGGCGCGCCAGGCGATGGAGGCGCTGGCGCGCCTGCACCGCCTGGACTGGCGGCGCCACGTCCCGGACGACGGGCCGCCGCTCGACCTCGCCGTGGACGTGGAGCGCTGGGACCGCTTCCGGGAGCGCGCGGCGGAGCCCGACATGGTCGCCCGCGCCCCCGAGGTGAAGCAGGGGCTCCTCGCGCGCCTGCCGGCCGCGCCGCGCGCCGGCATCTGCCACGGCGACTACCAGTGGGCCAACCTCTTCTACACCGACGACCGGCTCGTCGCGATCCTAGACTGGGAGCTGTGGGGCGTGGGCGCCGTGCTGCGGGACCTCGGGTGGATCCTGCTCTTCGCCGACGACGCCGCGTGGGCCCACGAGGGCCGCGGCCCCACCCGCCTGCCCGCGCCGGCCGAGCTCCAGGCGATGTACGCGGACGCCTTCGGCGCGGCCGTGGAGGAGGTCGCCTGGTATCGCGCCCTCGCCGCCTACAAGTTCTCGATCATCACCGGCTTCAACCTGATGCTCCACCGGCGGGGCAAGCGGCCCGACCCCTACTGGGAGGTCCTGCGGCCCTCGGCGAGCCGTCTGCTCGAGCGGGCGCTCGAGCTGCTCGCCGGGCACCACCGCTTCATCTAGTAGCGAGCGCCGCGCCCGCCGCCGCTGCGGTAGCCGCCGCCGCTGCCGCCCGCACCGCCGGACTTGGCCAGCTCCACCTTCAGCGTCCGGCCGTCCATCTCCTGGCCGTTGAACTTCTTGACCGCCGCGTCAGCCTCTTCGGCCGACGCCATCTCGACGAAGCCGAACCCGCGCGAGCGGCCGGTGTCCTGCTCCATCACGACCGTCGCCGACTCGACCCCGCCCGCCTGGGCGAACACTTCGCGAAGGCGCTCGCTCGACGTCGAGAAGGGCAGGCCTCCGATGAACAGTTTGTGCGCCATCGCGCACCTCCAAAGACATCTCCCGCAGTGGAGAAACACGCTCTGGAACAGCGGAAGCGGGTGCCAGAGACGAGGTCTGATGAGGAGGGGGGTCCACGGTGAACCGGCGACCGAACCAGACCCAGTGAGTATGCCACAGGTGCGCTCGCGTCGTCGCTCTCGCTCAGCGCCCGACGATCGCGGCAACGGCCCTGCGCAGCAGCTCGACCGCGCCGAGGATCGTGGCGATCACCGCCACGACGGCCCCGGCGATGCCGACGGCCAGAATATCGTTCAACGTCCGGCCGTCGCGCGTTTGCCGCTCGGCCCCGGCGCCGCGGGAGGCGCCCCGGCACGCCGCGCCGCGCCGCGCTTGCGGCGAACCGCCCTGGCCTGGCCTTCGATGTTGGCGAGGAGGATCGACTGGTTGTCGCGCTTCAGCCCCTCCTCGACGAGCGCGCGGAGAACGATCTGGAGGCTCACCGGCAGCTTGAGCATCGTCGTCGCCCTTCCCGCCAGCACCCGCGCCCGGTCCAGGACGTCCTGGGAGAGGATGAGCAGGACTTTCGTCTTGTTCTCGAGCATTGCGCGTCGATCAGCTGCGCAGCCGTTCGACCGCCGTGTCGATCCATGCTCTCGCGACGTCGATCGCACAGCGGTCAGCTTCGTCGCGCGTCACGAACCGCGTCGTCTTGGTGGAGTACAGCGGCGTCTGGCGCGACCAGCCGTCGTCGGTCTTCCGCGAGACGACCGCCCGCGGAGACCAGCTCGTGCTGTTGACGTAGTA
>MGBV01000122.1:0-3456 GCA_001788415.1 Candidatus Rokubacteria bacterium GWC2_70_16 | reverse complement strand
TCTCCTCCGCGAGGGGAATCGGGAGAAACCGGGCCCCGCGACGGCGCTGCTCGACACTCTGGAAGGAGAGGAGCTCCGGGTCGGCGTGCACGTGATCTGCGAGCTGCTGGCGGGGGCCGAGCTCGCCCGGCGGCCGGCCGTCGAGCGGCAGCGCGTCCACCACCTGTGCGCCGGGGTCGAGATCGTCTACCCCGATCGCCGATTCCCGATCGCCTACGCCCAGCTCCTCGCCTCGCTGGAGCGAGCGCACCAGCGCATCTCGACGCTGGACCTGCTCATCGCGACGGCCGCGCTGGTCGACGAGGCGCCGCTGGTCACACGGAACACCAGGGACTTCTCGCGCGTGCCGGGACTGAGCCTCGTCGGCTACTGAGCCTCGACTCGCCGGATCGGGTCGGCCCAAGGCCCTCGGCCTGGCCCTCCCGCAATCGCTGCGGCTCCGAGCGGATCAGGTGATCGAGTGACCTTCCCTGTTGCGATCGGCGCAGGGACAACGTGAGGTAAGATGACGCCCAACCCCTGTTGAATCTACGGAGGATCCGATGACCCAGGTCGCGTCCCGATTCGTGACGACTTCCATCGTATCGTCGATGCCGCCGGCACAGCCTTCGCGGCCTTCGAGCGCATGTGGGCCACGCGCTGCGTGGGAGTTGTGATGAGCCTGCGGGAAGGCGGCGAGGAACTCTTCACGTTCTTCCGCTTTCCCAAGGCACAAATGAACCGGAGAGCCTTCATCGCGACGGCCACTGCAATCCTCGTCGCGCCGCTCGCCGCCGACGCGCAGCAGGCTGCGAAGGTGCCCCGGATAGGGTTCCTCGGGAACTCCACCGCTGCCCTCGAGGCCAATCTCGTCGGGCCGTTCCGCGAGGGCTTGCGTGACCTCGGGTATGTCGAGGGCCGACACATCCTGATCGAGTATCGGTGGGCGGAAGGGACGTATGAGCGGTTTCCTGCCCTCATCGCCGAGCTGATCGCCTTGAGAGTGGATGTGATCGTGACCGCCGGCACGCCCGCCTCGCTCGCCGTCAAGAAGGCGACCACGTCGGTCCCTGTCGTCATGGTGGCCGTCGGCGATCCCGTCGGGACAGGTCTGGCCGCCAGCCTCGCCCGGCCTGGGGCAAACCTCACGGGACTGGTGTCGATCGCGCCGGATCTGGAGGGGAAGCGCCTAGAGCTGCTCCGGGAGCTTGTCCCGAAACTCTCGCATGTGTCCTTCCTCTTGAATCCCGCCAACCCCTTCCATGTGGTCTCGCAGAAGCAGGCGCGCGCGGCGGCCGCGGCGCTCCACCTGAAGGTGGAGTTCGTCGAGGTGCGGGCAGAGTCCGAGTTCGATCAGGCGTTCGATGCCATTGTCAGAGGGCGGCCCGGTGCGCTCATCATGCTGGCCGACCGCCTCTTCCTGCATCACCGAGCCCGGATCGTGGACTTCACGACACGCCACCGTCTTCCGGGAATGTATGCGTACAGGGAGCTGGTGGAGGCCGGGGGGCTGATGTCCTTTGGGCCGAGCTATCCCGGGATGCACCGTCGTGCCGCCTACTTCGTGGACAGGATCCTCAGGGGCGCCAAGGCCGCCGATCTTCCCATGGAGCAGCCCACGACGTTCGAGCTGGTCCTCAACCTGAGGGCCGCCAAGGCGCTCGGGCTGGCGATCCCGCAGTCCGTTCTCCTCCGGGCGACGGAGGTCATTCAGTGATGGACCGGCGGACGTTCATCGCACACATGATTGGCGCCGGCCTCTCCGCGCCGCTCGCCGCCCAGGCCCAGCAGGCAGGGAAAGTCTACCGCCTCGGTTTTCTGTGGGATGGTCCGGCCGTGTTTCCGGATGCCATGGAAGCCTTCCGTCAAGGCCTTCGCGATCTGGGCTACGTGGAGGGTCGAAACATCGCCATCGAGTACAGGTGGGCGGAGGGGAAGCCGGAACGGATGCGCGAACTTGCCGAGCAACTGGTCCGGCTCAAGGTCGATGTCATCATGGCACCGAGTTCCGTCTACACCGGGGCGGCCAAGGAAGCGACCTCGGAGATTCCCATCATATTCATGAGCCACGCGGACCCGCTCCGCACCGGCCACGTGGCGAGCCTCGGGCGGCCGGGCGGCAACATCACCGGGCTCTCCATCATGATGACCGAGACAAATGTCAAAGGCCTGGAGCTGTTCAAGAAGGCGGTTCCCCGGCTCTCCCGCGTTGCCGTCGTCTGGGACCCGGCCACGCCGTCGCACGGACCGGGCCGGAACGCCGTCGAGGAGGCGGGCCCATCCCTGGGGCTCCGGATTCAATCGGTGGCAGTGCGCAGCGCGACGGAGTATGCGAGCGCTTTTTCGGCCATGGTCCGAGAACGCGCCAACGGGGTTCTGGTCCTTTCAACTCCCTTGTTCATTGCCGGGGCCACGCGGCTCGCGGAACTCGCGTTGACGCACAAGCTGCCATCGCTGTTTGGCCCGAAACATCACGTGGAGAGCGGGGGCCTCATGAGCTACTCGCCCGACCGCCCGGATCTATGGCGCCGCGGCGCCATCTATGTGGACAAGATCCTGAAGGGCGCCAAGCCGGCTGACCTTCCGGTGCAGCAGCCGACGAAGTTCGAGCTGGTCATCAACCTCAAGACCGCCAAGGCGCTCGGTCTCACGATCCCGCCGTCACTGCTGCAGCGGGCCGATCAGGTCATCCAGTGATCGACCGGCGCGCGTTCATCACGAGCCTCGCCGTCGGCGCGCTCCTGCCATCGCGCTCAGCCGACGCGCAGAAGGCCAGAGGGATGCACCGAATCGGATGGCTATCACCCGCCTCGGCCGGCGACGGCCTTCCCAACCTGGAGGCCCTTCGGGCTGGATTGCGCGAGCTCGGTTACGTCCAAGGCCAGAACATCACCATCGAGGCCCGCTGGGCCGATGGGCGCAGCGAGCGCCTGCCCGAGCTCGCCGCTGAGCTGGTTCGTCTCCCCGTGGACATCCTCTGCGCTGCGGGCTCGCAAGCCTCCGGCGCGGCCAAGCACGCGACCTCCACGATCCCGATCGTGTTTGCGAACGTCGCATTCCCCGATCAGTCGGGCCTCGTCGAGAGCTACACGCGCCCCGGGGGCAACGTCACGGGGGTCGCGTTCATCGGCCCTGAATACGGGAAGCGGTTGGAGCTGCTCAAGGAGGCCCGCCCCGGGCTCTCTCGTGTCGCGCTGATCTACAACCCCGAGAATCCCGGGAGCGTCTTGGCCCTCCAAGAGACGCAACGGTGGGCGACCCCCTTGGGCGTCACGCTCGAGCCTCACAAGTTCCGGGGTCCGCACGATTTCGAGCACGTCTTCGGCGCGATCGCCGCGAAGCGGCCCGATGCGCTCATGACGACGGCCGATCCACTCATCGCCTCCTATCCCAGTCGCATCGTCGACTTCGCCGCGAAACATCGCCTGCTCTCCATGTATCCGGGCAGGGAGTTCGTGGACGCCGGAGGCCTCATGT
>MGBV01000121.1:2481-8005 GCA_001788415.1 Candidatus Rokubacteria bacterium GWC2_70_16 | reverse complement strand
CTGATCACCCGGGAGTGCCCGGAGAAGATGTGCCTCTTCGCCGTGGCCGCCCTCGAGAGCCCGGTGAAGCAGATCTACGAGCGCTTCATCGCCCACTCGGACCCGAACAACGAGCGGACCATGGTGGTGCAGTGCTCCGACGTGGGGCTCGACAAGGGCGGCTGGGGCAAGATCCTCATGAAAGTGTCCGTGGAGCGCGTGAAGTAGCCGCCTGCGGCGGCTCGCCTCCTGCGAGGTCCTCTGCGAGGGCGCGGCGCTGCTCGGCCGCGTCACCGTGGGCAGACATTGCGACGGTGGGGGAGGTCGCGAGGGCGTTGCATCGGCGCGCCGCCGTCCACACCCGTATGACGTCCACGAACCCAGCGGAAGAGTTCAAGGACGACCTCCAGCGCTTGCAAAGCCATGCAATGTTCGCGGGGTTCCCCGTATAGCGGTTGGCCAACTCTCGTCCAAGTTCCGCTTGGTCTCATGGTGAACTCGGGGAGAACTCGCTCCAGAGGCGTTGTCGGCACCCTGGCCAGCGAAACCAGGGCGAGGTTGTTGCCTTGTGCCTTGGGCGTCAGATGGAAGGAACCTGAACCCTCCCGAGCCCGGCGAGGCTTGTCCGTCTTCTCGCCTTCCCCGGGGGCTACGGGCTTCGCGGTGGCGCAGTCGTGCCGCGGACGATCAGGCTGACCTCGAGCCTGGTCGCCGGGGCAACCGGCTTCCCGGCTAGGCGCGCCAGCAGGTGTTCGGCAGCGCGCCGCCCCATCTCCTCGGAAGGGACGTGCATGGTGGTCAGCGGTGGCTCCACCTGGGACGCGAGCTCCAGGTCGTCGAACCCGGTTATGGAGAGCTGGTTGGGGACCTCCACGCCCAGCGAGCGGCACTCGAAGAGGGCGCCGAACGCCAGCACGTCGTTCCCGCAGATGACGGCGGTTGGGCGCGGCTCCTTGGCCATGAGCAGCCGGAAAGCGCCCCGCCCCTCGGCGATGTCGTAGGGCCGCTCGAGCAGGCGCTGCGGGGGCAGCGAGAGGCCCCGGGCGGCCAGCGCCTCCCGCACGCCGGCGAGCCGTTCCGTGGCCCGATCGTTGCCGTCGGTGATGCCGGCGATCATGGCGATGTCGCGGTGCCCCATGTCGAGGAGATACGATGCCAGGCGGCGACCTGCCTCCAGGTTGTCAAATCCCACACACGGGTGTTCGGTCTCGGAGCTGTAGGTCCAGGTGTTGACGTAGGGGACGTCCTTGTCCCGGAGGCATGCGTACAGCTCCGGCTTGTGGGCCCGGCCCACCAGCATGATTCCGTCCACTCCACGCGCGACCAGGATCTGGACCTCGCGCAGCTCGCGGGCAGGGTCGTAATCCGAGCTGGCGAGCAGGAGCGTGTACTTGGCCTCGTCGAGGCGGCGCTGGAGGGCCTGGATCCCGCTGGCAAAGATGGCGTTGTTGAGAGTCGGGATGACGGCACCGATGGTGTAGGACTGCTGGGAAGCGAGCGCTCGCGCGGCGCCATGGGGGACATAGCCGAGCGCGGCGATGGCCGAGTCGACCCTGTGACGGAGGGCCGGCCGGACGGCGGCGGGCGTGTTCAGGCAGCGCGAGACGGTCGCCGTGGAGACGCCGGCCCGGCTGGCCACGTCGTCAACCGTCGGCGATACCCCTCGCCGGCGCCGTAAGCGGTTTCTCCTTTGCCCCCTCGCGTCAGGCATCGCGTCCTGAACCACTTTTGAGCTTGACTGTACCACGAGCCCCGTGTTTACATCATGAGAATTGTAAGCGATTTCAGAACGGGCTGCGCCCCGACCCCAATGGCCATCAAATACTTGAAGCCATCCAGGACCCCCGAGGCTGGCGAGGACGACGTCCGGCAGGCCGTGGCCCGGATGCTCCGGGAGATCGAGGTCGGCAGGGGGGCCAAAGTCCTCGAGTACGCCCGCCAGCTAGGAGCGTGTCGGAGTAATCGTGACGACTCGGAAAAGTGGGATGGCCAACCCACAAACGGGCCCATTTGGCCGCGGAAGAAGCGCCGAACCGCGAGAACAGGGGCCGAAGTGGGAGAAGTCACCGCACCAATCGTGGCTTTTCGCATTTCCCCGACACGCTCCTAGACGGCTGGGAGGGCGAGATCGTCATTTCGCGTGATCGCCGAGATCAATCCGATCCTGCGCGGCTGGGTGAACTACTTCCGGATCGGGAACGCGGGCCGGTGCTTTGCCTACGTGACGAACTGGGTGGAGAAGAAGGTGCGGCGGCATCTGATGCGGGCGAGGAATCGTGCGGGCTTCGGCTGGACGAGGTGGAGTACGGTGGGGCTGTACGAGACGCTGGGCTTGTTCCAGGACTACCGCGTCCAGTACGGGGCCCGCACCTGAAAGCGCTCCCTGGCCGATAGGTCGCATAACCCTTGGCGTGAAGCGGACAGGAAAGCGGCGTACGGGGAATCCGTTCGCGCCGTTTGAGGTGGCGGGGGCTGGAGACGGGCTCACGGCGACCCTACACGGGCACGAAGCTGGAAACGGCGGACACAGCCAAGGGGAGCCTACGGGGTACCGCGCCAGTCCTCGACCCTACTACGCTCCACACCACACCGAGAAAGAGGACGCGATGACACTGACCCGACGCCAGATCCTGAAGCTGGCCGCGACCGGCGCCCTGGTCCCGTCCTTCGGGGCGCGCGCCGCCGCCGCCGAGTTCCCGACGAAGCCCGTCACGCTCATCTGCGCCTTTCCGCCCGGCGGGGTGGCGGATGTGCAGATGCGCGCGCTCGCCGAGGCGACGCAGAAGCACCTCGGCCAGCCCGTCGTCATCGAGAACAAGCCCGGCGGCAGCGGCACGGTGGGCCCGGCCACGATGGTGGCGGCCGCCAGGCCGGACGGCTACACCATCGCCCAGCTTCCGATCACGGTGTTTCGCCTGCCGCACATGATGAAGGCCACGTGGGATCCGCTGAAGGACTTCTCCTATATCATCCACGTCACCGGCTTCACGTTCGGCGTCGTGGTGAAGGCGGACTCGCCCTGGAAGACGTGGCAGGAGTTCATCGCCCACGCCAAGGCCAACCCCGGCAAGGTAACGTACGCCACCCCCGGCGCCGGCAGCACGCTCCACATCACGATGGAGCAGATCGCGATGAAAGAAGGCATCAAGTGGACGCAGGTGCCGATGAAGGGCGGCGCCGAGACGGTGCCCGCCGTCCTCGGCGGCCACACCCACGCCACCGCCGACGCCACGGCCTGGGGACCGCAGGTGGACGCGGGCGCCCTGCGCCTGCTCGTCACCTGGGGCAACGTGCGGAGCAAGCGCTGGCCCAGCGTGCCCACGCTGAAGGAGCTCGGCTACGGCATCGTTTCCAACTCCCCGTACGGATTCGCGGGGCCCAAGGGGATGGATCCGAAGGTCGTGAAGACCCTTCACGACGCCTTCCGCAAGGGCATGGAAGACCCGGCATACCTCAAGATCCTCGACCGCCTCGACATGGAGCCCTTCTACATGGGGACCGAGGACTACGCGAAGTACGCGCGCCAGCAGTACGAAGAGGCGAGGGTGATCGTCGAGCAGCTGGGACTCGCGAAGAAGTTGTGAACCGGGCCGACATCGCCAGCTCCCTCTTCTGGGGAGCGGTCGGCGCCTATGTCTGCTCCGCTGGCTGGGCCCTGGAGCTGGGGTCGGTCCGCGACCCCGGCTCGGGGTTCCTGCTGTTCTGGATCGGCGTGATCATGGTCGGCCTCTCCCTGGGCATCTTCGCCGGGGCGCTGCGACGGCGCGCCGGGGAGGGGCCGCAGCTCGCCTTCGGCGCGCGCTGGCGCAGGGTCGTCCTCGTGGTCGCGGCCCTGTTCGCGTATGCCTGGGCGCTGGGCTGGCTCGGCTTCGTCGCGACCACCGTCGTCCTGCTGGTGGTGCTCTTCAAGGGCGTCGAACCCCAGCGCTGGTCGGTGGCCCTGGCGGGCGCCGTCGCCAGCGCGCTCGTGGCCTACGCGGTCTTCCAGCTCTGGCTCGGCGCCCAGCTCCCGGCGGGCGTGTTCGAGCTCCGCTGAGCCATGGAGCTCCTCCAGCAGCTCGGCCTCGGGTTCGCGGTGGCGCTCCAGCCGCAGAACCTCTTCTACTGCTTTCTCGGCGTGTTCATCGGCACCCTCATCGGCGTCCTGCCCGGCATCGGCCCCGTCGGCGCCATGTCCCTGCTCCTGCCCGCCACCTTCAAGGTGGCGCCGGAGGCCGCCATCATCATGCTCGCGGGCATCTACTACGGCGCCATGTACGGCGGCTCCACCACCTCCATCCTGGTCAACATCCCCGGCGAGGCGGCCTCCGTGGTGACCTGCCTCGACGGCTACCAGATGGCGCGCCAGGGGCGGGCCGGGCCGGCGCTCGCCATGGCCGCGTTCGGGTCGTTCATCGCGGGGACGCTGTCCATCGTGGGGCTCATGCTGCTGGCGCCGCCGCTGTCGCGGGTCGCGATCGCCTTCGGGCCGCCCGAGTACTTCAGCCTGATGGTCCTCGGCCTCACGATCCTCATCTACCTCGCCCACGGCTCCATGGCCAAGGCCCTGCTCCTGGCGGCCGTGGGGATCGTCCTGGGCCTCGTGGGCCTCGACTCCATCAACGCCCGGCCGCGGCTCACCTTCGACCGCATGGAGCTGGTGGACGGCGTGGGGCTCGTGCCCATCGTCATGGGCCTGTTCGGCGTGGCGGAGGTGCTGCTCAACATCGAGGAGACGATCAAGCGCGAGGTCTTCGACACCAAGATCCGGGGGCTCCTGCCGAGCGCGGCGGACTGGGTCGCCTCGCGGTGGGCGCTGGTGCGCGGCTCGCTCGTGGGATTCTTCCTCGGGATCCTGCCCGGCGGCGGCGCCGTGATCGCCTCGTTCCTCTCCTACGCCCTCGAGAAGCGCCTGTCGAAGCACCCCGAGCGGTTCGGCAAGGGCGCCATCGAGGGCGTGGCGGCGCCAGAGGCAGCGAACAACGCGGCGACCGGCGGCGCGTTCATCCCGCTGCTGACGCTCGGCGTCCCGCCGAACGTTGTCATGGCGTTGCTCCTCGGCGCCTTCATGATCCACGGCGTCCAGCCGGGCCCCCTCATGATGAAGCAGAACCCTGGGCTCTTCTGGGGGATCATCGCCAGCATGTACATCGGCAACCTCATGCTGCTGATTCTCAACCTGCCGCTGATCGGGATCTGGGTGCAGGTGCTGAAGATCCCGTACCGGATCCTCTTCCCGCTCATCCTCCTGTTCTGCCTGATCGGGGTCTACACGGTGTCCAACGCGATCTTCGACATCTACGTGATGATTGCCTTCGGCGTCGTCGGCTACCTCATGAAGAAGTTCGCCTACGAGCCAGCGCCCCTGGTGCTCGCCTTCGTCCTGGGCCCGCTGCTCGAGAACAACCTCCGCAAGTCCCTCATCCTCTCGCAGGGCGACTTCGCGCTCTTCTTCACCCGCCCGATCTCGGCGGTGTGCCTCACGCTCACCCTGGTCCTCCTCGTCTCGCCGCTCGTCCCCCAGCTCGGCAAGAAGCGGCAGGCGATCGCCCTCGAAGAAGTCAGC
>MGBV01000121.1:0-2406 GCA_001788415.1 Candidatus Rokubacteria bacterium GWC2_70_16 | reverse complement strand
CGCTCGTCCCCCAGCTCGGCAAGAAGCGGCAGGCGATCGCCCTCGAAGAAGTCAGCTAGCCCGCGGCTGGGCGGCGGCGATCAGCGGTGGGCCCGTTGTGCCCCGCCGAGGGAGCGCGTATGGTGCTGCCGTCGGGTCGGTGTCCACCCTGGGCGGGCGCCACCGCGCCGGCCCCACGAAAGGAGGAGGCCCCGCATGTAGCTCCAGCCTGCCGCGGTCGCGCGGCCCCCGGACGCAGCGCTGAACCCGGAAAGGAGAGGACTGCGATGAGATTCGGAATCTCCCCCTGCACCCAGAGTCCACCGGCCGGCGAGCACATGGACCGGCTCGTCGACCAGATCATCGAGCAGGCGCAGCAGGCCGAGCGGTACGGCTTCGACTCCTTTCTCTTGACCGAGCACCACCAGCAGCCGGATGGCTACCTCCCCTCGCCCCTGACGATGGCGGCCGCCATCGCGGCCAAGACCAGCCGGATCAAGGTGGGCTCGTCGGTGCTGCTCCTGCCGCTCTACCATGCCGTCCGCGTCGCCGAGGACGCCGCCGTCGTCGACATCATCTCCAAGGGCCGGCTGATCCTGGCCATGGGCGCCGGCTATGTCGGCGAGGACTACGCCGCCTTCGGCGTTCCCAAGGGTCACCTGCCGACGCTGATGGAGGAGGGCGTCGAGATCGTCCAGCGGGCCTGGACCGAGGACAACTGGTCGTTCTACGGCCAGCGCTACCGCCTCCAGAACGTGACGATCACGCCCAGGCCCGTCCAGAAGCCGCGCCCGCCGATGTGGCTGGGCGGCTGGACGACGCCCGGCATCAAGCGGGCGGCCCGGATGGGCGACTTCTGGTACTGCGACCTCATCAACCGCGTCCAGACCCTCGCCACCTGGGCGCAGGAGTACTACCGGGTCTGCCGGGCCCGGGGCAAGACCGGGCACATCGCCGTCTTCCGCGACGGCTACTGCGCGCCGACCACCGCCCAGGCCGACGCCGAGTACGGCGGACCGCTGATGGATTCCCACACCTTCTACCACCGCGCCGGCGGCTACAACCCCGCGGTCGATCCCTGGCTGAACGACCTGAAGTCGCCGGCGGAGTTCACGCTGGACAAGGTCCGCCAGGACCGCTTCATCCTGGGCTCCCCCCAGGACTGCATCCGCGAGATCGAGAAGTACGGGCGCGCCCTCGGGGCCGAGTACATCGTGCTCCGGCTGCAGCACCCCAGCGGCCCGCCGCACGAGAAGGTGATGGAGGCGATCAAGCTGTTCGGCGAGAAAGTCATCCCGCACTTCGCGAAGGCGCCGACGGCGCCCGCGTGAGGGACACCAAGGGCGCCTGCGGCGGCTGACGCCTTCACGCGGCGATGCGCGGGAAGCCGGCGCGCCGGGCCCCCCGGCCCGGCGCGAATTCTTGCTCCGACGTTGTTCCCATAGTAGAGTCAGGCGCAACCCGCGACCGGCAGCGTGGCATGAGGCCGGGCGAAGGCGAGCCTGGCGAGGGGGAGGCAATGAGGGCGACGCGCCGCTCTGCAGTGCCCGCGGTCCTGATACTTCTCGGCGTCTCCATCGTGCCGCTGGGGCGGGCGGCCGCCGGGGAACTGGTCCTCGTGCCGGGTCTCACGCCTGCGCAGCGATCCATGGCTGCCGCCATCGACGTCGTCTGCCCCAAGCTGCTGGCCGCGGGCTTCGCCACCCAGGACTCGGCCACCGGTGACTTGACGAGACGCTGCCGCGAGATGCGCCAGACGGCCAACGCGCTCCAGGTCTCGGGGCCGACCGCGTTCTCGCTCGGCCTCACCAACGACCAGCTCGCGAACGCGCTCGGGCTCCTCACGCCGGAGCAAGCGGCCGCGCAGGGAGGGTCGGCGTTCAACGTCGAGGTCAACCCCTCCCGCGCCATCGCCGGGCGCCTGAGCGCGTTGCGCCAGGGTGCACGGGGCATCACCGCGGGCGACCTGCGGCTCGACATTGACGGCAAGGCCGTCGCCAGCTCCCGGCCTCTCGGGCTCGACGACAGAGGAGGCGGCGCCAGCGCCGATGCAGCGGGCACCGCCGGGGGGCTCGGGGCCTTCCTCAACGGATCGTTTGGCTTTGGCGACAAGGATGGGACCGCGCGCGAAAGCGGCTTCGACTTCGAGGCCGGTCTGGTGACGGCGGGCGTGGATTACCGGTTCACGGACAGCCTCGTGGCCGGACTGGCGGCGAGCTACTCCAGGACCACCACCGACTTCGAGGCGGGCCTCGGGGATGCCGACACTCAGCGCTACGGCCTCTCGCTGTACGCCACCAACTATTGGGGCGCCCTCTACGTCGATCTGCTGGCCGGCTTCGCCTGGAACACCTACGACATGACCCGACGGATCTCCTACGGCGCTGGCCCCGCGGCGGTGGACCGGACGGCCCAGGCCAACACGGA
>MGBV01000120.1:4939-5608 GCA_001788415.1 Candidatus Rokubacteria bacterium GWC2_70_16 | reverse complement strand
AGCTCGCGCGCGGTCGCCTCGAGCGCCGCCTTCTCGCGCGCGCAGATCGCCACGCGCGCGCCCTCGCGCGCCAGCGCGTGCGCGATGGCCCGGCCGATCCCCTTGCTCCCGCCCGTCACCAGCGCCGTCTTGCCGCCGAGCTCGAGATCCACGGCTCCTCCCTCCCCGTCCCGCGCCGCCTCACCCGTGTCGCGGCGACCGCGGGAAGCCGGGCACCGCCGTCCAGTCGAATCCCTCGAGGCCGGCGAGGCCGCGCGCGACCGCGCGCGCAAACGGCTCGAGGTCGGCCCCGCCGAGGCGGCGCCCGTGCAGGCGCGCCGAGCCCTCGGAGAGCAACGCCCGCGCCCCCGGGGTGTTGCCGTTGGCGAGGTGCTGGTAGCCCACGGCGACCTGCACGAGCCCCTGGAGCGCCTCGCGTACGCCAGGCGAAGCGCTGCGCCACGCCGGCTCGAGCAGCTCGTGCACCTCGAAGTAGCAGCGCGCCTCCCACAGCACGGCCGCGTCGTCGAGGAGCGCGGCCAGCGTGCCCGCGGCGGGACCGGGCGGCCGTGCCGCGAGCGCCGCGCGCGCGCTCGCGGCGCGCGCCGCGACGAGCGACGCGTGGGCGCGCTCCTCCGGGCCGAGCCACGCGGCGGCGGCCGCCCCGCCCGCCGCCAGCGCGGCCAGCTC
>MGBV01000120.1:0-4903 GCA_001788415.1 Candidatus Rokubacteria bacterium GWC2_70_16 | reverse complement strand
CTGGCGCAGCCCGGCCATCACGTACCCGAAGCCGAGCGTCGCCCACGAGACGAAGTACGCGAGGTACCGGAGCACCGCGGCGCCGAGCGTCAGCGGCCCGCCGTCGTCCGCGACGACGCGCGCGCCGGCGAGCATCTTGCCGAGCGTCTGCCCGCCGAGCCAGTGGAGCACGATCGCGTACGCGCTGGCGAACAGGAACGTGTGGAAGACGAGCAGGCCCTGGAACGGCACCGAGCCCGCGAAGTCGATGTCGCCGAGCAGCGCGGCGACCTTCCCGAACGACGCCTGCACGAGCGCGTAGATCGCGACGTCGACGAGCGCGGCGAGCGCGCGGACCCAGAAGCCGGCGGGCCGGGGCTCGGTCATGGCGCGTATAATAGCCCCATGATTTCGGTGCAGGACGGGCAAAATCGGGTCCTCGCCCAGATCCCGCACCCGACGCCCCCCGAGATCGTCCCGACCCCGCAGGCCCTCGGCCGCGTGCTGGCCGACGACCTGCGCGCGCCGTTCGACGTTCCGCCGACCGACAACTCGGCCGTCGACGGCTACGCCGTCACGAGCGCCGACGTGCCGGCGGACGGCACGCGCGAGCTCGTCGTCGTCGCCGACCTGCCGGCCGGCGCGGTCTTCGAGGGCGCGTTCCTCCCCGGCCAGACCGTGCGCATCATGACCGGCGCGCCGATGCCGCGCGGCGCCGACACGGTTTATCCCCAGGAGGTCATCGAGCGACTCGACGGCCGCGTGCGCATCCGCCCGATCGCCAAGGGCGCGAACGTCCGGCTGCGGGGCGAGGACATCCAGGCGGGCACGATCGTGGTCGAGCGCGGCACCGCGCTCCGGCCGCAGGAGGTCGGGCTCGTCGCCTCGCTCGGGCTCTGCCAGGTGGCCGTGCACCAGCGCCCCCGCGTCGCGCTCCTCTCCACCGGCGACGAGGTCGTCGAGCCCGGGACGCCGCGGCGGCCTGGCCAGATCTACGACGCCAACCGCTTCACGCTGCGCGGCGCGATCGAGCAGTGCGGCGGCGCCGTACTCGACCTCGGGATCGTGCCCGACGTGCGCGACGAGCTGCGCGCGCGCCTGCGCGAGGCGAGCGCCGCGGCCGACGTGGTCGTGACCTCGGGCGGCGTGTCGGTCGGCGTCTACGACCTGGTCAAGGAGGTGCTCGGGGAGGTCGGCGCCATCGAGTTCTGGCAGGTGGCGATGCAGCCGGGCCGCCCCCTCGCGTTCGGCACGATCGGCGCCGCGCACTTCTTCGGCCTGCCCGGCAACCCGGTGGCCTCGATGCTCGCGTTCATGCTCTTCGTCCGCCCCTCGCTCTACAAGCTCGCCGGGCGGCGGCGCCTCTTCCACGACGTGTACGAGGCGCAGGCGGTCGAGCCGATGTCGAAGAAGCGGGGCCGGCGCGAGTTCAAGCGCGGGATCCTCCAGGTCCACGACGGGCGCTGGGAGGTGAGGACGACCGGGCCGCAGGGCTCGGGGATCCTCTCCTCGATGGTCGCGGGCAACTGCCTCGTCATCCTCGACGAGGCGCGGGGCGACGTCGCGCCCGGCGAGACGGTCCTCGTCGAACCGTTCTGAGACGACGGGCTATGGCTTATCGTATCCTGAGCCTCAGCGGTGGCGGGATGCGCGGCGTCTTCCAGGCGGCTTACCTGCAGAAGGTCGCCGGGGACCTCACGCCGATCGGCAGCCACTTCGACCTCATCGCCGGCACGTCCACGGGCGCGTTGATCGCCCTGGCGCTGGCGCTCGACGTCGATCTCGGCGAGGTGGTCCGGCTCTTTCAGGAACGCGGCCCGGAGATCTTTCCGCCGCGGCGTTTCGCCAGGCTCGTGGATCCGGTTCGGTACGGCCCGCGCTACCGCCAACATCCCCTCCGAACGGCGCTAGAGAGGGTGTTCGGCGACCGCCGCCTCCGGGAGTGCAAGCCGCCAGTGGTGATCGCGGCCACGAACCTCGATCGGTTCGGGCATCGTGTCTTCACCACCCTCAAGGAAGCCGACGGCACGGCCTCCGAGGACGAGAAGCTCCTCGCGCTCGACGTCGCCCTCGCCAGCTCGGCCGCTCCGACGTATCTCCCCGCCGCCAAGCCAGTGGACGAAGAGAGAACCTACGTCGACGGCGGCCTGTGGGCCAACAACCCCGCACTGGCCGCGGCGGTCCTCGCGCACTCCAGGGCGCACGTACGGTTCCACGAGATCCGTCTCGCGATCGTGGGCAACGGCGAGGTCCCCCAGGGAGCGCTCCGTGCGAACTACGACAGCGCAAGCTTCATCGGCCTCGTACGGACCACGGCCGAGCTGATGTTCGCGGCCCAAACGACGGCCGCCGAGTATCTGGTCGAGCTGTTGATGGGGGCGGAGAACGTGTTCCGCGTCAATCCGCCACTCCACTCCCCGATCCCTCTCGATGACCCGATCGCCGCCCGGAACGTCCTGCTTCCGCTGGCCGAGACGTTCGCGTCGACCCATCGCGCGAGCCTGGTCGAGTTCCTCCAGCGGCCGCCGTCCAGCCGGGACCTCGAGCTGCTCGAGCTCCGCCACACACACCGCTATCAGAACCCAGAGGGCGACTTCGAGGCGGAAATCACGTACAAGGTCAGGAACGCGAGCGAGCTCCCGGTGTCCGAACTGCTGCCGGACTCGACGAGCTTCTTCGGCTGGCTGCCCAAACCTCCGGGCGGCCCGGTTCACATCGCCGGCAGGTTCGTCGAGGGCCCGGCTGGGCCGGCGTCGGTCGAACTGGAGCAGCTGTCCGCCGCGGAGCTGATGACCCGCAAGCTCGACGGCCAGGAGCGCAACGTGACCCGCTTCTACTGGCACCCCAGGGTCACGCCGTCCCTCGCCCCGGGAGCGACGCTCACGTACACCATCGTCGTCACCTCGCAGGGCACCGAGAAGCACGCGTTCGGGCCCGGCGGCTCCTTCGCGGGGTGCCGCACTCCCTACCCCACCAACCGCCTCTTCTTCCGCTGCGAGGCGCCGGAGGGCTACCGGTTCGACACGAACCTCGAGCACTTCCCGCGAACAGAAGAAGGGGCGGCGGTCGTCGTGCACGAGCTCCCCACGCCGATCTTCGACAGTCGCCGCCGCGCGCTCACCTGGAGCATTACCGGGGGCGCCGTCAAGACGCGGGTCAACTACCTCGTCAAGTTTCGTCTCCGGCCGTGATCCCGACGTCAGAACGGAGGTCCCGATGATTCCCGCCCCTCAGGAGCTCGGCACCCCGGCGCGAGGGGGATTGTCCGACACTGTCACGGCGTTCAAGGACGGCGTGCGGTTTCGCTGCACCCGGTGCGGCGCGTGCTGCGCGTCGCTGGGTCGCGACCTGCCGCTGCTGATCGACGACGTGCGGAGACTCGCTCGTCACCTGTCCATGACGGTCCCCGCGTTCGTCCGCCGGTACTGCGTCTACACGGTCGATGTCGTCCGCGACGGCGACCGAACCATCCGGATCCCGTCCCTCCACCTGCGGGTTCCGCCGTCGGGCCGATGCGTCTTCCTGGCCGACTCCAACGAATGCTCGGTCCAGGACGTCAAGCCTTTCATTTGCGCCAACTCGCCCTTCATGCGGTACGTGGCGGTGAGCCGGGAGAGGTGGCACGCGGCCGTCTCGATGTGCCCGGGAATCGGTATCGGCAGGTTCCACTCGGGCCGGGCGATCGAGCGGCTGCTCCGGCAGGACGACGCTGCCGAGCGGCGGGACGTCGGGCGGATCCTGGCGGCGGGTGGGAGCCTTGCCCGGGTTCTCGGCGTGCGGCTGACGAAGCCCGTGATTCGCCGAACGATCCGGCGCACGAACGCGAGGCGTTCGTCGCCACGGGTCGCGTGTCGCTGACCCGAGCGGCGCGTCGACCCGAGACCAAGGAGGAGAGCATGGCCTTTCCGGAACGCGCCGGCCCGTCGCCGGCACGGATCGCCGCGTGGCTGGCGCTCGCCAAGCCCAAGTCGATCGCCCGCGGCAGACCGCGCGGCCGCCGCGCTCGAAGACCAGGACGGTGACCGGGACACGCGCTGCTCGCGTGCCGGTGCGGCTGCTGCGAACAACCCTGGGCGCGCTCCTGGGCGTCGTGATCCTGCTCCTGGACGCGGCGCCCGCCGCGCCGCCGGAGTACCCGGTCGCCTTCATCGGGGTGGACGAGCTGAAGGCGGCGCTCGACCGCGGCGTCCGTCCGGACATCATCGACGTGCGCCGATGGCCCGAGTACGTCGAGCAACACATCCAGGGGGCGCGCTCGATGCCGCTCCGGGCCGTGCCGGCCCGCGCGAACGAGATCTCAAAGACCGGGCTGGTCGTCTTCTACTGAACGTGCCCGCACGCGCTGGCCCGTGGGGCCAGCAACATCCTGTACGCGATGGGCTGGCGCAACCATCGGGTGCTGGACGAAGGCCTTCCCGGCTGGGTCGCCCGGGGCTACCCGGTCGCCGGCACGAGGCCGAGTGTGACGCCGCAAGACTGAGGCGACGTCGGCCCCGGCGATTTCACCTGTACGGTCGCCGTGGATTCCGATATCATTCGTCGACGGACGGCTCGGGGCGCCCATCCGAGCCAACGCGATCCGGACCAACAACAACATCGCCACGTTCCTCGAAGGAGCCTTTGATGGCAGACGCGCGTCTCGAAGCGATCGCCCGCGAGTGTCGCGTGCAGATCATCCGGATGCTCACCCACGCGGGCTCCGGGCACCCTGGGGGCTCACTCTCGGTCATCGACGTCCTCACGGCGCTCTACTTCGGGCGCCTGCGCCACGACCCGAAGCGCCCGGACTGGCCCGAGCGCGACCGCGTCGTGCTCTCCAAGGGCCACGCGGTGCCCGCCCTCTACACGGTCATGGCCCGGGCCGGCTACTTCCCCGAGGCCGAGCTCGTCACGCTCAGGAAGCTCGGCTCGCCGCTCCAGGGCC
>MGBV01000119.1 GCA_001788415.1 Candidatus Rokubacteria bacterium GWC2_70_16 | reverse complement strand
TGGCGCCGTCGGCGACGTAGAGCCCCTCGTGGACCGCGGTGCCGGCCGCCCCGGCGTAGACCTGGCCCTGGTGATCGACGACACCGTCCTCCGCCCGGTCGGCCATGACGCAGCCGCCGAGAGGATGGACGGTGATGAGGCTGTGGTGGAGCGCCTTCGACCAGATCGGGTTCTCGACCCACTGGCAGCGGGGCGCGCACGACGTCGGTCGGCGAGCCCGGCAGACGCACCGGGTTCGCCGGCCGGCGGCTCGATCTTGATGACGTCGGCCCCGAGCCACGCGAGCATCTGGGTGCAGCTCGGCCCCGCCTCGTGCCCACGCTGCTCAACGACATCCTCGACTTCTCCAAGATCGAGGCGGGGAGACTGGACCTCGAGCGCATCCCCTTCGCGCCTCGCGACGCGCTCGGGGAGGCGCTGAAGACGCTCGCCCTCCGCCGGTACGGCGGCGGCGGCGGAGGAGCACCACCCGGAGGAGGTCGACTTCTCCTGGGGCAAGGTGGCGGGCGTCTCGACGGCCCGCTGACGCACGGCCGCGCCGGCGCCCGGGCCCGCAAGCTTCGAGCGCGGGCTTTGCCCGCGCAACCGATTCCTGGGGGGGGCCTCGGAAGGGGGGCGAAGCCCCCCTCCGAGTTCCCTAGAGCACGTGGAGGAGCGGCCGGGCCGCGAGCCCGGCGGCGTCCCAGAAGCCCGTGTCCCTGAACCAGCCGAGCGCCGTCTCCGCCTCCGCGGTCCGGGCGAGGGCCCACGACCCGCCGTCCGCGAAGAACCCGCCGAACGCGACGCGCCCGGCGCCGCGCATCTCGATCAGCGCGAACTGCGCCATCTCGTGGTCCGCGACCGGGCCCTCGACCACCGTGGTCTTCCGCGAGCCGTCCAGCACGACCGGCACGAGCTCCCACGGCTCGACGAACTGGGCGAAGCTCCGGGGCGTGTAGCCGGTCCAGACGCCGCCGGCCCAGTACGGATCCTCCTCGATCGCGTGCTTGAGCTGCGCGGGCTGCTGGAGCCGGTAGACCAGCTCGGCCGTGCGCCCGTCCGGCGCGGGCCCGCCGCCGATCAGGATGCCCGCGGCGCGCAGCCCCTGGACCCGCTCGAGGTGAGCGCGGCGGTGCGCCTCGCGGCGGGTGAGGTAGTCGTCGGCGGCGGTCAGGGCGACGTGGAAGACGATCATGGGCCGATCCTCAGGATACCAGGTCAGCCGACGGCGAGCGGGATCCGCGTCCCGTCCGGTCTCCGCCAGACGGCGCGGAACTCGCGATCGTACGTCCAGATCCTGGAGCGCCGCTCTCGTCCTGACACGACGGCGAGGTAGCCGTCCGCCCAGTCGGGCTCGTGGCTCTGGTACCGGGCGAGCCACTCGAAGACGGCTCCCCAGAGGCTCGGCTCGTCGTCGGCCTCGTACGCGGAGACGGCGAACTCCACGAGGAATCGCCGCAACCGCGCCCGCTGGGCCGTGTGGGGGAGGTGGAAGCAGGCCTCCGTGAGGACGGGGAGGCAGAGGACGAACGGCTCTCGGGCGAGCCGGTCCAGGTCCCGCAACGCGACGGCGTTGAGCGCGTCGCGCGGGTCGCACAGGGCGACGAGCGGCGTCGTGTCCAGGAGGATCACGGGCGACCGCGGCGCAGCTTCCTCACGATCGCGCGCCGGGCGGCCCGACGGTCGCGCACGTCGTAACGGCGCCGTGGCAGACCGGGAGGATCGGGATGCGCGGCGTAGATCGCCGCCATGACCTCGGCCGGGCGCGGCTGCCCGCGCCGGCCCGTCCGGCGGCCGTGCTCGGCGCGGATGGCCTCGCGCACGATGCGGGAGATCTCGACGCCCGCCCGCCGCAACTGGGCGACCCGGCGCGTGTCGTCGGCGTCCAGCCTGACATTCAGGAGCTTCACGCCGACTACTGTAAAGACAGACGTGTCGTTACGTCAAGGCGCCGGGCTCGCCAGCAGCGGCCGGGCGGACGGGAGAGAAGCGGCGGTTCCTGGGCATCGAGACGGTCGGGCAGGTGATCGCCGAGATGCTGGGCGAGGCGGCGACGCCTGGCGACCATCACGTCCACCCCGCAGTGATCGCCCCTGCTCCACGGGTAGCAGCGGGAGGGAGAAAGCCCTGGAATCGAAGGGGGACCGAGTGCGGTCGAGCATCCCGAGATCATGGCGGATTCGCGCGACCTCGAAGAGGCGGCCGCGTTCAAGGCATCATGCGGAAGGGTTTCTTGCCATGCAGGCGGTACACGGAGAACCCGCGACGGTCCAGGGTGAAGACCCGGTCGGTGGAAAGCTCTTCTCCCAGGGCTACCAGGCTGGCGTCGACAAAATCCATCGGCAGGTTGCGATATTTTTGCATCAGGGAGGCGACGCGCCTGAGACTCTCCCTGGAGGAAGAGATCATCAGAAACGCCCCGCGCAGAAAGAAATCAAGACAGACTCGCTGCGCTTCCCAGCTTGCCCCAACCAGATAGAGCGTCTCGGTCAAGACAGCCTCGGTGGTAACGATGGGCCCGGACCACTGCTCGAGTGCCGCGACACAGTCGGCGTGCCTCCTCTCGCTCCGATCCACCAAGGCGACGAAGGCCCCTGTATCCAACAGCAGGCTAGCGGTCACGGCGCAGGCGGCTCAGTAGGTGTTCGCGGTGGCGCTGGCCCAAGTCCGGGACTCCGCTCTCGAGGCGACCGAGAAGATCGCGCACACGCTCGACCGGGCGTATTTCGGGAGAAGCGGCGCTGCCGGCGAGGAATTCCTCCACGGCCAGGCGAACGATGTCTGACCGCCTGCGTTTGAGACGTTTCGCGGCGCGCTCCAGTTTCGTGGCAAGCTCCGCCGGCATTCTGAGAGTCAATTGCCGCTCCATCGCTAGCCTCCTGTTGCATTGCATTATAATGCAAAAGATTGCAGGTGCCTAACTGCCGCTGACCGTCGGTACGGCGATTGTCCTCCGCGTCGTCCAGCAGGGGAAGAGGCGGTGGAGCCCGATCCCCGTGATAGTGTGGGCCTGATGGAACTGCTCGAACGCTTCAAGTCGCGCTACCCGTTCACCCTCGACGACTTCCAGCTCGAAGCGATCCAGGCGATCGCCGCCGGCCAGTCGGTGATCGTGTCGGCGCCGACGGGGGCGGGCAAGACGCTCGTCGCCGAGTTCGCCATCCACGCCGCGCTCGAGGCCGGCCGCCGCATCGCGTACACGACGCCGCTCAAGGCGCTCTCGAACCAGAAGTTCGCCGACTTCACGCGCGCCTTCGGCGAGGACCGGGTCGGCATCCTCACGGGCGACGTCAAGGTGAACCCGCACGCCCCCGTGCTCGTGATGACGACCGAGATCTTGCGGAACGCGCTGTACGGGAGCGGCCTCGAGGACCTCCGCTACATCGTGCTCGACGAGTGCCACTACATGGGCGACGAGGGGCGCGGCACGGTGTGGGAGGAGATCATCATCGGCGCGCCCCGGGACGTGCTCCTGGTCGGCCTCTCGGCGACGGTCGCCAACGTGAAGGAGATCGCCGACTGGATCTCGATCGTGCACCGCCCGATCCTGCCCATCTACCACCCGCACCGGCCGGTGCCGCTCCGCTACGCGATCGCGGACCTCGCGGCCGAGATCCACGAGCTGGACGAGGTGCGCCGGGGCCGCGCCCCCGTGATCGGCGACGAGCGGCGCGGCCCCGACGACCGGGGCCGCTGGTACTCGCGCCGGGTCGCCGACCCGACGGTGCTCATCGAGGCGCTCGAGGCGCGGCGGTGGCTCCCCGCGATCTACTTCATCTTCAGCCGCGCCGGCTGCGAGCGGGCGATGCAGGACGTCCTCGCCGAGGGACGGACGCTCCTGACCGCCGCGCAGCGGGACGAGGTGGACCACGCGATCAACCAGGCGCGGGAGGAGAGCCCGGCGCTCGGCGAATCCGCGCTCAGCCAGTCGGTCTTCCAGGGGCTCGGGGTCGGCGTCGCGATGCACCACGCCGGGATCCTGCCCGGGCTCAAGCGCCTCATCGAGACACTCTTCGAGCGCGGGCTCTGCCGGGTGGTCTTCGCGACGGAGACGATGTCGCTCGGCATCCACATGCCCGCGCGCGCGGTCGTGCTGCAGGGGCTCACGAAGCGCACCGACCGCGGCTTCCGCGCGCTCTCCCACAACGAGCTGACCCAGATGGCGGGGCGGGCGGGCCGGCGCGGGATCGACGCCGAAGGGGAGTGCGTGATCGCGCTCGACGCCCGGGACGGTGTGGAGTCCGTGCTCCACGTCGTGGACGGCTCGCCCGAGCCGATCGAGAGCCGGTTCAAGCTCGGCTACGGCTCCGTGGCGCTGCTCCTCGGCACAGGGGCCGAGCCCGAGGTGCTGCGCCGGCGGATCGAGTCGTCCTTCGGCCAGTACCAGAACCTCAAGCGCATCCGCGACCTGGAGGCCGAGGTCCGCGGCCTGGACGGGGCGCTCGCCGACCTCAGGCGCTACGAGGCGCCGTGCGGCGACTTCCAGCGGATCGGCCGCTACCGCCGCGCGCGGCAGGAGGCGCAGGCCCGGCGCCAGGCGCTCGGGCGCGGCGGCCGCCGCGGCGAGCGCGGGACCGCGGAGGCCGAGCCCGGGCGCCTGGCGCTCGTCAGGCGCAAGGGCGCGCCGAGCCTCGCGCTGATCCTCGGCGTCCACTCGATGCGCGGCCACCGGGTGCTGCTCGACGCGCTCCTCCCGCACGGCGCCGTCGTCCGCGTGAAGAGCGGCGTCGTCAAGCGGGTGTTCTGGGCCACGCCGCCGCTCCACGTCCCGCGCGATCTCGACCGCGCCTCCGAGGGGCGGGGACGCGACGGGCGCGGGCTCCGCCAGCTCACCGAGCAGCTCGCGAGGCTCTCGGTCGCGGAGCTGGTCGAGCGCGAGCGGGGGCACGGACCCCAGGCGGTGCTCGCGGCGATCGAATGCCACCGCTGCCCGTGGGGCGCCGTCCCGCGGTGCGACCGGGAGTGGCGGGAGCTCGAGGCGGCGACCGAGCGGCTCGGCGTGCGCCGCCGCGCCCTCGAGCACTTCCGGGGCGCCTACTGGCAGGAGTTCCTGCGCGTGGTGGAGACGCTCGAGCAGTTCGGCGCGGTGCGCGACCGCCGCCTCGAGCCGCGCGGGCGACTGATCGCGAGCCTCCGCCACGACAACGAGCTGCTGGTCGCCGAGAGCGTGTTCCGCGGCGTCTTCCACGACGTCACGGCGGCCGAGGCGGCGGCGGTCTGCTCGGCGCTCGTCGAGGAGGCGCGCTCGGGCGAGCCGGCGATCGCGCGGGACTTCCTCCGCAAGCGCCCGAAGCTCAAGCGGCGGCTCGACCAGCTCCTCGGCCTCGCCGCGACGCTCCACGAGGCCCAGCGCCAGCGCCACCTCCAGATGGCGGTGAGCGTCCACCCGGGCTTCATGCCCGCGGTCTTCCGCTGGGCCTCCGGCGACGACGACTGGACGGGGCTCGTCGAGGACGCCTTCGGCGGCCACGAGGGCGACCTGATCCGCGCGCTGCGCCGGCTCATCGACCTCCTGCGCCAGCTCGCCGAGAGCGCCGAGGTGCCCGCCGAGACGAGCCGGCTCCTGGCGCAGGCCGCGCGGACGATCGATCGCGGCATCGTGCTGGAGTCCGCCCTGATATGATGCTGGGCGTGCGCGCGCGGATCACGCTCGCCCTGGCGCTCGTGCTCGCCCTGTCGGCGTGCGCG
>MGBV01000118.1:5693-9273 GCA_001788415.1 Candidatus Rokubacteria bacterium GWC2_70_16 | reverse complement strand
CGAGAGCCCATCTCGGTTGCACCATGTCCGCGGATCGGCGGTGACGGGGGTGCGTGGTCCGGGCAGCGCCCCCGCCTGCCGGCCCCGGTGCAAGGCAAATCCGCAGGAGTCATCGGAGGACGTGGATGGCCAGTGACACGCTGCTGATCATCGGAGGCGGGCCGGCCGGGCTCGAGGCCGCGCGGGGCGCCGCCGACCTCGGCTGCAAGACGATCCTCGTCGAGCAGCGGACCGCGCTGGGCGGCACGCCCATCTCGGCCCACTACGCGGCGCTGACCCACGGGATGCGGGACGCCTCCGAGGTGATGGGGGAGATGGTCGCCGCCGTGGCGAGCGACTCGCTGGTGGACGTCCGCCTCGGCACCACCGTCACGGGGCTCAGCGGGGCCGCCGGCGACTTCACCGTGACGCTCAGCCGGGACGGCGTCGAGGAGCGGGTCTCGGCCGGCGCCATCATCGTCGCCACGGGCTTCGACCACTTCGACCCGGGCCGGGCCAACCAGCAGTACGGCTACTACATGTACGACGACGTCATCACGCTGACGGACGCCGAGAAGATGCTGAAGGCGGGGAAGTTCGTCCGGCCCTCGACGGGGCAGCCGCCGGGGCGCGTCTGCTTCATCCAGTGCGTCGGGTCGCGCGACCGCCACATCGGCAACGAGTACTGCTCGAAGGTCTGCTGCGGCATCGCCTCCAAGCAGGCCATCGAGATCCGGGAGATGCTCCCGCAGTGCCGCGTGTTCATCTTCTACATCGACATGCGGATGTATGGCTACTGGGAGACCGAGCTGTACTGGCCCGCCCAGGAGAAGCACAAGGTCAACTACATCAAGGGGGTGATCTCCGAGGTCGTCCTGAAGGGCGATCGGCTGATCGTCCGCGGCGAGGACACCACGATGAACCGGCCCATGGAGGTCCCCATGGACGTCGTAATCCTCAGCAACGGCATGGAGCCCAGCGCCGGGACCAAGGTGGTGGCCCGGACCCTCGGCCTGCGCCAGAACAAGTACGGCTTCATCGACGTCGCCCACGACACGCTCGACCCCGTGACAACGTCGGTGCCGGGGATCTTCGTGGCGGGCGCCGCCGCGGGGCCCAAGGACCTGGACGACACCATGGGGATGGCGGGAGCGGCCACGATGAAGGCCGTCGCCACCATCCGCCGGCGGGTGCGAGCGGGCCAGTGACCGGCGCGGTGGTGGACACGGCGGCCGCGCAGGAGTTCATGCGCGAGGCCCTGGCCAAGATCACCCTCGACGAGCTGGACCGGATCGCCGACGAGCTCGAGGCCAAGCACGCGCGCTTCCGCGCCCTGCTGGACCCCGCCCCGGGGCGGCCGCCCGCCCCCGACGCGCTGCGGGCTGTCCTGCGGAGCGTCTTCGCCACCCGGCGCCGCGTGGGCGAGCTGTTCGCGCAGGTGGGCGCCGAGCCGCTGGGGGTCCGCATCCACGAGCTGCTGGCCGGCCGGGCGCCGCTCCGCGAGCGCTTCCAGGCCTTCGTGGACGGCCTGGATCCCCTGCCGCAGCACCTCCGCTTCGACCTGGCCAGCGAGTGCTTGCACTACACCGATCCGGCCCGCTACTGGCTCTGGACCCGCTGGGTGTGGGACCCGGCCACGCGCACGGGGGCGCTGCCGCTGGTCACCATGGAGGAGTTCGATCTCGACGGCGGCAGCGCCGGCGCCACCTACCTGCGGGTCGGGGAGGCCACCGCCTTCGTCCACGAGACCGGGCAGGCGGCGGGCTTCACGGCCATCGGCCGCGGCGGCTTCGGGGCCGACGTCTACCTGGCCTGCGTCTACGGGGTGTACGTCTTCACCACGATCCGGATGCGCATGACGCAGGAGTTCAACCGCGTCATCCCCCCGCTCCCGGAACTGTGCCGCCGCCTCCTGGGGGTGCACCGGATGGACTCATAGGATGGCGTACGGACGGCAGGGGCCGGGGATCAGGGAGAAGGAGCACGCGACCGTCGAGGGCGTCGACCTGCCGGGGCAGTGGAACCGGATGTTCGAGCCCCGCGTGATCACCGACTACGACCCGGGCACCCTCGACGAGATCACGGCGCTCCCGGGCGGCGAGTCGCTCGGCTGGTGCTACCAGTGCGCCAAGTGCGTGGGCGTCTGCCCCGTGGACATCGTGGGCGACTACGGGCCCCGGAAGATCCACCGGGACACGCTCCGCGGGGCCTCGCTGCTCGACTCCCCGAACCTCTGGCTCTGCACCACCTGCGCCAACTGCTTCCGCGTCTGCCCCAAGGAAGTCGACATGATCCGGATCATGCCGGCGGCGCGCGAGGCGGCGATCAACGCGGGCAAGGAGATCCCCCCGGAGCTGCAGAAGGTGTTCGAGGCCGCCGACCGCTACGGCAACCCCATGGGAGAGAACCCCCGGAAGCGGGCGGACTGGATCAAGCAGGCGGGCGTGCCCGTGCCGATCATGGCCCAGGTGAAGCGGCCGGTGGACGTGCTCTGGTACGTGGGCTCCTACCCCTCGTACCACCCGCGGGGCATGGACGCCGCGCGGGCGCTGGCGCGGATCCTCCACGCCCTCGGGGTGGACTTCGCTATTCTCGGAACGGAGGAGAAGGAGGACGGCGACTCGATCCGGCTCGCCGGCGAGAAGGGGCTCTTCGAGAAGCTCGCCGAGGCCAACATCAAGACCTTCGCCCGGTACACGTTCAACCGCCTGGTCGTCTCCGGCCCCCACGAGTTCAACGCCTTCAAGAACGAGTACCCGAAGCTGGGCGGCGAGTACCGCGTGCAGCACTACACCCAGTTCCTGGTCGAGCACCTGGAGCGGCTGCGGGCGCTGATGACGCACCCGGTGGACCGCGTGGTCACCTACCACGACCCCTGCTATCTCTCGCGCCACAACGGCGAGTACGACGCGCCCCGGACGCTCCTGCGCGCCATCCCGGGCGTGACGCTGGTGGAGATGGCGCGCAGCCGCGAGAACGGCTACTGCTGCGGCGGCGGCGGGGGCGGCATGTGGCTCGACAGCTTCTCGCGGGATCACACGACGATGCGCCTCTCCGACAAGCGCGTGACGGAGGCGGCGGAGACTGGTGCCCGGACGCTCTCCATCTGCTGCCCCTACGAGGTGTCGCGCTTCGAGGACGCCGTGAAGTCCACGGGCAGCGGCGGCCGGCTGGACGTCCAGGACATCGCCGAGCTGATAGACGGGTCTATTGGGATGCCTGACCGTGGATGACTTCGGGTTGCGGTTCGACCTCTTCGCCCTGCGGGCTCTGTCCATCGGGCCTGACCGTGGATGACTTCGGGTTGCGGTTCGGCCTCTTCGCCCTGCGGGCTCATCGGGGCGCCGAGCTCAACCCACGAGCTGGGGTGACGGGCTGATGGGGGACGTGCTCCGGGAGCAGTACCAGCTGCTCTTCGGGCGCACCTGGTCGGTGTGGGCCGCCGCGCTCCTCATCGGAACGATCAACGTCTTCCTCTTCGCCTACGACCGGCCCTGGACCGCCTCCGACGGCGCGCGCAACTGGGGGGACTGGCTCCTGGTCGGCCTCGGCGTGCTCGAGCGCCCGGACCTGATCCCGCCGTGGCTGTACTCCGGCTCCA
>MGBV01000118.1:0-5673 GCA_001788415.1 Candidatus Rokubacteria bacterium GWC2_70_16 | reverse complement strand
TCGCGATCCGCGTGGCGCCGCCCGGCGAGCTGCTGAAGGGCGGCGTCGGCGGGCTCCTCATGGGGATGGGCGCCGTCCTGGCCTTCGGCTGCAACGTGGGCGGCTTCTTCAGCGCCACCAGCGCGCTGTCGCTCTCCGGGCTGGCCATGATGCTCGGGCTGATCGTGGGCACCTACACCGGGCTCCGCTACCTCCTCTGGGAGGTGGAGTCTCTGCCGGCGCTTACCCGCGGGACGACCTACACCTTCGGCGGCGCCAGGGCCCACGGGCTCGGCGCCCAGCCGTGCGTCGGGGCCCTGCTCCTCCTCCTCCTCGTCCTCGCGCTGCCGTACGCGTACAGCCGCGCGGGCTACGTCCCGCAGGCGGGCTTCCTGCTCTTCGGCGTCACCTTCGGGGTCGTCTTCCAGCGCTCCCGCTTCTGCTTCGTGCGCGCCTTCCGCGAGCCTTTCCTCACCGGAGAGGGGGATCACACGCGGGCCACCGCCCTGGCGCTCGGCGTGAGCACCATCGGCTTCACGATCCTCAAGTTCACCGACCTCAAGGACAAGGGCGAGTGGGTCTTCCCGGGCGTCTTGCTGGGCGCGGTCCTGGGCGGCCTCGTCTTCGGCGTGGGCATGACGCTGGCCGGGGGGTGCGGGGCCGGCGCCATCTGGCGCGCGGGCGAGGGACACGTGAAGCTCTGGTGCGCCGTGGCCTGCTTCGCGGCGGGCGCCTCGGTCATGCGCATGATCCTGGTCCAGCAGGGGCTCCTGCGGAAGCTCGGCAGCGCCGTCTTCCTCCCCGCGACAATCGGCTGGGGGGGCGCGCTGGGCCTCGTCGCGGTCGTCATGGCGGCCTGGTACCTCTTCGCCGCCTGGAACGAGCACAGCCGGAAGTTCAGCCTGATGTAGCCGGAGACCCTCATGGACATCGTGGTGACGGTGAAGATGGTTCCCGACTTGGTGGAGGAGCTCCAGGTCAATGCCGAGGGCACCGACCTCGACCGCTCGGTCGTCAAGCTGCGCCTCAACGAGTTCGACGAGCACGCGCTGGAGCAGGCGCTGCTGCTGAAGGACAGGCACGGCGCCCGGGTGACCGTGGTCGCGCTGGACTCGGGCGACGTGGACGAGCCCCTGTTCACCTGCCTGGCCAAGGGCGCCGACCGGGCCGTGAAGGTCACCGGGGACTTCCAGGACGGGATCTCGACCCACGGAGCCGCTGCGGTGCTGGCCCAGGTGCTGGGCGGCATCCCGCACGACCTCGTCCTGGCGGGGGTCCAGGCGCCCGACGACCGGGACGGGCAGCTCGGTGTGCTGCTGGGCGCGGCCCTCCGGCTGCCCCACGTCAGCGTCGTCACCGCGGTGGAGCCCGCGGGGGACAGGGCCGTGACGGTGCGCCAGGAGTACGCGGGTGGGGTGGTGGGGGAGCTGGAGGTGGATCTGCCGGCCGTTCTCGGTGTTCAGGCGGCGCCCCAGGCGCCGCGCTACGCGCCGGTGTCCAAGGTGCGGCAGATGATGAAGACGGCCAAGCTCGAGACCATCGCGGCCCCGGCCGTGGAAGCCGGCGCCGGCTCCACCGTGACGAGCCTGGCCCGGCCCGAGGCGACGGGGCGCGCCGAGATCATCGAGGGTGCGCCCGAGGAAGTGGCCGACCGCCTCCACGCCATCCTGGCCGACCGCGGCCTGCTCAAGCGGTGATGGGGCTCACGGAATCCGTTGACCGCGAGGCGCCGGGGCCCGGAGGGTGGGCCCCCCGGGCGCACGCCAGGTGGCTCGCCTGGACGCCGCAGACAAGAACGACAGGAGACGACGCGTGAGCAGCGATATCGCGGTGGTCATCGAGCACCTGGAAGGTGCCCTCGCCGAGGTGTCGTTCGAGATGCTCGCCAAGGGCCGGGAGCTGGCGGCGGCCGGCGGTGGTCAGCTCTGGGGCGTCCTCATCGGGCACGACGTCACACGGCTCGCCGGCGAGCTGGGCGCCGCCGACGGCGTGGCCGTGGTGGAGCACGCGGCGCTGGCGCATTACACGCCCGAGGCCTACGAGCGCGCCGCGGCCGCGGCGCTTCAGGCGCTCGGCCCCCGCGTGGCCCTGGTGGCCTCCTCCTCCATGGGGCTCGACCTGGCGGCGGGGCTGTCGGGGACGCTGGGCTGGCCGCTGTGCGGCTACTGCAAGGACGTCACGCTCACGGGCGGCACGCTCAGCGCCGTGAGCCAGATCTACGGCGGCAAGCTCATGGCGACGGCGGAGGTGCCCGGGGAGCATGCCGTCTGCGCCATGCTCCCCGGGGCCGCGGCCGCCTCGGCCGGGCGCAAGAGCGGGACGACGCCCTTGCGGGAGATCCCGGCGCCGGCGCTCGACAGCCTGCGCATGCGCTTCAAGCGGCTGATCCAGCCCGAGGCCGGGGATGTGGACATCACGCGCGAGAGCGTTCTCGTCAGCGTGGGTCGTGGCATCGGCTCCCAGGACAACCTCGCCGTGGTGGAGGAGCTGGCCCAGGCCCTCGGCGCCGCCGTCTCATCCTCGCGTCCCATCGTGGACCAGGGGTGGCTGCCCAAGAGCCGCCAGGTGGGCAAGTCTGGGCTCTCGGTGAAGCCCAAGCTCTACCTGGCCGTGGGGATCAGCGGCGCGCCGGAGCACATCGAGGGCATGCGGGGCGCGGAGCTGATCGTCGCCATCAACACGGATCCGAGCGCGCCCATCTTCGACGTGGCGCATTACGGGGTCGTCTCCGACCTGTTCGACGTCCTCCCGGCGCTCACGGAGAAGATCAAGAGCCAGGCGTGAGCGACGCGGCCCTTCCGGCACGGGAGGTCTTCCGGAACTTCCCGGGCATCCTGATCGCCCTCTTCTATCTCGCCGCCGGCCTGGCCATGGCGGTTTCCGGCTGGGGGGTGTGGCTGCGCCTCAGGCGGTACCTCCGCGGCCGCGCCGTCTCACGGTGGGACGCCCTCGGCACGCGGCTCCTGGGCGCGGCCCTGGCGGTGGGCGGCCACACCACGCTGGGCCGGCGTCACGCCGGCGTGGGGCTCGCCCACGCGGGGATCTTCTGGGGGTTCGCCGCGCTCTTCGTGGGCACGCTCATCATCATGGTCGACTACGACATGGTGCGGCTCGTGAACCCCGCGTGGCGCTTCTGGAACGGGCCCTTCTACCTCTGGTACTCGCTGCTCCTCGATCTCCTCGGCGCGGCCTTCGTCGTGGGGCTCGCCGTCATGATGGCGCGGCGCTGGCTCGCCCGGCCCGCAGCGCTGGACTACACCCGCCCCGACCGCGCGCCCGCCGACTACAGCCGGGCCGGCTATCTCGCCGACGACCGGCTCTTCCTCTGGCTGCTGTTCTGGATCGGCCTGACCGGCTACGCGGTGGAGGCGCTGCGCATTGCCGCGGACCGGCCGCCCTTCGAGCGCTGGTCGGTCGTGGGCTGGCAGCTAGCCAATGTCGTGGATGCCGCGGGCCTCGGGCGCAGCGCCGGCGCGCTCCACGCGTGGGCCTGGTGGCTCCACGGCGTCCTGGCGCTGGGCTTCGTCGCCTATCTCCCGTACTCCAAGGCCGTGCACATGCTGGTGGACGGGGCGAATCTCCTGTTCCGCGACCCCCTGGCCGCCAAGCGCCTGCCCCCCACGCCCGAGGCGACGCCCGGGTACCAGAGCCTCGCGGACTTCACATGGAAGGAGCTGCTCGACCTCGACGCGTGCACCAAGTGCGGGCGCTGCCACGTGGCCTGTCCCGCCCGCGCTGCGGGGGCCCCGCTGAGTCCCCGCGACCTCATCCTCGAGCTGCGGGAGCACGCCGAGTCGACGCTCGGAGGCCGCTCCTGGCTCCACGAGGCGCAGCAGCGGCCGGCCGCCGGCGGCCTGACGGCGACGGTGATCCGGCCGGAGACCCTGTGGGCGTGCACCACCTGCCTGGCCTGCGTCGAGGCCTGTCCCGTGGGCATCGAGCACGTGCCGCTCATCGTCCAGCTGCGCCGCTCGCTGGTCGCCGAGGGCAACCTCGACGCCAATCTCCAGTCGGTGCTGGAGAAGATCCAGCGCTACGGCAACTCCTTCGGCCAGTCCGAGCGCAACCGCGCCAGGTGGACGCAGGGGCTCGACTTCAAGCTCAAGGACGCGCGGAAGGAGCCGGTGGAGTGGCTCTGGTTCGTGGGTGACTACGCCTCGTACGATCCGGGGCTCCAAGGGCTCACCCGCGGGGTGGCGCGGGCCTTTCACCGGGCGGGGCTCGACGTGGGGATCCTCTACGAGGGGGAGCGCAACGCGGGCAACGACGTCCGCCGCGTGGGCGAGGAGGGGCTCTTCCAGCTCCTCGCCGAGAAGAACGCCGCCGTGCTGGCCAAGGCGCGGTTCCGGGCCATCGTCACCACCGACCCCCACTCCTACAGCACGCTCAGGTTCGAGTACCCGGAAGTGGGGGCGGCGTACCCCGTGCGGCACTACACGGAAGTGCTGAGCGACCTCCTCCGCGCGGAGCTCCTGCCCGTGGCGCGCCGGCTCGAAGGGGTGGTCACGTACCACGATCCGTGCTATCTCTCCCGCTACACGGAGGTGACCGACGCGCCGCGCCAGATCCTGGTGAGGCTCGGGCTCAGGCTGGTGGAGATGCCGCGGAGCCGTGCCGCGAGCTTCTGCTGCGGGGCGGGAGGGGGACGCATCTGGATGGGCGACACGCGCAGGCCCGGGGTGCCGACGCCGGCCGAGCAGCGGATCGCCGAGGCGCTGGAGATCCCCGGGGTGCGGTACTTCGTCGTCGCCTGCCCCAAGGACGTGACCATGTTCCGGGACGCGGTCAAGACCGGGGGCTTCGAGGGGCGCATCGAGGTGAAGGAGATCGTGGAGCTGCTCGAGGAGGCCTACCCCGAACCTGCGGAGGCGTAGACGCGAGCATGGCGACACTCTTCAACTGCAACCTGCCGGAGGAGCTGTTCTACCTGATCGACAAGCACGTGTGGCTCCGGGTCTCCGGGGACGGGCCTGTCACGGTGGGCATCGACGACGTGGCCCAGAACCTGGCCGGCACCATCGTGTCCTGCACGCCGAAGAAGGCGGGGCGCGCGGTGCCCAAGGGGCAGAGCCTCGCGACCATCGAGTCCTCCAAGTGGGTGGGGCCGGTGCCGAACCCCGTGACGGGAGAGATCGTGGAGGTCAACGAGGCCGTGCGGAAGAGTCCGGGCATCCTCAATCAAGATCCGTACGGCCAGGGGTGGCTGGTGCGGGTCAGGCCGACGAACTGGGAGGCGGACAAGGCGGAGCTGGCGACAGGCGCCGAGGGGCTGGAGGCGTACCGCAGCTTCCTCGAGGCCCAGGGGATCCAGTGCCGACCGGCCGGCGGTTGACAGCAGGTCGCCGGAAGGGTAGTCGGGGCCAGGGGAACACGAGACCACCAGGGAGGACCGAGCGATGACTCAGTTCACGCGCAGGCAGTTTCTCAGAGCGGGAGCGGCCGGCACCGGAGTCGGAGTGCTGGGCCTCTCCCTGGGCGGCGGGCTCGCCGGCTGTGCCGCGCCCCTCACGGCCGACATCGCCCCCACCACGCGGCGCCGCGTCGTCGTGATCGGTGGCGGATGGGGAGGCGCCACCGCGGCGAAGTATATCCGCATGGGCGATCCCAGCATCGAGGTCGTTCTCCTCGAGCCCAACCGGGAGTTCGTGTCCTGCCCCTTCAGCAACCTGGTCCTGAGCGGCGTCCGCAAGATCG
>MGBV01000117.1 GCA_001788415.1 Candidatus Rokubacteria bacterium GWC2_70_16 | reverse complement strand
AAGCTTCGGCCACGACGGTTTCGAAGCGCCTCGCCTCGTCATCGGTCATCCAGCTGAAGTGCGACTGGCGCTTGCCCTTGGAGAGCGTACCCGCGATCGGGGTTGGAGCGAGGCCCCTGGCCCCGGCTCCCGCTGTCGGTGCGTTCGCTACGGCGCGATTCAGCGGGGCCGGAGTGCGAAGGCGCCGTTGCCGGAGCGCACGGCGTTCAAGGCCATGAGGAAGGCGGCGGCATTCCAGGACTGGCCGCGCATGCCGCGGGGGGCCAGAGTCCGGCCGTGCAGCCACTCGTTGAACGACCAGCCATCCAGCGCATTGGCGTGCGCGAGCTTCGCCAGTTCGGCATTCGCCCTGTCGCGCTCACCCGCCTGCGCCAGTGCGGCGACCCAGAAACCGCCGACGAACGGCCAGATGCCGCCGTTGTGGTATTGCCACTCCAGGTTCTGCCGGTGCCGCGACATGTACGCCCGCCACAGGGAGTTTCCGGCCGGGATGGGCTCGCACACGACGCGCACCGGCCAGGGTTCGGCGATGCCCGCGCGATCGAGCGCGCGCAGCGTGCGCCGGGCGGCCTCGCGGTCCGCGAGGCCGCACAGCAGCGCAAGCAGATTGCCGAACACGTCGCCTTCCTCGCCGAAAAAGGAGAAGTTGACGAAGGAGAGGTAGAGGTCGCGGTTTCTCGCGTTGCGCTTCACGTAGTGCGCCAGCAGCCGGGCGCGGCGGTATTCGGCCAGGTCGGCGCTGAACGGATGGAAAAGCTGGTTGAAATTCGCATGCGTCTCTTCGGCGCGCGCAAGTCCATAGAGCTGTTTGACGCAGTACCAGAGCGCATTGGTGTACAGCACGAAGCCCGAGCGCGGCATGATGTCGGCCCAGTCGCTCGCCTCGTTCTGCTGCAGCAGGAAAAACCGCTGATGCTCCTGCGCTTCCAGCCATTGGATGGCCTTCGCGACTGCGGGCACGAGCCGCTGCCGCAGCCAGAGGGCCGGGTCGCGGCGGTCGAGAAAGTCGAGCGCGATCAGCCACCACAGCGTGGCGTCGATGCAGCCGAGGTACCAGAAGTCGGCCTCCTGCCTGCGCAGGTCGACGAATTTCGGGATCTGGCCGTTTGCCGCCTGGTACCCGGCAAGCGTGACGAGCCCGGTCGCGGCCTCGCGCGCGAGCACGGCGTCCCCCGAGAGCGCCATGCCGATCGCGCACACCGCGGCGTCGCGCCCGAATATCGCCGCATAGCCGCGCGCCTCGGCGCGCGCGTTGGGGGTCGCGGCGAGGATGCCCTGCGGCGAGAGGTTGGTCCGAAGTAGTTCGACCGACTTCTGCCGGCAGGCTTCGACGAGCGCTTCGCCGTCCGCCGCGAGCGGGGCAGCCGTTCGCTTCATGCGCGCGCGCTCGTGCACGATCGCTGCAGCGCGGCGGGCGCCGGGGCCTGCATGCGCACGCTCAGCTGCGCTCCGTGCTGCTGTCCGGACCGTGCACCCTGAAGGGCGGGGCGCTGCCGTCCTTCGCCACGCCCGCGTAGACCGTGAGGTGCGGGAACGGGATCTCGATGCCGCGCGCGTCGAACGCCTTCTTCAGGCGCCGCAGGAACTCGCGCCGGACGTTCCACTGCTCCAGCGGCCGCACCTTGAAGCGGCAGCGCAGGATGACTGCCGAGTCGGCCCACTTGTCCACGCCGGCGATCTCCAGCTCGTCCAGGATCTTGGGGCCGAAGCTTGGGTCGGCGCGCATTTCCGCCCCGGTCTCGCGCATCACGCCGAGCGCCTCGTCGGTATCCTCGCGATACGCGACGCCGACGTCCACGACCGACTGGGCATAGCCGCGGCTCATGTTGGTTACCGTGGTGATCAGGCCGTTCGACACGAAATGCACGTTGCCGTCGTAGTCGCGCAGCCGCACGTAGCGCAGCGTGACCTCCTCGACCAGGCCGGCCTTGCCCGCGATATCGACGACGTCACCCTGGCGCATCTGGTTCTCCAGCAGGATGAAAAACCCCGCGAAGTAGTCCTTCACCAGGCTTTGCGCGCCGAAGCCCACCGCCAGGCCGATCACGCCGGCGGCGCCGAGTATGGGCGCCACGGCGATGCCCAGCTCGCTCAGAATCAGGGTGGCGGCGACCACCAGGACGACCACCGCGGCGATATAGCGGAACACGCGGCCGAGCGTCTCGGCGCGTTTCACCTGCTCGGGGTCGTCCATGCCGCGGGTGATGCGCTCGCGGAACAGCCGTATCAGGCGTTGCATCACGCGGAGCCCGATCCACGCCACCACCGCGATCAGCGCGATACGCAACAGAGTGATGAGCGCATGATCCCACTGGGCAAGGTTGAGAAACTCGAGGCTACGAAGAAGTTGTTCCATGGATTTCTCCTGTTGGATCGGCAGCGGACGCGCCGGCCGGCGCGCCGTCGGCGAGCAGCGCGCCGGGGAAGTGCGTCATTGCGCGGGAGAGCGGCCGCAGCGCCGCGAGCGCGCGCGCGAGCCCGGTGAAGCGCTCGTCGTCGGGCCAGCGTTCGAGCGCGAGCGGCAGCTTGCGGCGCCAGTTCGGGTGCTCGCCGGTGGTGCCGGGAAGGTTCACCTGCGCGCGCACGCCGAGCACGTCCTCCGGCTGCACCACCAGCACGCGCGCGGGGCTGCGGGCGAGAAACGCCTGTAGCTGGCGCAGCAATGCGCGCGTCATCTCCGGCAGCGACACGGGATCGACGCTGGCGCCCTCGGGCAGCAGCGCTTCGCGCTCGAGGGCGAGCAGCAGCCGCGCGCGGTCCTGCGCGCGCGCAAGCACCTGCGCCTGATGCGCTTCCTCGGTGGGGAACAGCCCGAGCTCCCGGCGCAGCGCAAGGTCGCGTCCCTCCCAGTAGGCGGCCAGCGTGGGCAGGTCGTGCGTCGCTGCCGTGACCAGAGCGTCCGCCGGGTATTCGGCCGGAGGCTTGAATTCGCCTGATTGCTGACGCTCGAAGAAGAGCACCCGGTAGGAAAGAATGCCGACCCGCGCGAGCGTCGCGCGCACTTCGTCCGGCACCGTGCCGAGGTCTTCACCGATGATCATGCAGCGGTTGCGATGGCTCTCCAGCGCGACGATGCCCACCAGGTCCTCGAACGGATAGTGCACATAGGCGCCGTCGCGGGGCTCGCCGCCCTGCGGCACCCAGAACAGGCGCGCGAGCGCCATCACGTGGTCGATGCGCAGCGCGCCCGCGTGGCGCATGTTGGCGCGCAGGGTGGCGATGAACGGCGCATACGCCGCGGCGCGCAGCCGCTCGGGCACGAGCGGCGGCAGCCCCCAGTCCTGGCCGCGCAGGTTGAAATTATCGGGCGGGGCGCCGACGCTCGCCGCGATGGCGTACAGGTCCTGGTTCGCCCACGCCTCCGCGCCGCCGCGGTCGACGGAAACCGCGAGGTCCTGGTACAGCCCCACGCCGAGGCCCAGTCCGATGGCGCGCCGGCCGACGGTTTCGAGCTGCAGCTCGGCCTGCCATTGCAGGTACTCGTAGAACTCGACGCGTTCGGCATGCGATTCGGCGAAGCGCGCGACCTCGGGCGCGGCGGGATCGCGGTACGCTTCGGGCCAGGCGGGCCAGCCCCAGACTTGCGGATTCTCGCGGTGAAAGCGCTCCTGCAGCGCTTCGAACAGGGCATGCCGCCTGAGTGCCGGCGCGCGCGCGCCCTGGTAGCCGCGGAACGCCTGCGCGCGCGGCGTGCCGGAAGCCAGGTGGCGGCTGCAAAAATGCGCGAAACAGCGCTCGAGCACCGGCAGCTTGATCTGCGCAACGCCGGCGTAGTCCACCAGATCGGCGTCGCGCAGCACCTTCAGGCGCGACTGGAACTCGGGCGTGCGCGCCTGCGCGAGCGCCTCGTCGGACTCGGCGAAGTCCGGGATCGCCTCTACGTCCAGGTAGAGCACGTTGACGAAGCAGCGCGAGGACGGGCTGTAAGGGCTCGCGTGTTCCGGGTTGTGGGGGAACAGGGCGTGCAGGGGATTGACCCCCACGACGCCTGCGCCGCGCGCGCCCCATTGCGCGAGCAGCGTCGCCAGGTCGGTGAAATCGCCGATGCCCCAGTTGCGCTCCGAGCGCAGCGCGTAGAGCTGTAGCGCCGCGCCCCAGACGCGACCGTCGTCCTCCACGGCGGGCGGGCGGAAACACCGTGCGGGGACGACCACAAACGTCGCTACACCGAGCATGGCGCCATCGCGCAGGATCGCAAGGCGATGGTAGCCGCAGGGCGCGGCGACCTGCAGGGTGAAATCGCGCGCGACGAAGCGCTCGCCGTCCAGCTCGGCGGATTCGACGACGTTCGGCGAGGCGGGGTCGAACGCGCCCTCGCGGCGCTTGCCGCCTTCCTCCGTGAGGCGCCAGGCGAGCGGCGAATTCGCCTCTGCAGCCGGGAAGTTTAGCCGGAGGTTCCACGGCGCGGATTCTTCGCGCGCCACGATCGCCGGTGGAAGCACGGCGCGCCAGCGCTCCAACTCGGCTGCGCGGATCGAATCTTCGATTTCCCGCGGCGTGCCCGCGGCTATGCCCAGGGCGCCGAGCAGCGCACGCAGGCTCGCGTCGGGAACCTCGTGGCACTGGCCCCAGACATCGTAGTAATCGGGGGCGATCGCGTGGATCCGGCCCAGGCGCTCGAGGGCTTCACGCTCGTTCATGCCGCCGCCTCCAGTATGAATGCCACAGTCCAGGCGGGCAGCGCGCCTTGGCGGGCGACGCCTGCGGCAAGCGGGGAGCTCGCGTGCACGATCTCCCCGGGCGGCATAGGCACCGGACCGCTCGCAGTCGCCGCGAAATTCGCAACCAGATGCAGCCGCGATCCTTCGCCCAGGGCCCATTGCACGCGCAGCACGCCGCCGTCTTCGATCCCGAAATTGCCACCCGAGCGCATTCCCGCGAGGCGCGGCACGATCACGCGATGGCGCAGCGTCAGCAGCTCGCGGTAGAGCGCGAGCCATTCGCTGTGGGGCGGACGGGCGATCTCGTCCCAGCGCAGCCTGGAAGCGGCGTAGGTCGCCGGGTCGTTCGGGTCGGGGATTGCCGCCTGCGCCGAAGGATCGCTGAAGCGCTCGAAGCGCGCGAATTCCTGGCGTCGCCCGCGCGTGACCGCGGCGGCGAAGTCCGGCCCGAAATCGCAGAAAAACAGAAAGGGCGTGCTCGCCGCGAACTCCTCGCCCATGAACAAGAGGGGTGGCGAAGGCGCTAGCAGCACGCAGGCCACCGCGGCGCGCAGCGCCTGCGGATCGGCGATGGCGCACAGCCGCTCGCCGAGCGCCCGGTTGCCGACCTGGTCGTGGGTTTGCAGGAACGAAACGAAGGCCGTCGCCGGCAGATGCGCGCTAGTCTCGCCGCGCGCAGCGCCTTCGCGGTGGGGCGGGGGCTCGCCCTGATAAGCGAACCCTTCGGCGAGGGAGCGCCCGAGGTACCAGAGCGGCCGCGCGGCATAGTCCTCATAGTAGCCGTCGCGCTCCCCCGTGGTCAGGATATGCAAGGCGTGGTGCAGGTCGTCGTTCCATTGCGCGCTCGCCGCAAGCGGCTGGCACGCCGTGTCGCGCGGGAGGTAGCACGACTGATTCCGCTCGTTCTCGAGCACCATATGGACTTGGCGCTCGCGGCCCGGCCCTGCGCGCAGCGCATGCGCAATCTCGGTCACGATGTCGGGCTGCGAATCGTCCGCGATCGCATGCACCGCGTC
>MGBV01000116.1:4706-5595 GCA_001788415.1 Candidatus Rokubacteria bacterium GWC2_70_16 | reverse complement strand
CAGGAGATCAGGGCCGCCCTGGCCAGGGTGGGCGCTCTCGGGCCCATCGCCTGACCCCCCGCCGCGCTCAGGCGGCGCGGCAGCCCAGCTCCTCCAGACTCGCGGCGAAGGCCTCCACCACCCTGCCCATGTCCGTGGGGGTCAGCGTCCCCATGTTCGAGACGCGGAAGGCGTAGGTCCGGATGTCGCCCTGGCCCGCGTAGATGATGTAGCCCCGGCGCTTCATGGCATCGTGGAGCGGATCGTAACCGAGCCCCGGCAGGAGCCGGAAGGTGGTGAGGATGTTGGACCGCGCGCCTTCCGGCACCAGGATCTCGAACCCGAGCCGCCCCATGCCGGCCCGCAGCACGCGGGCGTTCTCGGCATAGCGCTCGATGCGGCGGCCCACGCCTTCCGTCTCGAGCTCCGCGAGCGCCTGCTCCATGGCGCAGAGCACCTGCACGGCCGGCGTGAAGGGCGTGCTGTCCTTCTCCTGGGCCGCGTGGTGGGTGTACAGGTCGAGGTAGACGCTCCGCGGCGCCTGCCCCTTGAGCGCCTCCAGCGCCCCGCGCCGCGCGAGGACGAAGGAGATGCCGGGGATCCCCTGCATGCACTTGTTGGCGCTGGCGGTGACGAAGTCCATGGAGCCCGCGGTCACGTCCAGCGGCTCGCCGAAGAGACTGCTCATGGCGTCCACGAACACCCGCCGCCCTTCGCGCTCGGCCACCCGCGCGATCTCGGCCACCGGGTTCAGCAGGCCCGTGGTCGTCTCGTGGTGCACCACGGCCACGTGGCTCACCTCCGGGTGGGCGCGCAGGACGCGCGCCACATCCGCGGGCGCGGCCGGCGTCCAGATGTCGTAGGACAGCACCTCGGCCGGGATCCCGTGGGCCCGCGCGATCCGCACCAT
>MGBV01000116.1:2084-4646 GCA_001788415.1 Candidatus Rokubacteria bacterium GWC2_70_16 | reverse complement strand
GCAGAGGGCGGCCTCGACGGCGGCTGTCCCCGACCCCGTGAACAGCACCGCGCTCCACTGGCCCGCCCCGCAGGCCAGCCGCACCAGCCGCTCGCGGCATCGGCGCATCACCTCGAAGAACTCGGGCTCGCGGTGGCAGAGATCGGGCGTCACCAGCGCCTGCTTCACGGCCGCGCTCGTGTTGGCCGGCCCCGGGTTCAGCAGGATCCACTCGGTCCCGGACATGCGTCGCTCCTTATCCGCTCAGGGCCGCTCGCCGCGCGCCAGGCGCTGCTCGATGTCGTCGAGGCACGGCAGGACCTCCGCGATGCTGTCCACGACGTAATGGGCGCCGCCCTGGTACATGCGCGTGTAGGCCCGCTGTCGGCGGCGCTCGCGCTCGCCGGGGTCCAGGGCCTGCACCTCCGCCAGCGGCAGGCCGATCTCGTTGCCGCTCATGGCGAGCCCGATGCTCCACATCCCGGCGTTGAGCCCCTCCTCGATCCCCGGGATCGTGTCGTCGATCTTCACGCACGCCTCCACCGGCGAGACCTGCAGGTTGATGACGTTCTGCAGGCACATGTAGGGGTAGGGCCGGCCGGCGGGCACGTCGCTGGCGCACACGGTCGAGTCGGGCTCGTAGCCCTGTTTGGCCGCGTCCTTCCGGTTGATCTCCATCATCTCGCCGAGGTAGCCCGTGGTGGAGCCGATCTTGATGCCGCGCCGCCGCATGGCGCCCACCGCCTCGAGGGTCCCGGGGATGAGCGTGGAGTAGTCGGACAGACACGCCAGCTGCAGCGGGACGAAGTCGGCGAACATGCGGTCGATGTCGGCCTCCGTGGGCGGACGGCGGTGGGCGGCCTCCCAGCGCTGTCGCACCGGGTCGAGCTGGCTGATCTTCTGGATGTGGACGCGCTTGTGGGCCCCCATGGGCGCCCGCGCCTCGTCCATGGTGATGGGCACGCCCTGGCGCTTGAACACCTCCACGAAGACCACGGCCGGGGCCATGCACCCGTAGTCCATGGTGGTGCCGGCCCAGTCGAGCAGGACGGCCTGGATCTTCCCGCGATAGCGCCGCGCGTACGTGAACGTCATGTCGGGCTCCTCCTGCGCGTGAGAGTGCGGGTCAGGCGCGGTTGAGCGCCACGTCGAAGATGTCGAAGTTCCGCAGCGGCGCGTCCGGGGCGAGCCCGGGCGTCGGCCGGTTCAGGAGCAGCGGCACCGTCTGCTCGGAGAGCCCGCCGTGGGAGCGGAGCGGCGCGTCGAGGCCGGAGAGGTCGTGCCGACCCTGGCTCGTGCCGATCACGGTGTCCCCGCGGGAGATCGCTACCACGTCCCCCATGCGGTCCTCCGGAAGCTCGAAGCGGCGGCAGGCCTCCGGGCGGTCCAGCACGCACTCCATCCCGGGCAGCGCCATCATCCGCGCCATCACGCCCCCGGCATCGGCGCCCGGCGGCAGGTAGACGGTCGCGAAGGAGCCCAGCGCGCCGTGGTGGACGACATAGGGGTCCGTGATGGGCAGGATCACGCGGGCCCGCCCGGCCCCGAGCCAGCGGTCCAGCAGATCCTGCAGGTAGATCACGTTGGGCGCCCCGGTGGCGTCGGTCTTGGCGTTCATGCCGTGGTCGGCCGTGAGCGCCACGGTGGCGCCGAGCCCGTCCAGGCGCGCCAGATAGCCGTCCAGCATGGCGTAGAACAGGTTCGCCTCCGCCGTGCCCGGGGCGTGCTTGTGCTGGACGTAGTCGGTGGTGGAGAGGTAGAGGATGTCGGGCCGCTGCGACTCCATGAGTCTCACGCCCGCGGCAAGGACGAACTCCGACAGCTCGGCGCTGTACACCGAGGGCACGGGCCGCCCCACGAACTGTCGCGCATCGGCGAGGCCGTGCTCGGCCTGCGTCGTCTCGTGCGCGCGCTCTGCCGAGAAGCAGATCCCCGCGAGCCCCGCAGCCAGCAGGCCCCGCAGCTTGTCCTTGGCGGTCACGGCCGCCACGGTCGCCCCCGCCCGCGAGAAGGCGGCGAGGATGGTCCCCGTGCGGAGGTACTTCGGGTCGTTCATCAGCACCTCCGCGGCGGCCTCGGGATCGTAGAAGTAGTTGCCGCAGATCCCGTGCACGGAAGGCGGGGCGCCCGTGACGATGGAGAGGTTGTTGGGGTTGGTGAAGCTCGGCACGACGCAGTCGGCCAGCCGGCTCGTGCCGGTGGCCAGGACGCGCGCCAGGTACGGCACGGCCCCCGCCGCCACGGCGCGGGAGATGTAGTCGGGCGCGCAGCCGTCCACGCAGACGACCACGAGCGGCCGGGCGGGCCAGCGATAGGACCGGCCGTTGACGGTGATGACCCGGGCCGGGGTCGTCATGGGGGCTCCCCGGCTCAGCTCATCTGGATCGGGATGGGCGGGATGAGCAGGACCAGGAGAAGCAGGCAGAAGAGCCCGACCGCGTAGCGGCCGCGGCTGAGGGGGGTGAGGTCGTCGAGCGGCGGAGCGTGGTGAAAGCCGATCAGGAGGGTGACGAGGCCGGCGAAGACGAACCAGTTGGCGGAGCCGGTCAGGGCCCCGAGCAGGAGCAGCGCGAGGACCGTGCC
>MGBV01000116.1:0-2073 GCA_001788415.1 Candidatus Rokubacteria bacterium GWC2_70_16 | reverse complement strand
GCCGGTGCTGCGCGCCGAAGAGCGCGTAGGCGATGCGCCCGCCGTCGAGCTGCCCCACCGGGAACAGGTTGAGTGCCGTGACGAAGAGCCCGACCCAGCCGGCGAGAGCCACGGGGTGGATGAAGACGTCCATCCCCTCGGGGATCCGCCCGAACATGAGGTAGGTCATGGCCCGCAGCAGAAGCGAGTCGCCGAAGGCCATGGCCCCGCTCTCGGGCACGACCCCGACGCGCGACCACCCGAGCCCCAGCCACAGCGCCGGGATCGCCACCACGAGCCCCGCCAGGGGACCTGCCGCCGCGATGTCGAAGAGCGAGTTCCGGTCCCGCGCAGGCGAGCGCATGCGAATCACCGCGCCGAGCGTTCCGAACAGGAACAGGGGCGGCGGCGCCGGGATGAAGTAGGGCAGGCTCACGGAGGCCCCGTAGGCGCGAGCGGTGAAGTAGTGGCCGAACTCGTGGGTGCCGAGGATGGCCAGCAGCGTGGCCGCGAAGGGCAGGCCGTCCAGCAGCCGGAGCGGCTCGAGCTGCGGGTCGAAGGTCACGAAGGGCAGCGAGCCCGCCACCAGCGACCCGGCCATGAGTGTCGAGAGCAGCGTCAGCAGGAACAGGACGACGTTCACGCCGGGGCGCGCAGGCGACGTGACATCCCCCAGAGGCAGGACCTGGATCCAGGTGAGCCCTCGGTCGCGGGTGAGGAAGGCCGTGTACCCGTGGGGCCTGAGCCGCGCCTCCAGGAGTTGGCGCGCCCGTCGCGGCGCCACCAGGAGCTCGCCGCCGAAGAGAAAGGCATGCCCCCTGCTCCCGCTCTCCCGCACGGCGAAGATGTCCTCCACGTTGCGTCGCAGGAGGTCTCCCGTGACGAGGAGCGCGTCCGGCGGGAGGGTACTGCCGGCAGATGGCCGGCGTCGACGGAAGGGCCAGAGCGGCATGGCTTCACGCTACCACAGGGACAGCGAGGCGACCACGCGCCTCGCGACCGGCAGACCGCCGTCGAGATAGAGGACGCCGAGCACGGCCTCGAGCGCGGTGGCGAGCACCGACTCCTTGGCCTGCCCGCCCTGCTGGGCCTCGCCCCGTCCCAGACGGAGGAGCGCGCCCAGCTCGAGCCCCGCGGCGCAGCGGGCGAGGGCCGCCCCCGAGACGATCTCCGCCCGGCGGGGGGTCAGGACGCCGACCGGATCTCCCGGCGCGGCCTGCCAGAGCCGCTCGGTGACGACGAGCTGGAGCACGGCATCCCCGAGGAAGGCCAGCGCCTCGTTGTCCCGGCTCTCCGGGTGCTCGTTGGCGTAGGAGCGATGGGTCAAGGCCTGGAGGAGCAGCGCGGGGTCCCCGAAGGCATGGCCGAGACGCACCCCCAG
This sequence comes from Candidatus Rokubacteria bacterium GWC2_70_16, assembly GCA_001788415.1. GTDB lineage: Bacteria > Methylomirabilota > Methylomirabilia > Rokubacteriales > CSP1-6 > UBA12499. Next base: position 713 of record MGBV01000116.1, on the reverse strand, counting down.
GACGGCAAGCGGATCCGGCGGCAGCGCCACCTACGGGCGGTATCTCTTGAAGGCCAGCGTCGCGTTCGTCCCGCCGAACCCGAAGGCATTGCTGAGCGCCACCTCGACGTCCTGCTTGCGGGCCTGGTTGGGCACGTAGTCCAGGTCGCACTCCGGGTCGGGCTTCTCGTAGTTGATGGTCGGCGGCAGGATGCCGTGGTGGATGGCGAACGCCGTGGCGATGGCCTCGATCCCGCCGGCGGCACCCAGCAGGTGGCCGGTCATGGACTTGGTGGACGACACGGCGAGCCGGTGCGCGTGCTCGCCGAACACCCGCTTGATGGCGATGGTCTCGAACTTGTCGTTGTAGGGCGTCGAGGTGCCGTGGGCGTTGATATAGCCCACCGCCTCCGGCGCGAGTCCGGCGTCCCGCAGGGCCGCCTGCATGGCGCGGGCGGCGCCGTCCCCCTCCGGATCGGGCGCCGTCATGTGGTGCGCGTCGCCGGTCATGCCGTAGCCCACCACCTCGGCGTAGATGCGCGCCTCCCGCCTGAGCGCGTGCTCGAGGGACTCGAGGACCACCAGCCCCCCGCCCTCGCCGCAGACGAAGCCGTCCCGCTCGGAATCGAAGGGCCGCGAGGCCCGGGTCGGGTCGTCGTTCCGGGTGGACATGGCCTTCATCTGGCAGAAGCCGGCGATGGTCATCGGGATGATGATGGCCTCCGCGCCTCCGG
>MGBV01000115.1:5800-10487 GCA_001788415.1 Candidatus Rokubacteria bacterium GWC2_70_16 | reverse complement strand
CTCGAAGTCCTTCGACGACCCGGGCATCTTCGTCGAGCTCCCGCTGGTCAACCGCATCAGGCCCCGGGTGCGGGCGTGGCGCGAGGCGGGGTATCCCGGCGTCACCGGCACCACCCTGCGGCTGCTCCAGCACTGGCGCGATCCCGAGGCCTGGGAGGAGCGCCGGTTCTTCTTCTGCCAGCTCGAGGCCGTTGAGACCCTGATCTGGCTCAGCGAGGCCCCGCCAGGAGAGCGCCAGGGCATCGAGGTGCCGGGCGATGGCGGGCCCTTCCCGCGGCTCTGCGCCAAGATGGCCACCGGCTCGGGCAAGACTCTGGTGATGGCCATGGTCATCGCCTGGCACATCCTGAACCGCGTGGCGAACCCGCACGATGGGCGCTTCTCGAAGCACGTGCTGGTCGTGGCCCCCGGGCTCACCGTGAAGAAGCGCCTGGCCGTGCTCGAGCTCTCCCATATGAACCGGATCGTCCGCCACCTCTGGGAGGCCATCCGCCACGAGAACACCCTGGCGCTCACGCCGGTGTTCGACAGCGAGAAGCCCATCCGCAGCACGGGCGACATGCTCCCCTGGTACACGGGCCGCCCCTGGGCGGACACGCGGCGCTCGCACATCAATCGCTGCGTGTTCGACAGCACGTGGGAGGCGAGCGAGGCCTTCGCCCTCGAGCATCACCCCGACGTCGAGGCCTGGGCGAAGAACGACCACCTCGGATTCGAGATCGTCTATGTCTTCGACGGCGTCGTGCGGAAGTACCGGCCGGACTTTCTCGTGCGCCTCGAGACGGGGATCACGCTCGTCCTCGAGGTGAAGGGCCAGGACTCCCCGCAGAGCCAGGCGAAGCGGGCCGCGCTCGACGAGTGGGCGCGCGCGGTGACCCAGCACGGGGGGTTCGGCCGGTGGGCCTGGGCCGTCTCGAGGGCGCCGTCAGACTTGGCCGACCTCGTCCATGGCCAGGCAACCGCGTGACTACGAAAGCACCATCTCTCGGATGGCGGCGGCGATGTCGGCCGGGCCTGGCAGCACCGCGTCCTCCAGCAGGGGTGGGAAGGGCACGGGGACGCCGGGATTGCCGAGCCGGCGGGGGGCCGCCCTGAGGGCGCCGAACGCGCGCTCGGTCACCAGGGCAATGACCTCGCTCTGGATGCTGCACGTGAGATAGGCCTCGTCCACCACGAGCAGGCGGCCGGTCTTCCGCACGGAGGCGACGATGGTGTCGCCGTCCAGCGGAACGAGCGTGCGCGGGTCGATCACCTCCACCGAGACGCCCTCGGCCGCCAGCCCCTCCGCCGCGGCCAGCGTGTGGTGCAGCGTCACCAGCGTCGCCACCACCGTGACGTCGCTGCCGGCGCGCCGCACCGCGGCCCGGCCGAAGGGGATGAGGTAGTCGGGGTCCTTGAACTCGGCCGGGACAGGCCAGCGCGTCCGGTAGAGCATCTTGTGCTCGAAGAAGAGGACGGGGTTGTCGTCGCGGATGGCCGCCCGCATCAGGCCCTTGGCGTCGGCGGAGGTCGCCGGCAGCGCCACCTTGATCCCCGGCGCATGCGCGAACCACGAGTAGAGGGCCTGGGAGTGCTGCGACCCTGCGCCCTGACCGCCGCCGCAGGGGAGGCGCAGCACGAGAGGAACCGTGACCTGGCCGCCAGTGAGATAGCGGAGCATGGCGGCCTGATGCGTCAGCTGGTCCATGGCGACGGAGAGGAAGTCGCCGAACTGGAACTCGACGATGGGGCGCATGCCGCCGATCGCGGCGCCCACCGCCGCGCCCACCACCGCCACCTCCGAGCAGGGCGTGTCGCGGACGCGCTCGGTGCCGAACTCGGCGGCCAGGCCCGTGGTGACCCCGAAGGGCGGGGCGCCGGCGATGTCCTCGCCCATCTGGAACACCGAGGGGTCGCGCCGCATCTCCTCGCGCATGGCCTCGTTGATCGCCCCCCGGAAGCTCGGCCACCCGCGCTCTTCCGGAGGCACCGCGCCGCCCGCCCTGAAGAGCCGCCGGTCGAAGGTGCGCCCCCCGGCCGTCATGCCCACAGATCCTCGAAGGCCTCGGCGGGATCGGGGAACGGGCTCTGACGGGCGAAAGCCACCGCCGCCGCCACCTCGCGCTCCACCCGGGCCTCCATCTCCGTGCAGGCCTCCGCCGTGAGGAGTCCCTCGCCGAGGAGCCGCTCGCGGAAGCGCTTGATGGGGCACTGCTCCCACGCGGCCGCGATCTCCTCCTGGCTCCGGTAGCTCTGGGGATCGTGGGCGAGATGGCCGGCGAGCCGGAGGGCTCTGGCCTCGATGAAGGTGGCGCCGCCACCCGCCCGCGCCCGGGCCACCGCGGCGCCGACGGCCTCGAGCACGGCGAGCGGATCGTTGCCGTCCACCACGACGCCGGGCAGGCCGTAGCCGGCGGCCCGGCCCGCGATGGAGGATGCCTTCACGGCCACCGCCACGGGCTGGGAGATGCAGTAGCCGTTGTTCTCGCAGAGGAGGATGAGCGGCAGGGTCCACATGGCGGCGAGGTTGGCGCTCTCGTGCACGGCTCCCTCGTTGGCCGCGCCGTCGCCGAAGAAGGCCAGGCTGACCCGGTCGGTGCCCCGCATCTTCTGCGCCAGCGCCATTCCAGCGGCCACGGGGACCTGGGCCGCCACGATGCCGCCCATGCCCACGACGCCGCGGCTCATGTCGGTCACGTGGTAGGACTTGCCCTTGTTGTAGCCCGTGCGGCGGCAGTAGAGGTCCGCCATGATGCGCCCGAGGTCCAGCCCCCTGGCGACCTGCGGGGCCTGACCGCGGTGGGTGGTGAAGACGAAGTCACCCGGTCCGAGCGCCGCGCAGGCGCCGGCCGACACGGCCTCCTGGCCGGTGGACAAAGCCGGGGGGATGCCGCCGATCTCTTCCTGGAAATAGGCTTCCGCCCATGCCGCCTCGAAACGGCGGATGAGGAGCATGGTCCGCAGCAGCTCGCGCTTGCCCTCAGGGTTCAAGGCGGCGCACCTCCGATGGCTCTCCCGTGGAGCCCTTGTCCAGCCCCGCGGCCTTGAGGAGCGCGCTGCCGGCGCCGCTGCCGAAGACGGCCGGTCCCCGCGCCAGGAGGCCCCCGTCCACGACGACGGTCTCGCCCGTGACGAAGCGCGCATCCGCCGAGGCCAGGAAGAGCGCCACGCCGGCCACGTCCTCCCCCCGGCCGACCTCGGGCCAGGGCTGCTTGTCCAGGATGGTCTGCTCGGCGGCGGCCTGGCTTCCCCGGTGGAACAGGTCCGTCATCAGCGGGCCGGGGGCGATGGCGTTGACGCGGATCCGGTGCGGCGCCAGCTCCACGGCCACCGTCCGCGTGAGGTTGATCACCGCGGCCTTCGCGGCCGAGTAGCAGTGGGCCCCGCCGCCCGCGGCGAAGCCGGCCACCGAGGCTGTGGAGATGATCGAGCCGCCCCGGCCCTGGGCCTTCATGACCCGCGCCCCGTGCTTCATGCCGAGGAACACCCCGCGGAGCAGCACGGCCAGCGTGTAGTCCCACTCCTCGACCCGGGTCTCGGTGATGGGCCCGAAGGCGCCGCCGATGCCCGCGTTGTTGAAGACACAGTCCAGCCCGCCGAAGGCCTCCACCGCGCCGCCGATCACCGCCTCGACGTCCCGCTCCTCGGCGACGTCGGTCCGGGCGAAGCGGATGGCGTCGCGGTGTCCCCGCGCCGCCGCCAGCTCCAGCACCGCCTCGGCGTTGCGCTCGTTGAGGTCGGCGATCATCACGCGCGCCCCCTCGTCGAGGAACCTGAGCGCCGTGTCGCGGCCGATGCCGTTGGCACCGCCGGTGATCACCGCGACCTGCCCCTGGAGCCTGCCCATCCCCTCTCCTCCCCCCTGGACCAGCCGACATCTTGGCGCAACTGCCGTGGGCATGACAAGACAAACCGGCTGTCTCCCGGATGGCTTCCTGCGGTATAACCGACGGGGTCATGGAGAGCGAGCCGGCCGGCATCCTCGTCCTCGAGCGCCCGATCACGCGCGCGGAGCTCATCCGCCTCGCCCGCCTCTTCGGCGATATGATCAAGTACGTGACGGACGTGGAGCGCGGGGTCATCGCCATCGGCGGCGAGCTGCACGCCGACGCCGAGCAGCGGCTCCTGGAGGCGGGCAGTCGCCAGGGCGATCTGTGGGGCGCCAACTACTACCCGGGGCGGGGGCGGGACGGATGCATCGAGTTCACGTCGCTCATCAACATCCGGCCCTCGCAGGGGAACCCCGGCATGGAGGTGCGGGACGCGGCAGTGCGGGAGCGGATCCGCGCGCTGACGCTCGGGCTCGTGGGCGAGGGGGAGGATCTCTGAGATGGCGCAGCACGCCTCGCTGACGCCCGAGCGGTGGGCGGCGTTCTCGCTGGACCAGCAGGTGCTCATGATCGGGAACGAGATGAACCGGGCGGGGAAGCTCGGGGAGGCGCGAGACCGGGGGCGGCTGCGGCACTCGTACGAGCGCGTGCTCCAGCTCGCGGACCTGACCATCCAGGTGCAGGCCCGCCGGTCCCTGAGACGGGAGCTGCTCCGGTGGCGGGACCTGATCGCCGCCCTCTACGTGGCGCCGGAGAGCGATGCCGCCGCGCATGGGGCGGCCTTCCGCTGCCTGCTCCGCCTCACGCCTGAGGCCTCGAGGCAGCTGCAGGCGCTCTCGTCCTCCGCCCCCCGGCGGGCGGCCGGGGCCGGTTAATGA
>MGBV01000115.1:0-5719 GCA_001788415.1 Candidatus Rokubacteria bacterium GWC2_70_16 | reverse complement strand
CGTCACCGCCGATCCCCGGACGTGGTGCAACCGAGAGGGGCGGTCGCCGGCTTCGAGAGCCGCTACGGCACGGGTCCAGGCCGCACCCCCGCCTGCCGGCCCCCGGCCCATTCGCGTCACCGAGTTCGGCAAGAGTCAATAGCCGCATCGGGGGTCTTGCCGTGACGGACGTCTCGCTCTTCGACTACCCCCTGCCACCCGAGCTGATCGCCCAGGAGCCCGCCTCCCCCCGCGACGCCTCCCGCCTCCTGAACCTCGACCGCGCAAGCGGGCGCTGGGAGGACCGCCGCTTTCGCGAGCTGCCCGATCTCCTGCGCCCCGGCGACTGCCTCGTCTGGAACGACAGCCGGGTGATCCCCGCCCGGCTCCTGGGCACGCTCGCCGGCGACGGCCGTGCCGTGGAGCTGCTGCTGCTGCGCGAGCGGGCGGAAGGCCGCTGGGAGGCCATGGTCCGTCCTGGCCGCCGCTGTCGCCCGGGCGTGAGACTCGAGCTGGCGGGGGGCGCGGCGCGCGCCGTGGTCCTCGGGCGGACGGGGCGGGGCACCCGCGTGCTGGACATCGACGCCGCCGGGTCGGTGCTGGACCTGCTCGAGCGCCACGGGCTGCCCCCGCTGCCGCCGTACATCGAGCGTCACGCCGCGCCGAAGCCCGAGGACTGGCAGCGCTACCAGACCGTCTACGCGCGCGATCCGGGGTCGGTGGCGGCGCCCACGGCGGGGCTGCACTTCACGCCGGAGCTGATCGAGCGGCTGCGGGCCCGGGGCGTCGAGATCCACGCCGTCACCCTCCACGTGGGCCCGGCCACCTTCAGGCCCCTCGCGGGCCACACCGTCGAGGAGCACAGGGTGGAGGCGGAGCGGGTGACGATCCCCGGTGAGACCGCCGAGGCCGTCAGCCGCGCGAAGGCCGCGGGCCGGCGGGTGGTGGCGGTGGGGACCACGACGACGCGCGCGCTGGAGTGGGCCGCCGCCGAGCGCAGCGACGGCCGGGCGGCGACCGGCGAGGCCCACCTCTTCATCCGGCCCGGCCATCGCTTCCGCAGCGTGGACGCCCTCGTCACCAATTTCCACCTGCCGCGCTCCACGCTGCTCGTCCTGGTGTCGGCCTTCGCGGGCCGGGAGCTGATGCTCGCCGCCTACGCCCACGCCGTCGAGGCGCGCTACCGCTTCTACTCCTACGGCGACGCGATGCTCATCCAGTAGATGGCGCCGATCGAGTTCGCGCTGGTCCGGACGGAAGGGGCGGCCCGTCTCGGCACGATCCGCACCGCGCGGGGCCCCATCGAGACCCCCGCCTTCATGCCCGTGGCCACCCAGGGCAGCGTCAAGAGCCTCTCGCCCTCGGACCTCCGCGCCGCCGGCGCCCAGATCGTCCTCGCCAACACCTACCATCTCTTCCTGCGGCCGGGGCACGAGCTGGTGCGGGAGCTGGGGGGGCTCCACCGCTTCATGGGCTGGGACGGGCCGATCCTCACCGACTCCGGCGGCTTTCAGGTCTGGAGCCTCAGCAAGCTCCGGAAGGTCAGCGAGGCGGGCGTCGAGTTCCGCTCGCACGTGGATGGCTCCCTCCGCGTCCTCTCTCCCGAGCGCTGCATCGAGATCCAGCAGGCGCTCGGGGTGGACATCATCCACCCGCTCGACGAGTGCCTCGCCCAGCCCGCCACCTCCGCCGCCACCGAGCAGTCCCTGGGGCTCACCCTGCGCTGGCTGGCCCGCTCCGTCGCCGCCCATCGCCAGGGGGACGGCAGCCAGGCGCTCTTCGGCATCGTCCAGGGCGGGACCTTCGACGACCTCAGGCGGCGCGCGGTGGAGGGCACGGTGGCCTTCGGGCTCGACGGCTACGCCATCGGCGGGCTAGCCGTCGGCGAGCCGACCGAGCGCATGTACGAGATCGCCGCGCTCGTGGCCGGGCTGCTGCCCGCCGCCCAGCCGCGATACCTCATGGGCGTGGGCAAGCCCCCGGATCTGGTCGAGGCCGTCGCGCGGGGCGTGGACCTCTTCGACTGCGTCCTGCCCACGCGCAATGCGCGCAACGGCCAGGTCTTCACCGCCGGCGGCCCCCTCACCATCAGCCACGCGCGTTACGCGCGCGATCCCGCGCCGCTTGAGGCCGGGTGCCCGTGCGAGGGCTGCCGCGGCTTCTCGCGCGCCTATCTCCGGCACCTGTTCATGGCCCGGGAGCTCCTCGCCTACCGGCTCCTCTCGCTGCACAACGTGACGTTCTATCTCGGGCTCATGGCGGCCATGCGCCGGGCCCTCGCCGCAGGCGAGTTCGGGGCATTCCGCTCTCGGTTTCTGGACCGTTATGGGGTAGAATCCCAGGGCGGTTCGGCGGACAGCACGACAGACACGGAGGCCTGAGGCTCTATGGTGGATCTGGCGTATGCGGCGGCGCAGTCCCCGAGTGGCAGCGGCGTCGGCTCGGTGATGACCCAGGTCGTCTTCTTCGCGGCCATCTTCGCGATCTTCTACTTCCTCCTCATCCGCCCGCAGCAGAAGCAGAAGCGGGAGCGGGAGGCCCTGCTCCGGACCGTCAAGAAGGGCGACCGTGTCGTGACCTCGAGCGGGATGCACGGCACCGTGGTAGGCCTGGACGAGCACACGGTGACACTGAAGGTGTCCGACCAGGTCAAGCTCCAGTTCGACCGGGGGGCCATCGGCCGCATCGTGCCGGCCGCCGGGGAGAGGGAGGGCGCCGCCTGATGCGGCGGCATCTCTGGCTGCGCATCGGCATCGTCGCCGCCGTCTTCCTGGGGTCCCTCCTCTACCTGTACCCGCCCCCCGTCGTGCGGGAGTATCTCTACGGGCCTGCCGCGCCGGGGCGCCGCGGCGGGATCCTGCCGTCCACGCTGAACCTCGGGCTCGACCTCCAGGGCGGCATCCACCTCGTTCTCGGTGTGGACCTCGACAAGGCGATCGAAGCCCAGGTGGAGCGCGCCGGGAGCGGGCTCCGGGCCTCCCTCGAGCGGAAGGGCATCGCCGTGAAGGACATCCAGCGCCGCGGGGCCACCGAGCTCGTGGTGGAGCTGGCCTCTCCCGGGACCTGGGCCGCCGCCCAGCCCACCTTCGGCGAGCTGGCCATCTTCGAGACGAAGGAGGCCGATCAGGCCGCAGGCCGCGTGGTCCTCCTGCTGCGGGCCAGGGAGGGCGCCGCGCTGCGTGACCTGGCGGTGCGCCAGGGGCTCGAGACCATCCGGAACCGCGTGGACCAGTTCGGCGTCGCGGAGCCCTCGATCCAGCAGCAGGGCGAGAACCGGATCCTGATCCAGCTCCCCGGCGTCCAGGACCCCGAGCGGGCCAAGGCCTTGATCGGGAAGACGGCGCTGCTGGAATTCAAGCTGCTCGACGAGCGCACCCCGGTGGAGGAGGCCCTGGCCGGGAAGCTGCCCGACGGCTCCGAGATCCTCTACCAGAAGCGCGTGGACAAGGAGACCAAGCAGGAGCACCGCCTCCCCTTCGTGATCCAGAAGAAGACGCTGCTCACCGGCGCCGATCTCTCGACGGCCCGGGTCTCCATCGACCAGAACACGAGCGAGCCGTACGTCTCGGTGGAGTTCAACGCGGCGGGGGCCCGGGCCTTTGCCGAGCTGACCGAGGCCAACGTGAACAAGCGCCTGGCCATCATCCTCGACGGCAACGTGCACTCGGCGCCGGTGATCCGGGAGCGGATCCCGTCCGGACAGGCGCAGATCACGGGCGGCTTCACGACGGAGGAGGCGACGGACCTCGCCATCGTGCTCCGGGCGGGCGCGCTGCCGGCGCCGGTGCAGGTGCTGGAGGAGCGCACGGTGGGGCCGTCGCTGGGGGCCGACTCCATCCGGCAGGGCATCATCGCCATCCTGGCCTCCACGGCGCTGGTGTGCCTCTTCATGCTCGTCTACTACCGGCTCTCGGGCCTCATCGCCAACGTCGCCCTCGGGCTGAACCTGCTGGTGCTCATGGCGGTCATGGCCGGCTTCCACGCGACGCTGACGCTGCCGGGCATCGCCGGCATCGCCCTCACCGTGGGAATGGCCGTGGACACCAACATCCTCATCTTCGAGCGCGTCCGGGAGGAGCTGCGCAGCGGCAAGACGGTGCGCGCGGCGATCGACGCGGGCTTCTCGCGGGCCTTCAAGACCGTGGTGGACACCCACGTGACCGTGCTGGTGTCCGGCCTCATCCTCTACCAGTTCGGGACCGGCCCGGTGAAGGGCTTCGCCGTGACCCTGATGATCGGCATCGTGGCGAGCCTGTTCACGGCTGTCTTCTTCACCCGGCTGCTCTTCGACCTGATCTACACGGCCTCCCGCAAGGTCGTGTCGGTCTCGATCTGACCGGGGACGGGCATGCTCCAGATCTTCGTCGATCCGCAGTTCGACTTCATCGGCAGGCGGCGCTGGGCCTACCTGGCCTCCGTGGTGTTCATCCTCATCGGGCTGGGCTCCATGGTGGCCAAGGGCGGCCTCCGCTACGGCATCGACTTCTCCGGCGGCACCCTCATCCAGGTGCGCTTCGAGCGGGCCGTGCTGGTGGAGCGGATCCGCACGAGCCTCGAGCGGATCCAGATGGGCGAGAGCGTCATCCAGGAGTTCGGCGATCCCCGCGAGTTCATCCTGCGCCTTCCCCTGGCCGAGACCTCCGCCGAGGCGGTGACCCGCCGGGTGCAGGAGGCGCTGGCCGCCGACGCCGCGCTCGGCAAGGCCGAGGTCCGGCGGGTCGAGTTCGTGGGCCCGCAGGTGGGGCGCGACCTGCAGGTGCAGGCGCTCTACGCTGTCCTCTGGAGCATGGCCGGCATCCTGATCTACATCGCCATCCGCTTCGATCTCAAGGGCGGGTTCGCGTCCATCGCGGCCATCATCCACGACGTGCTGGTCTGCCTGGGCGCCATGTCGCTGACCAACCGCGAGATGTCGCTGCCCGTGCTGGCCGCGCTCCTCACGATCATCGGGTATTCCGTCAACGACACCATCGTGGCCTACGACCGGGTCCGGGAGAACCGGGGCAAGGGGTTGCGCAGGGGCCAGCCCTTCGCGACCCAGATCAACGCGGCGATCAACCAGACGCTCTCGCGCACCGTGCTCACGGCCCTCACCGTGTTCTTCTCCACGGTCGTGCTGTACCTCTTCGGGGGCAAGGTGCTGGAAGATCTGGCCTTTGTGCTCACGGTGGGCGTCATCACCGGGACCTACTCCACCGTCTACATTGCCGGCTCCCTCATCGTGGAGTGGACCGGCTGGATGGAGGGGCGCGGTCAGGCGAGGAAGAAACTCGTAGCAAAAGCCTGATTTCAGTGGCAAAGTCGTAGGTCAACCTGAGGGGGACTTGGGTTGACCGAGCTCGCGAGCCTGATCGAGGAGATCCCGAAGTACCAGCCCGGGGCCGACCTGGACCTGGTCAGCCGCGCCTACCGCTTCTCCGAGCAGTCCCACCAGGGGCAGCAGCGCGCCTCCGGTGAGCCGTACCTCTCGCATCCCCTGGAAGTCGCCGGGCTCCTCGTGGCCTTCAAGATGGACGTGACCACCGTGACCGCCGGCCTGCTCCACGACGTCCTGGAGGACACCCAGACCACCAAGGCGGAGCTCGAGCGGGAGTTCGGCCACGAGATCGCCGACCTGGTGGACGGCGTCAGCAAGATCGGCAAGCTGGCCTTCTCCTCGCGCGAGGAGCGCCAGGCCGAGAACTTCCGCAAGATGCTCGTCGCCATGGCCCGCGACCTGCGGGTCCTGATGATCAAGCTC
>MGBV01000114.1 GCA_001788415.1 Candidatus Rokubacteria bacterium GWC2_70_16 | reverse complement strand
GGGCTTCTGCGGGGAGGTGACGGTCTGCGGCAGCATCACGACCTTCACGGGGCGCGCCTGCTTCCAGGCCGGGGCGGCGAGGTCGGTGATGGGGCCGGCGCCGGGCACCCGCACCGCGGTCAGGGGGGCCTGGGCCTCGGCGCCCCCACCCCAGAGCACGAGCGCGGAGAGGACGGCAGCGGACAGGCGAGCGCGCATGGAGCTGTCTCCCTTACGTGATGTTCGTCCGGAACGCCCGGTGCTTGGGGTCGTAGACCTCCCGAATCACCACGGGCTCCTTGAGCGGCACCCGCGCGATCTCGGACTGCTTGGCGTCGTAGCCGACCACCGAGTCCCCGTCCACGCGGAAGTGCTGCGCGATCTCCGGGGTGGCACCGAAGAGCGTGAGCGCGCCGAGCAGCTTCCGGTCCATGGCGACCTGCCGGTACATGTCGGTGGCCTGCTCGACTCCCCAGCCGAACATCTGGCGCAGGTAGGCGGCTGGCACGTGGATCGGCGGGATGTAATACGTGTTCGGCTCGAGCCCGAACTGCGGGTAGAGCGGCCGGGCGATCTTCTTGACGTGGACCAGGTAGTCGAGGGGATTGTCCTCGTCCACCTTGTCGGGGGCGTTGAGGAAGCCCTGGATCCGGATCTTCCCGATGCAGGTGATGGTGCACTGGGTCTGCCGTCCCCCCTCCACCGCCGGATAGCAGCCGATGCACTTCTCGCTGACCCGCGTCTGGGCGTTGAAGTAGACCTTCTTGTACGGGCAGCCGCGCACGCACTCGCGGTAGCCCCGGCACCGGCTCTGGTCCAGCAGCACGATGCCGTCCTCGGGGCGCTTGTAGATGGACTGGCGCGGGCAGGCCGAGAGACAAGCCGGGTAGGTGCAGTGGTTGCAGATCCGCGGGAGGTAGAACATCCACTGCAGGTGGGGCAGCGTGAGGTGCGCCCCCTGGGGCATGAGCCCGGTGGAGTCGTCCTCGCCGATGTTCGGGTGCGCGTAGTCGATGTCCTCCGGCAGGTAGCCGAGGAGGATCTCGCCCGTCGGCGCGGCGTCGAAGAGCGTCTTGCCCCGGTAGACGGGGCCGTCCATCTCCTGGACGCCCAGCTTGTCGAGGATGGTCACGTCCCAGCCCAGCGGGTAGTAGCCGTAGGGCTTGGTCTCGACGTTGTTCCAGTACATGTACTCCTGACCGCGGCCCGTCGTCCACGTGGTCTTGCACGCCACGGTGCAGGTCTGGCAGGCGATGCACTTGTTCGTGTCGAAGATCATGGCGAACTGCTTCTCGGGGCGCCGCCCCTCGTACGGGTAGTCCATCTCGCGCCCGATCTGCCAGTTGTGGACCTTGGCCATCGCGGGCCTCCTGGTCAGGCTTTGCGGACGATGAAGGCGCCGCCGAGGTACTGCTTCATGGCCGCGCTCTCGTTGGTGGGCCGCAGGCCCAGCGTCACCGGCCGCCAGAGCCCCTTGCCGCCGATGCCCCCGTCCTCGGCCTTGAGCACGCGGCACATGGCCTCGCGCGGGGCCCCCGTGACGCAGTGCACATCGGCCTGGAAACCCCGGGTCACCTCGTGGCTGAAGTTCCGCCGCGTCACCAGGCCCTGGGTCTGGTGGGTGGGCTTGAGCCACGACCGGGTCAGGCTCTGGTGGGAGCCGTAGCGGAAGAAGGACTGGTAGTTGGTCTCGGTGTTCTTGGCCAGGCCGTCCGGGCGCGTCTCGTGGCCCCTGACGGAGCCCGGCGTCGCCATGTAGCCGTTGTGCCACATGCGCATGATGCCCTTCGGCGTGCCGGGATAGTAGCGGGCGCGGCAGAGGAGCCGGGCCACGTGGTACTCGGCCTCACGGCCCTTGTCGTTCCAGCCCTTGAAGGGGTTGTCGTCCGGGTCGCCGTCCACGTAGACGTAGTCGCCGTCGTTGACGCCCATGGCGCGGGCGTCCTCGGGGCTGATGTCCAGGTAGGCCTCGCCCACATGCGGCGCCCGGCGGTCGCGGCGGTACATGTCGCCGAAGGGGCCGAAGAAGTTCGACATGATGTCCGTGTCGATGGGCGTCGTGTGGGAGCCGTGGCGGTACTTCGGCGTGTGGAAGACGCTCCGGTAGCCCGCGGCCAGCCGCGGGTGCTGGGTCGCCAGGAGCTCCTCCGGCGTGAGCACCACGTTGCGCCCCTGGCGCGCGGACCAGTCGCGCTTGGCGCGGTCGAAGCCGTACTGCTCGGGCGTCATGGGTCGGATCGCCGGGTGCGCCCGGGCCACGATCGCGTTGGGATCGTAGAAGGTCGAGTCCACCGGCTCGCGGTAGACGACCATGTTCTCCCCCGCCTCGATGAATTCCGGCTCGGGACGGTAGAACTCCAGCCGGCCGGTCTTGGTGTACCAGGGCTTGGACTCGTGCACCTGCTCCCAGGAGAAGGTGCGCGGGTAGGTGCGCGTGTTCATGAGCGCGGGGATCCCCTGGGCGGCCAGGGCCTCCAGGTCGCGGATGCTGTACCCCTTGGTGGGGGCGCTGGCGTCCAGCACGCGCTGCAGATACACCTCCAGGCGGTTGTCGGTGACGAACTTCCAGTAATCCGAGAACCGCCGGTCCCCCGTCAGCCTGGCCAGGGCGGCGGCCACCCCCGCGTAGGTGTCCAGGTCGCTGACGGTGCCGAAGTTCCGGCGCAGCGGCGTCCGCGGAAAGACCTGCAGGAACGGGTTGGTGTTGGAGGCCGTCATGTCGGGGTACTTGAACTCCATCCAGGAATCCACGCCGTAGACGATGTCGGCGTACTCGCAGGAACCCGACCACCACCACTCGTTGACGACCACGCATTCCTGGCGCGGGAGCGTGTTGAAGACCACGTTGTAGTGGTACTTCGTGTTCGCGATCTGCGAGTTCGAGTTGCTGAGCCAGATGGCCTTGGTGGGCGCCGGCACGTGCCCCCCGGTGGTGAACTGCTTCGTCCCTTCCCGGTGGATCACCTCGCCCGCCGCGTAGTAGTGGAGCGACTCGTAGCGGGTGTAGCCCTTGACGCTCACCGGGCCGTCGGCCGCGAGCTGGGCGTTGAACGGGTCCTCCGACACGTAGAGCGGCAGGCCGGAGAAGAGAGACGTCCGGTAATTGCCCGCGTAGGAGCCGACGTTGCCGCCGGGGCGGCCGATGTTGCCCGTGAGCGCCGCCACCAGGAAGATGCCGCGGTCCTTGAGGTCGTTGTTGAAGAACTGGTTGGGGCCCATGCCCACCGGGAAGAGGGTCTTGCCGGGATTGGCCGCGATCTGGCGGGCCAGCGATACGATGGCCGGGACCGGGGCCCAGGTGATCTTCGACACGGCCTCCGGCGTCATGGTCTCGGTGAGATACTGCCGGGTCAGGTCGAAGGTGGTCCTGGCCTGCACGCGGCTGCCGTCGGCCAGGGGCACCTCGAAGGCCCCTTCCAGCGCCGGGTCGATCCCGGTCCGCGCGAAGTGCTCTCCCACGTGGTCGCGGCTCACCGCCACGGGCTTGCCGGCGCGCGCATCCCACATCACGAAGTCCGCGAACTCCCCCCGCATGGCCTCGGGGATCAGCATCCCGTTCTGCAGCGGCGTCGGCTCGACGCGCTGGCCCGGCTTGAGAATCCCCACCCAGTTGGCCAGCTCCGACTCCTTGTGGCCGGGGAAGACGTCCTTCGCCAGGAGCGGCTGGAGGTTGTCCATCCGGATCAGCCGGGGCAGGTCGGTGAAGCGCTTCACGAAGTCCGCGTCGTAGCGCTTCTCGCTCACGATGACGGAGGCGAGCCCCAGCGCGAAGGCCGGGTCGGTCCCGGGGCGGATGACGATCACCTCGTCGCCCTTGTTGGCGGTGGCGCTGTATTCCACCGTGAGGACGACGACCTTGGTGCCCTTCAGCCGCGCCTCGGTGAGCCAATGGCTGTCGGGCATCTTCGTCGTGATCCAGTTCATGCCCCAGACGATGATGAGGTTGGCGTGCTCGGCGGCGAAGAGCTCCCAGTCCGAGGTCTGGTCGCCGGTGACCATGGGGTGCCCGGGCGGAAGGTCGGTGTGCCAGGAGTACGAGTCCCAGGCCGTGCCGCCCACGGCCTTGTCGGGTCCCACCCCGCGGACATGGGAGTCCAGCAGCGCCATCATGTTGCCCGCGCGATAGGTCCCGATGATGCGCGTGATGCCGAGCTTCCCCATCCCGCCGCGGAACTTCATCACGCGCACGCCCGCCCCGCCGGCCACGTCCACCATCGCCGGGTCGTAGCCCTGGGCCAAGAGGTAGCGCTTGCCCTGCTCGGCGTTGTAGGTGCGCGCGATGTTGTCCAGCGCCCTGGCGTGCAGCGCGTAGGCCTCGGCGTAGGGCAGGCGCACGAAGCTGTCCCAGCCGCGCTTCGTCAGCTCGGCCGGGGCCCGCCCCGTCCCGGGATCGCGCGGGAAGCCGCGCTCCACCCACTCCTTGAAGCCCTTGCGCACGAAGGCGCCCTTGACCCGCCGGTCGCCGTAGAGGCGCCGGCCGAGGACGAGCCCCTTCTGGCAGCAGCGCGGGTCCCAGCGCGCGGAGGCGCGGTTGCCGGAGAGGTCCGTCGCCTTGCCGTAGCCATACGTCGGCTCGATCCGGACGAGGACGTTGTTCTTGACGAATCCCCTGAGGAGGCAGTTGTGCGTGTCGTTCGGAGCGCAGAGGAAGGTGAAGGTGCGGTCGTGGCGGAAGATGTCCCGGTAGATCCGCTCCCAGTCCCGGTTGGGATACGCGGCCAGCGGATTCTCCACGCGCACCGGGTCGAGGAATCGGTACTGCGCCAGCAGCTCGCCCGGAGTCGCCACGCTCCCGAGCCCCGCCATGGCCGCCATCTGGAGAAACCGCCGTCGCTCCATCGCACCCTCCTCGTCCAGGGGTCCGTAACCCTGAGGAGCCCCTGCAGGGTTCATGCCCTCGATCGCCAGGGGGCCGCACCAATCCTTTTCACGCACTTGCACCGGCTTCGCGGCAACCCCTCGCAGGGCTCCTGTGGCACCTCGGTCCCACTGGGGCGGCGCCGCCGGCCTCTCAGCGACATCGTGAGGTGAGGCCGGCGGGATGCGGTATGACGCCCGTCACATCGGCGGCGAGGGGCGGGGCGGTCACCGCCGGCGAGCGCGCGGAGGCGCCGGGGTGCGACAGCCCATGGAGAGAGCCACTCACGATCACCGCGCACACGACGGCACTGACGCGGCCCGTCCGCAGGGCGGGAGGCGCGGTGGGCGCCATCAGTGACCGCGGCCGTGGCCTCCGCCCCCGGACGGGGGCGCCGGCCGTGGAAGCGTGCTCGGCTGAGCGGGCGGCGGCCCACCTTCGTAGCGGATGATCTGGATCAGGCCGCCGGGCTGGCTCGAGCCGTTCATGGTGTGGTGGAGCTCGTGGCAGTGGAACACCCATGCGCCGGGGTTGTTCGCGACGAAGGCGATGTCATAGGTCTCTCCCGGCGCCACGTTCACGGTGTTCATCGGCTGGGGGTTCTTCAGCGGTTCGCCGTCCTTGGCCAGGACCGCGAAGTCGTGCCCGTGCAGGTGCATGGGATGGATGAGGTTCGACACGTTGGCGATCCGCACCCGCACGACCTCGCCCCGCTTGACCGTCCACTCCGGCGTGTCCGGATACGCCTTGCCGTTGATGGTGAAGTAGTTGTACGCCATCCCCGCCATCGCGTTCGCATGGCCGCCCGGCGTGGCGCCGTGTTCGCCTCCTTCGGATGGCCCAGGCGGAGAGCA
>MGBV01000113.1 GCA_001788415.1 Candidatus Rokubacteria bacterium GWC2_70_16 | reverse complement strand
CTCCCGCTCCCCGATCCAGCCGACGCCCCTCCCGAGCTCAAGGCGGTGTTCGATGACATCGCCGGCTTCTATGCCATGGATCGGCCCCCGGCCGTGTTCCGGTGGATGGGCCGCGACGTCGGATACCTCCAGGACTACTGGGGCGCGACGCGGGAGGCCTTCGCCGACCGGGCCCTCGACCGTCTCATGAAGGAGATCCTCGCGCTGGCTGCCTCGATGACCGGCAAGTCGGACTATGGCGTCGACTTTCACCTTCGCGAAGCGCGTCGGCTTGGGCTGTCTGACCGCGCGCTCACGGAAGCCATCGAGGTGGTTCAGCTCTTCAATACAGTGACCAAGATCGCCGATGCCCTGCAGCTCCAGCCAGACTTCGATCCGCGGTCGACTGGATAGTCCGGGCCCGCAGAGCCGCGCGCATCGCCGCGTAACCGTCCAGAAGCGCACCAACGCCTCCAGGGTCCGTACCCGCTGGCACTCGCTGATGCGCATGTGGCGGAAGACCGTGCGGCACACCGTGCTCGTGAGGTGCATCTGCAACAGCTCCATCACCCGGATCAGGTCGATCCGAGCCGTCACCGGCGCAGGGCGTTGGGCCATAGCCCGTCCCGTCGGTGGCGGCTCGATGGCCCAGGACACGCAAGGACTTGCGGATTACCGTTGAGCGGCGAGGGGTCTTACGCTGGCTGCGCCTGAGCGCCAGAGGTCCAGCGGGAATCCGGCGCCGGGGGCCTGGCGTCTAAGGAGTGTGGCGTGGACCAGCGATGGGCCCGAGCAGTGAGCCGGGAAGGGAGGAGTGGACAATGACACGAGCAGGCACGAGGCTTCTGGACAGCGGCGAGAGGCTGCCCGCGGTGTCGATGGAGACCGTGGCGCACGGGCGCATCACGGTGCCCGACCGGTTCGGCGAGGGCTGGGGCGTGCTCTTGCTCTACCGTGCCCACTGGTGACCGTACTGCAAGCAGCAGTTGGCTGCTTTCGAGCGGGCCCAGGCCAAGCTCCAGGAGGCCGGGATCACGGTGGTGGCCGCCTCCACCGACCCTCTGGACAAGGCCAAGGAGACGGTCGCCGAGCACTCGCTCACATTCCCCGTGGGCCACGGGCTCCCGCTCGAGGAGACCGCGGCGACGTTCGGGGCGTTCTACGAGGAGCGGCGCGGCATCTTCCAGTCCACCGGCTTCGTCGTGAAGCCGGACAAGACCATCGTCGTGTCGCAATTCAGCTCGGGACCGATTGGCCGGCTGGTCTGGCAGGATATCCTGGGGCTCGTGCAATTCTACAAGACGCAGATGAAGTGAGCCCCTCGTCCGTCCGTGCTGCGGCGGGCGGATCCCGTGATCCCGTGATCGGCCGACGAGCCTTCAGGGGCGCGCTGGCCCTCGAGCTCGGCGTCCTGCCGCTCGTCGTCGAGGGGCAGCGAGTCCCGAGGGCCTACCGGAGCGGGGTGCTCACGGCGCCATGAGCAGTGGGCCAGTAAACCGAGGAGGGCGAGCCGGTGCCGAAATAGTGCCACTTCGCGCTCTCACTCGCGCTCGCGAGCAATCACGCTGCCAACTCTCGGAACGCTGCGTAACCCTCCGGCGCCTCTCGTTGTTTCTCGCTCGCGCTCACTCCCGGTGATTCACGGTGGAATGCCCCCGGACGGACTTACAAGGCCGGGGTCGCGAGTTCAATCCTCGCCCCGCCTACCACTTCATCGTAGAACACCGGCGGTCGGTCAGCGGGCCGCCCGATCCGGCGTCAAGAACTCATCGACGAGCCGGACCAACCCGCCTCGGTTCACCTTGTCCTGCCAGCGGGCGTGGGCGCGCGGATCGAAGCGCTTGGGACGCGATGACGGCTCCCGCACGCGCACCAGCTTGGCCACGGCCTTGCCGTCGCGGGTAATGATGATCTCGGCCTCGTGCGCGAGCATGGCTTCCGCTCTCGGCCACCGCTGCCGCAGTCGCGGATCGTGAGGGTCTTCACGGGCAAGAGCTACCATGTTTCACAGCGATGACAAAGGCCCGCTCCCCCGCCCCCTCGCTTGAGCCCCGCCTTGCGCAGGGCGGTGACGCCCTCGACCTCGCCCTGGTCCAGTCAGTCTCGCGCCACGCCGTCACGCCGCGGCGCCGGCGCCGGGGGGGGCCGGGGCTCGGCGGGACGGCCCATCCGATCGGCGCGGGAAGGGGCGACGCGAGGGCAGCGGGGCCAGGTGGGGCCGAGCCAGGAGGCTCGGCAGCACCCGAGCGACCGAGGGGGGCGAGCAGGGGGCCTGCACGGCGAGCGGGTCCTGGACGGTGGCGAGGACGCGCAGCCGGCCCCCAGGAGCCGCTGTACGTTCGCCCGCGGTTCGAGAGGGGTGGGGCGACGCCGATGACTCCAGGAGATCCCTCAAAGCTTCTGGCCCGTCGCCGTCTGCGCGCGAAGCAAGAAGGCCTTCGGGTATTTCCCCCTTCGGAGCCTGAGCCATCGCGTTCGGCCACGGGGTCGTCGTCAAGGAGCGGGCAGAGCGGTGGGGCCCCGGGCAGGCGGCGGCCGGATGGTCAGGCGTCGAGAGAGACCGCGGCTAGATTCCGCGGTAGACCGCGGTCTCGAACTTCCCGAACAGATCGATCGCGATGCCATCGTAGAACGGAAACAGCTGCGAGAGGAAGACGCCGCACACGCGCTTGGCACGATCGATCCAGAAGTAGGTGTTGGCGAGGCCGGCCCAGGCGAGGGAGTTCGCGGAGCGGCCGGTGGGGGCCGTCTGGGTGTTGATCAGGAAGCTGAGACCCCATTTCTTGCTCATGCCCGGGAAGAGCTCCACGTCGTTCGAGAGGGGCGGGATCGCGGTCTTGAACACGCCGATCTCGAGCGCGCCGATGTGGTTCTGCGCCATCAGCGCGACCGTATCCCTCCGCAGCACCTGGGCGCCGTTGAGCGCGCCATCCTGCAGGATCATCCGGCAGAAGGTCAGGTAGTCGCCGGCGGTCCCGTAGAGGCCGCCGCCTCCCATCAGGAACTCGGGGTTCTCCGGCAGGCCGAACTCGATCGGGGCCAGCGCCCCGTCCGCGCCGCGCTGGTGCACGCTGGCCAGGCGGCCGCGCTGGGACGCCGAGAGCTTGAAGGAGGTGTCCGTCATGCCGAGCGGCCCGAAGATGTTGTCCTGGAAATAGCGGTCGAGCTTCTGGCCGCTCCTGGCCTCGACCATCTTCCCGACCCAGTCGATGTTGATGCCGTACTCCCACTTGTCTCCCGGATCGAACACCAGCGGCGTGCCGAGCGCCGCGTTCGTGCACGTGGTGATCCCCGGCGTGCCGGTGACCTGCTGGAACTGGGCGATGGACGTGTTCCAGATCTCGTAGCTGAAGCCCGCGGTGTGGGTGAGCAGGTCGCGGAGGGTGATCGGACGCTTGGGAGCCCGGAGGCGCGGCTGGCCGGCGGCGTCGAAGCCCTCCAGGACCTTGGCCGCCCCGATCTCCGGGACCACCTCGCCGGCCGGGCGCTCGAGGCTCAGCTTGCCGCGCTCCACGAGCTGCATGGCCGCCGTCGCGGTGATCGCCTTGGTCATCGAGGCGATCCAGACCACCGTGTCGAGGGTCATCGGCGCCGGCTTGCCGACCTCGCGCTGGCCGAATGCGCCCTCGTAGACGACCCCGCGGTCGGTGGCCGCGGCGGCGACCACCCCCGGGACGCTCCTCGCTCCCACCGCCTGGCTCAAGATCGTGTCGATGCCCTTGAGGTCCGCCATGGTCGCACTCCTTCCTGGTGACCGGGAACCGCATAGGACGGACGCTGGAACCAGCGTGCCTGCGCTCACGAAGGCTACGCCCGCGGAGACCGGAGATCAAGGGGCACCGGGTTGCCTTTCACCGCGCGGGCAGCTCGGCGCGAACGTGCCGAGCGTCAGCGTGGTCCTTGATCGGGCGGGGGCTGAGGTTGCGGCAATCGTCCACCGCGCTCTGGAGCGCGTCGAGCCGCGGGAACTAGAAGCCGGGATCGCTGCGCAGCGTGCGGGGCTCGTCGAAGCAGAGGAAGGTGCCCTCGTGGCTGTCGAGGCCCACGCGCGGAGGCACGCGCGGCACGGCGTCGGAGGTGTTGACGAAGCGGAACGTGAGATCGCGGCTGTCCGCGTCGAAGGCGCGCGCAAAGGCGCGGTCGCCGGTGCGAGGCTGGCCGAAGGTGTTGAGGCCGTAGACCGGCCTGTTCTCCTCGAAGTGCAGCCGGGCCACGAAGAGGGTGGCCAGCGCGGCGCCCAGGCTGGACGCGCCTGCTGGCCATCGGTGAGGCGCTGCTCGTCAGCGCCATCTGGGCATCCTCCTTCGTGATCATCAAGGTCGGCTTGGCCCACATGCCGCCGCTGACCCTGGCGGGCTTGCGTTATTTCGCCGCCTTCCTGCTGCTCCTGCCGGCGATGGCCCTGAACGGCGGGCTCGCGCGAAACCCCGCCCCCGGCCACTGGTGGCAGCTGTTCCTGATGGGGCTCTGCGCCTACCCTTTGAGTAACGGTGCGCTCTTCTGGGGGCTCCAGTACGTGCCGGCGACCACCGGCGCCTTCCTGTTCAGCCTGCATGTCCCTCGCCATCATTTCGCACACCTCCGCGACGCTCCTGCCCTCGAGCGGCATGTCGGCGCCCTCGCGGAGCCTGCGCTCGTCGGCGATGGCGTAGCGCCGGTAGATGGCCTCGGTCCTGTGCCCGACCAGCTTCATGGCGCGCGCCCGGGGCACGCCGGCGCGCTCCAGGTTCCTGACCGCCGTGTGCCGGAAGTCATGCGGGAGCCGCTCCGGCACGCTGGCGTTCTTGCACGCGGTGAGCCGCGAGCGCCGATCGTGTCGGATCGGCGCGCCGCGACGCTGGACGGGGTCAAGCCCGGGTGGTGCGCCCGGCGGATCTACGCCATCGACTACCTCGTCCGGACTCCTCTTCTGCGGCCGTCCCCTCGGCAACTACGTGTACCCGGCCGACACCGGGGGGGGGCGTGGATGGGCTTGGCGAGGACGTGAGGACAGGGGAGAGGGAAAGGCAGGAGGCGCCGTCACAGCTCCCAGAGGGTGATGTCGAGGGCCTTGGCCTCAGCGCGGATCGTGGGGCTCACCCGGCCGATGGTGAAGATCCCGTAGTGAGCCTTCTTTCCGGCGCGAGCCCACGGGACCTGCGCCGCCTTCTGGCGAAGGCCGTGCAGCAGAGCCCGGTCAACCTTGCCGGCGCTGAGGCGACACTCGCCGAAGAAGGCCTCGGTCCCCTTCCCGGAGCGCGCCACGACGTCGATCTCCACGCCCTGGCGATTCCACCAGCGACCCACGGCATCCGGATCGAAGGGCAGGCGAAGGCGCTCGTCTCCCTCCCGAATGCCTCGATGAATGAGGGTCTCGTATGTCCGGCCCTCGAGGGTTGGTAGATCGCGGCGGATGAAGGTCAGGACCCGGTCGTGCCGGCCGGCTTCGAGCTGGCTCTGGTGGGGATACACGTACCGGAACCAGAACGTGAGGAACGGGTCGCGGACGGCATACCGGCCGAGCCGACCCCCGGCATCGCCGAGCGGGAGCTCGCGCTCCACGAGCTGGAACTCGTCCTGGAGCCGCCGCAGGTCCTTCGGCAGGGCGGTGGCGGGGATGCCGGTGACGTCGGACATCTCCTGGAGCTGCACCCGCCCGGCGGCGATCGCCCGGAGGATCGAGAAGGCGGTGGTGTGCTCACGCGCGAACTCCTCGATCAGCAGGCTCCTGCCCTCGTCCCGGAGCAGCGCATCGGGCCGGAGGATGAGGGCCTCGATCGCGGTCAGCGGGTCCTGGCCCAGGAGATCGGCGTCGCTGGCCAGCGAGTAGTACTTGGGACAGCCGCCGAAGACGGTCCAGTGGCGCACGAGCTCCCGCAGGCCCCGTCGGTCGTGTTGCGCGAGGAGGCCCTCGATCACGTCGGGGGGGAACGGCTCGACGCGGAGCTGCGCCGTGGCCCGGCGGGCCAGAGGCTCCCGGGCCCCGGTGAAGATCCGCTCCATGAGGCTCGTGACCGAGCCCACGGCGATGAGATGGACCCGGCGCTCCTGGTGGAGCAAGTCCCAGTGCTTCTGGAGGATGGAGAAGACGCTCGGGTCGACGAACCGGAAGTTCTGGAACTCGTCGAACACCACGGTGAAGGGGGCGTCCTGGGCCGCGTCGAAGCAGGCGCGGATGAGGCCGTCCCAGGTCAGGCGGGCGCCGCGGAAGGCCGGCTGGACGGCGGCGAGGAGCTCGGCGAACTCGGCGCGAAGATCCTCGGCGCGCTTGCGGGTGACGAAGAAGTAGAGGGCGCGGGGGACGCCGCGGAGGAACTCGCGGACGAGCGTCGTCTTGCCCATGCGCCGGCGCCCGAGCACCAGCGTGAACTGGCTCTGGCGGGCGGCGCGGCGCTGGGTCGCGCGGAGCGCCTCCAGCTCCTGGTCCCGATCGATGAACCGCATGCCGAGAATTATGGTCGTGAGCCATTATGGTCGTCAACCATAATCAAGGGGCTGGCCGGGGCCCCCGGTGGGGGGGCATTCGGGGCATCGATCATCCACGCGCCTGCGCCCCCTGCCGGCGGCCTCGACGGCGTGGCCGGGCCGGCGACCACGACTAGGCTCACGCGATAGTAGGCCGAGGCCCTCCGCCTGGCCTCTGCCGGTGGCGAGGTGCGTCGAGGGGACCTCATGGCGGGCTGTGGGATCTCGAGGGACCGGGCGCGGCGGACGCTCGGCTCGCTGGTCGAGCGGGGTCGCTTGCGCCGGCTCGGCAGCGGGCGGGGGGCGTGGTACGTGCTTCGGGGGACTGACGGGGCGGGGGAATGAGACGGGGACGCAGGTCCGGCATCCTTCATCGCTGTGCCATCGGCAGATCCCTCGGTGGTCGAGCGTGCGGGCGGAGCGCGCTGCGTCCCCTCGGGGCGCCCGCCCGCGTGGGGGCCGGATGGCCGGACGGGGGGGGCAGGGCGGGGGCGATCAGGGCGAGGCGGCACGGCGCGGGGCCGGCCGCCGCGAGACCTCCTGCCGGGTCTTGCCTGACACGTTCGTAGATCATACGAGGCCTACGCAATAACCAAGAGGACCTCTGGCGGATGATTTCGTTTGACAGCCCATAGGTGGAAGGACACCATCGCCTGAACCGCAGCTAGCATGCCGCTCAGCCGGGCTGGCGCGGTCGGCGCGCGAGGAGGCCCGTCATGTGCGCTGTGCGATCGGTTCCTGGGGCGGCCAAGGGAGCGGCGTTGATCCGGGAGGGTTGAACATGGCAGGCACGGTCGCTGTCAGGAGGGGCTCGGTTCTTGTGGCTGTCGCCCTCGCGGTTCTCGGCTCTGCCGGGGCACCGAGCCAGGCGGAGGTGGCCGCGCCGGACTTCGCCCTCGTCGACGATACCGATCGCCTGGTGAGGCTGGGCGACTTCAGGGGGGCCAAGAAGGTTGTCCTCGTGTTTTACTTCGGTCACGGCTGACAGCCATGCCTTCAGCAGCTCGGCGAGCTGCAGGCCCGCATCAATGAGATCAGGGCCCTCGACGCCGACGTGGTCGCCATCGCGAACAGCAATCGGCCGGACGTGAGGCGGACTCGCAAAGCCCTCGGGATCACCTTCAGCCTCATTCCCGGGCCGAATCGAAAGGTCCAGGAGGAGTACGGTGTCTACGACGAGGAGAAGCGCAGGCTGACTCCGGCCACGATGGTCGTGGACAAGGACAGCATCATCCGCTTCAAGTACGTCGGGAAGGATGATGAAGATCGACCTGGCCTGTCCAGGATCCTTTCGGTGCTGCGTCAGCTCAGGTGACGATTTCGACATCCTGTGCCATCGGCATCGCCGGGGACGGCCCGCCGCCGGGGGTGGAGGCGAGCGGGGCCAGCGTGAGTGCCCCCGGGTGAAGTCCAGTCCGGCGCCGGTCTCGATACGGCCCCGGCGGGACGGTGGGCTGGCGGTGAACTACGCGGCCATGTCGAGAGTGACGGGCGGCCAACCTGCGCCTCTTCCACCTGGCGGCCGCAGGAGAAGTGAGGGTGCCTGGCAAGGAGGGCTCCTGGTGACGGTCAGAGGGTGATGAGTGGCCTCTGGATCCGTGGGCGGCCGTACTCGGCGCCTCCCGTGAGGACCCGAAGGTTCGGGAGCACGTTGACGACCCCCGAGCCATGTGTGTGGCCGCACAGGACCAGCAGCTCCTGGTCGGGCCGAGCCCGCATCGCGTCGATCAAGACGTCGCCCACGGCCTTGCAGGTGAAGTGCGGCAGGAAATCATCGTCGGAGATGCGGCCCTCGTGCCAGCAGGCGGCCCGGAACGGCGGCACATGCGTGAGGAAGATCAGCCGCCGGAACCGCCCGAGCGCGAGCGGCAAGACGCGGCGGACATGTGCCGCGGCCTCGTCCCCGAGGGCGCCCAGCCTCTCGAACCGTGCCGGCAGCGGCACCCCATCGAAGTCCTCGATGAGGTGATAGTCGTTGAGTTCGACCCGAGACCCGCGTCCCGTGCCGAGCCGCCCGTCGGCCCAGCCATCGTGTCCGATGAGCCCCGTGTCCTCCGTCAGCTCGATCACGTCGCGCTCATTCAGCCAGGTCAGCCACCGGGCGCCCGCGCAGCGTCCGGACACCGCCGCGCGGACCGCCTGGATGCTGCCGCCGTAGAAGTCGTGGTTGCCGAGGACCAGGTAGATGGGCCGCGCGATGCGCGCCTCGAGGAGATCGAGGTAGCGGAGGAGGCTGGGCGCCTCGCCGATATCCCCGCCCACGAGGATCGCATCCGTCCCGGTCTCCCCGATCTCGGCGCAGAATGCCTCCGCCGCACGGTCGGTCAGGAAGTTGAGGTGAATGTCGGTCACCCATGCCAGGCGCATCGGTGGCGAAGGATAGGGCATGCTGGCAGCGACCACAAGCGCCGGCGGAGACGACTGCCGGTGGCGGCGAGGATCGGGGGGAAGCAGTGGCCTCACCGGTTCAGACGGGGAAAGGGCTGTCGTCAGATGTTGAACTGCGATACAGGGTGTTCCACGGCGGCGAGCGCGATCTAGAGGATTGACGGCTATATGGGTCTGGTGATACATCCACCCACATGAAGACCACCGTCGAGATTTCCGACTCACTCCTCGAAGAGGCTCGGAAGGTCGCGGCCCGCGAAGGCACGACGCTCAAGGTCCTCATCGAGCAAGGCCTGCGAAAGGTCGTGGCCGAGCGCCGCCAGCGCGCCGGCGCGTTCCGGCTGCGAAAGGCCTCGTTCAAGGGCAACGGCCTTCAGCCCGGCGCCGCCGGTGCCTCCTGGGAACGCATCCGGGAGATGGCATACGAGGCCCGCGGCGGGTGATCGCGGTCGACACGAACCTCCTCGTCCACGCCCACCGCGAAGACTCTCCCTGGCACGACTCGGCAGCCACACGGACCTGCGGTAAACGCGTGGCCCATCGAGGGACGCGTGCTGGTGCTGGAATGGCGCCAGTTCCTCGCCTGCCACGGCGCGCGAGGTGCCGCGAGGTCAGGGTGGCTCGTCGTCGCTGTGCTGGCCCGCCAGCGGGATGCCGAGGTCCATGCCGAGCCGCTGCGCCCGCTCGGCGTAGCGCGGCATTGCGAGGGCGGTGAAGCCGGTGAGCGCCTCGCCGAGATGCGCTTCCGCTCCAGCGAGGTCATGGCGCGCGTGTGCCAACCGCGCCTGCTCGAGATGGGTGCGCGCGACCTCGTGGCGGGCCCCCATGGCGGAGAAGGTGTCGTGGGCCTCGCCGAGCCGGCGTTCCGCCTCCGCCAGGTCCCGGGCGGCCAGCGCGACGCGCCCGAGAATGCGCTGGGCCCAGCCGGCGCCATAGCGGTACCCGATCTCGCTGGTGATGCGAAGCCCGTCGGTCGCGAGCGCGCGCGCCTGGTCCAGAGCGCCGCGCTGCAGATGGGCCTCGGCGAGCAGCGCGGTGAACCACCCCTCGAGCTGGCGTACCCGGAAGCGCTGGTAGGCCTCGACCGCGCGCTCCAGCAGCGGGATCCCCTGAGCGAAGTCGCCCATCTCGACATAGGCCCCGCCCAGCACGCCCGTGGAAAGGGTGGCGCTGACGGGGTCCGGCGCCAGCGCCAGTCCCCGCCGGCACGCCTCGAGGCCCGCCTCGAAGTCGCCCCGCATCACCTGGAAGGCGCCGCGGTCGGAGGCGGCCACACTCTGCAACCGCTGATCGCCGATGGCCTCGCCGATGGCCGCCGTCCGGGCCTCGGCCTCCATCGCCTCGTCGAACTGCCCCAGCGTCGCGTGGTTGACGCCCAGGACCCACCAGGCGTGGCCGAGCCACCACTGCTCTGCGGTTCGCCCGAGATGGGCGATGGCCGCCCGGGCGAGCTCCACCCCCTCGGCGGGCCGCCCCGACCAGAAGCACCCGTAGGCCAGCACGTAGCAGGCCTTGCCCATCGTCTCCTCGTCTCCGCAGCGCTCGGCCTCGGCGAGCGCTCGCCGCGCGTGCTCCACCGTCAACGCCGCGTGCCCCAGAAAGCCGTGGGTGTGAGCGAGCCGGAAGTGGTACGGCCCGGTCTGGGCCGGCTCGTCGAGCCGCTCGACGCGGTCCCGGTGCCGCGCGAGCAGGGTGAGGATGTCCGCGAAGCGCCCAAGGACCTAGAGCGAGTGCGCCTGACGGAGAACCAGGGACAGGATGCGCCGGTCCGCGTCCTCGACGGGATGGCGGTCGAGGTGCCCCAGGGCCTCCTCGAGGGCCGCGAGCGCCTCCGCATGGGCGTGGACACGCGCCGCCCTGTCGGCGCCGCGCGTCAGGTAGGTGACTGCCTTCTCGACGTCCTCGGCCCTCGAGTAATGGTATGCGAGCCGGTCGGCGACCTCGTCGAGCCGGTCGGCGTGGAGCGACTCGAGCGCGGCCCGGCGGCGGCGTGAAGCGCCTGGCGCCGCGGCAGCGGGAGGCCCTCGTAGGCGACCTCCTGGACCAGGGCATGCTTGAAGACGTGGACGGACTCCTCGCCACCGCCCTCCTCGCGGAGGAAATCGAGCCGGCCCAGCTCGCGCAGATGCGGGTCCGGCGCTTCCGGGTCCTGCCAGATCGCGCGCAGGGCGCCGCTCACATCGCCGCGCTCCTCCGGGCTCGTGGCGTCACCGCCGAGTTTCTCCTCGACGAGGGGCTCGTGGTAGGCGAGGGGCTGATCCCGGATGTCGCGGCGCCGGTGGCGATGATCGGGACGGCCGAGAAGGGGTTCCTCACCCTGGAGCTGGTGGCGCGCGCGGCCGGCGGGCATGCCTCCATGCCGCCGGCGTCCACCGCCGCGGGAAGGCTCGCGCGGGCCATCCGGCGGCTCGAGGCGCAGCCCGTGCCGGCGCGACTGGTGGCACCCGTCCGCGAGCTGTTCGACGTGGCGGGGCGACACATGTCTCTCGGCCGGCGGCTGATCTTCGCCAACCTCTGGCTCTTCGAGCGCCTCGTGCTCCGGCGCCTGGCGAAGGCGCCCGGGACCAACGCGGCGATCCGCACCACGGCGGCGGTCACGGTGCTCCGCGCGGGCGAGAAGGACAATGCCCTGCCCACCGAGGCCCGGGCGCTGGTGAACCTGCGCATCCTGCCCGGCGAGAGCCTGTCCGGGGTCACCGCGCGCGTGCGGCAGGCGCTGGGGGATCCCGCGGTTGCCGTCACCCCGCAGCTTGCCTTCGAGCCGAGCGCGGTGGCGTCAACCGGGTCGCCAGGGTATCGCGTGGTTGCCGCGACCGTCCGCGAGGTGTGCCCGGATGCCGTGGTGGCCCCGGGGCTCATGGTGGCGGGCACCGACAGCCGCCACTACCTGGCGGTGGCCGAGGCGGCCTATCGCTTCCTGCCGCTCCGGCTCGGGCCGGAGGGCGTGAGCCGGATCCACGGCGTGAACGAGCGCATCGCCGTGGCCAGCTTCGCCGAGGTGATCGCGTTCTATGCGCGGCTCCTCCTCAGGGCAAATGCCTGATGGAGCCGGGTTGCTCCGGCGCGGCCGACAGGGATTTCCTTCGGCACCGGGAGGTGCTACCCTGGCCGCATCACCTAACCGGCCTGGTGCGGATCGGGAAAGGAGCCCTATGCGTCCACTGGCCCGGTGCTCCCGGCTCTTGCCCCTCCTGCTCCTCCTGCCCCTGGTCGCGCCGCCGCCCGCCGCGGCCCAGACGGCGCGCGAGCTGGCCAAGTCCGTCTTTCCCTCCGTGGTGTCCCTGGTCATGAGCGCCGGCCTGCAAAGCAGCCGGTCCGGGGGCTACCTGATCGTGCGCGAGCCGAGGAATCTCGGCAGCGGCTTCTTCGTGCGCGAGGACGTGGTGGCCACCAATGCCCACGTCATCCAGGGCGCCGTGAGCGGCTACGTGAAGTTCATCGGCCAGGAGGCGAAGCACGAGATCGTCGGGGTGGTGGGCATCGACCTCCAGCACGACCTGGCCCTCGTGAAGATCTCCCACATGAAGGCCCGGCCCCTGCCCCTGGGGGATCCGGCCCAGGTGGCCGTGGGCGAGCAGATCTACGCGGTGGGGACGCCCCAGGGGCTCGAGGGGACCTTCACGCCCGGCCTCGTGAGCGGGATCCGCACCGGGGAGACGGGCACGCTCTACCAGATCAGCGCCCCCATCTCGCCGGGCAGCAGCGGCGGTCCTATCCTCACCCAGGACGGCAAGGTCATCGGCGTGGCCGTGGGGGGCTTCCGTGTGGGCCAGAACCTCAACTTTGCGGTCCCTGTCACCTACCTGCTCTCGCTGCTGGCGCAGCCCCCGCGACTGATCGCGCTCGAGAAGGTCCCCACCGAACGGCCGGGGTCCCCTCCGGGCTCTTCGGAGCCGCCGGCTGCCGAGGCTCCACAGCGCGGGGCTGCCATCGATACGGTCTTCAAGCCGCGGGACTGGGCGGCCGAGGCGCGGGCCGAGTTCGAGCGCCAGTTCCAGGCCGTTCTCGACCAGGGCCGCGTGCTCGCTGGTCTCCTCGAGCCCGGCACGAGCCGCGAGCAGTGGCGCCCCACGTTCCAGGATTTCGAGCGCCGCTACCACGATTTCAGAGCGCGCTACCACGTCCACCTGGCGGCCACGGCCCGGGAGCGGGAGATCCTGGCAAAGCTGGTCAAGGCCTCCGACCTGCTCCTCGCCGCGGAGGACACCTGGGCCAAGGAGATCGCGGCCACCACCGAGTTGGAGAACAGCCGGCGCGCCCGCGAGGCGGCCCGGGCACATCACGCCCGGCGGCAGTCGGGCGTCACCCAGGTGGAGCTGGACATCGCCGAGGAAAATCTGTCCAGGGCCAGGCGCAACCAGGAGCAGGCGACGACGGAGCGGAAGACGCAGTGGGCGGTCGCGGCGCCGGCGGTCAAGGCCGTTGAGCCGCTCACCCCGTCGGACGCGCCCGCCGCCCCCCCTCGCTGACCCGGCTGTCCGTGCCTCTCCTCCCTCGGCGGGCCCACCGCTGGATCGCGACGGGCCTGGCCCGCGCCTTCGCGGGCCTGGAGAAGGGGATTCCATGCTCGATGCGCCCGGCGCACCCGGTCAGCGGATCAGCGCGTCGAGCCCGCGCAGGGCCTCCTCCGCGGGGATGATCTCGATCCCCGCCTCGTGCCTTCGGCGAGACCCCGTGTAGATGAAGAACGTCTTCGCCCGGGGGTAGCTCTCCCGGAACCGGCGCAGCGCTCGGAGGTCCTCGGGGCGTACGGTGTGTGCCATCTTGACCTCGACGGCCACGAGGCCGCGTTCGCCATACAGCACGAAGTCCACCTCGTCGCCGGTTGCCGTCCGCCAGTAGTGGAGCGAATAGCCAAGGTCTCCGTACTCGTTCACCGCCCGCAACTGCTGCATTACCAGCGTCTCCAGCGCGCCGCCGCGGATCTCCTCGGCGGAGTCCAGGGGGCCGCGCGGGCGGATGGCCTGGAAGACGCCCGTGTCGAAGAAGTAGAACTTCGGATGGGCGACGACGCGCCGCTTGGCTCGCCTCGCGAAGACAGGGAGCCGCATGGCGATCAGGAGATCCTCGAGGATGCTGAAGTAGTCCTCGGCCACCTTGGCGTTGACGGCGCTGTCCCGGGCCACGGCGGCCATGTTGAGGACCGATCC
The DNA here is from genome assembly GCA_001788415.1 of Candidatus Rokubacteria bacterium GWC2_70_16. Lineage (GTDB taxonomy): Bacteria > Methylomirabilota > Methylomirabilia > Rokubacteriales > CSP1-6 > UBA12499. Next base: position 982 of record MGBV01000113.1, on the reverse strand, counting down.
CTGCGAGAAGCTCGCGGCCTCCAGGAACCGCGCGAACGCTCCGAGATTCCGGGCGAACCCTTCCTGCTGGACCTCCTCGCGCAGGTACGTGGTGACGTAGCTGCGGAGGTAGTCGCGCGGCTCGGGGTCGGTGCACGCGAAGGGCAGGCAGCCGTGCTGGAGCGCCCGACGCAGGTCGAAGTCCTGCCCCAGCTCGCCCACCGTGAGGGGGTGCATGAAGCGGGTGAGGGCGCGCCCGGCTAGGAGGTTGACGCCCTTGCGCCGGAGCTTCCGGGCGCTTGAGCCCGTGAGCGCGAAGCGAAGGCGTCGCGCCTCGATGAGCCGGTGGACCTCGTTGAGCAGATCGGGCAGCCGCTGGATCTCGTCGAGGACCACCCAGCCGCGGTACCCGGCGGGGATCGCCTCCCCGAGGCGCGCCGGGGCCGCCAGGAGGCGGGTATAGGTGTCCGCATCCAGGAGGTCGAAGAACAGGGCGTCAGGGAACCGTGCGCGGAGCCACGCGGTCTTGCCCACGCCCCGGGGGCCGAAGAGGAAGAAGCTCTGCCGCAGGGGCGGCTCCAACACTCTGGCGTACACGAGTCACTTGTATCATGAAAAAACGCCTTATCGAGTCCTGAAATATCCCCCCCGCCCTTGGGGTCAGGTCTTGCATTCCAACAATGTGTGATTGCAAGACCTGACCCCGAGCTACACTGGCCCCGCCGTTCACCGTGCTGACGGCTACCCCGCTGCTGCCCGCGACTGAGGACACAAGGAGGGACCGCCCATGACCGCCCCCGTTCCCCTGCAGGACGCGATGCCGACCACGCGCGGCCTCAACTTTTACCGCGAGGACCGGAACCTGCAGTGGCTCTGCCGGACCCTCATGCCGCGCGAGGTGTTCGAGCGCGCGGAGCCGCACCTCGTCGCCATGGGCGAGGCGGCGGGGGGCGTGGTCGACGCCCTCGCCGCGGACGCCGACCGCAACCCGCCGGTGCTGCGG
>MGBV01000112.1 GCA_001788415.1 Candidatus Rokubacteria bacterium GWC2_70_16 | reverse complement strand
CCGCAAGCGGACCTTCTGGCGCACCGCCTCGGCGCTCGTCACCGAGGCGGGGGATCTGCTCGCCACGGCGTCCATCGTCTTCCGCGGCGGCCCCGACTACTCGTCCCGCCAGATGGACTACTTCCGGGCGCGGACGGCCCCCGACCTGTTCCGGAGGATGTTCCCCGGCTACGCGCGGTAGGCCGACCCGGGCCTCAGTTGCTGAAGAGCCGCGTGAAGAAGTTCTTCACGCTCTGGCCGAAGGAGACCGCGCCTTCCTTGGTCTTCTCCCAGGCGCTCTTGGCCGGAGGCTCCGCGGCCGAGGCCGCCTCCTTGATCTTCTCGCCGCTGAACTTCGCGCCCTCCACCACGGTCGCGCCGATGCCCTTGGCCGTCTCCGCGACGCCCGCGCCGATCTCACCCTTGCCGATCTTCTTCGCGCCGCTCTCGACCTGCTGGGTCGCGGCCTTCACCTTCGAGTCGTCTGCCGCCAGCGCGGGGATCGCGGAGACGAGCGCGAACGCCGTGACGACCGCCATCATGAGCCCTCTCATCGCCGGCCTCCTCTCGGAGGAGCCCCGTGCCCCGGAGCTGCCTCTGCGCTCATTATCAGATGGGGCAAGGCGCATGCCCAATCACTATCCCCTTCGAGGACATCGGGTGGGGGCCTCCCGGGGCGGCGCTGCTCACGCGGAGGCGCGGGCCTCGGCAGCCTTCGCCTTGAGCGCCTCCCATGCGGCCAGCGGCACGCGCGGGGTCCCGAGCTTCGCCGCGCGCACCGGGGGACCGTGGAAGTCGGAGCCCCCGGTGGCGACGAGACCGAGGTCGCGACACAGCTGGAGGTATCCCGCCGTCTGAGCTGCCGAGTGCTCGGCGTAGTAGCACTCGATGCCCATGAGCCCGGCCGCCACCAGCACGGGGATCAGCTCGTCCTTCTCGACGATTCCGGGATGGGCCAGCACGGGGACACCGCCCGCCCGGCGCAGCAACCGCACGGCGTCTTCGGGGGTGAGCTTCGTGCGTGGGACGTGGCCCGGCTTGCCGGATCCGAGCCAGCGGTCGAACGCCTCGCGGACGCTCTTGACGTGCCCGCGCTGCACCATCACCTGCGCCACATGGGGCCGGCCGGCCGAGCCCTCGCGGACGAGGGCGAAGACCTCCGCCGGGTCGATGGGCATCCCCAGCGCGGCCAGGCGCTCCGCCATGCGGTGCACCCGCGCCCGCCGCTCCGCGCGCTGCTCCTGGCAGAACTGCTGGAACCACGGCGCCTCGTAGTCCATGCAGTAGCCGAGGATGTGGATCTCGCCGCCGTCCACGTCGCAGTTGATCTCGATGCCGGGCACGATCTCGAGCGGCCGGCACAGCGCGGCCTCCTCCAGCGCCTCCCGCAGTCCCTCCGTGGAGTCGTGATCGGTGACCGCGAGGATCCGGACGCCGCGCCGCGCCGCCTCCCTCACCAGCGCACGCGGCGTCAGCGTCCCGTCCGAGGCCGTCGTGTGGGAGTGGAGATCCACGCCGCCCGGCATCGCGTCGTCGTCCTCCGCCCTCACGACGCCGCCGGCCTCAGCGCCTGCCCGCCAGGCGCATGAGGTAGGTGAGCAGCGTCCGCACGGCGACTCCGGTGCCGCCCTTCGGCCCCAGCGGCAGTTCCTTCTCCGCGAAGGCCGTGCCCGCGATGTCCAGATGCGCCCAGGGGATGTTCGCCGTGAACTCCCGCAGGAAGAGCCCCGCGACGATGGCGCCCGCGCCGCGCTGGCTCGAGATGTTGTTGAGGTCGGCAACGTCGCTCTTCAGGCCCTCCTTGTACTCCTCGTGCAGCGGCAGCCGCCACATCCGTTCCCCGGCCGCGTCCGCGGCGCCGAGCACCCGCCGGGCGACCGCGTCCGGGCTGCCCAGGACGCCGGAGACGCCGAGGCCGAGGGCCATGACGACGGCGCCCGTCAACGTCGCCACGTCGAGCATCTCGTCGGGCTCGATCTCCTTCGCGGCGTAGGCGAGGGCGTCGGCCAGGGTGAGGCGCCCCTCGGCATCGGTGTTGCCGATCTCGATGCTGAGTCCGTTCAGGGCGCGCACGATGTCCCCGGGACGCTGGGCCGTCCCCGAGGGCATGTTCTCGGTGGCCGCGATGAGGCCGTGGACCTCGAGGGGGAGCCTCAGCCGGGGGAGCGCCTGGAAGACGGCCAGCACCGCGGCGGCCCCCGACATGTCGTCCTTCATGCGCAGCATGCCGTCGGCCGTCTTCAGGTCGAGGCCGCCCGAGTCGAAGGTGATGCCCTTGCCGATGAGGGCGATGCGCTTGCGCGCCCGCCCGCGCGGCGCGTAGGTGAGGTGGATGAACTTGGGCGGCTCCTGGCTCCCCTGCGCCACGCCCACGAAGGCGCCCATGCCGAGGGTGGCGCACTCGTCGCGCTCGAGGACGCGGATCTTCAGCCGCCCGGCCTTCGCGATCTCCTCGGCGCGGGCCGCGAGGGAGGCCGGCGTCACCACGTTGGCGGGCTCGTTGACCAGATCACGGGCGGCGCAGGTCGCCTGCGCCCAGATCTCGCCCAGTCGCACCCCCTCCCGGGCGGCGCCCTGCTGGCGCCGATCGGGCTCCACCACGGCGACGGCGCCCAGCACCTTGCCGTTCTTCTCCTTGAGATACTTGTCGAAGCGGTAGGTCCCGAGGATGGCGCCTTCGGCGACGGCCTGGGCGCGCAGGCGCGCCGGCACGCCGGCCGCGGGCAGCAACACGGCCGCTGCGCTGGCGCCCAGGTCGCGGGCGCGGCGGGCGCCGTGGGCAGCCGCGCGGCGCACCGCCTCGGCGCCCGCGTCCCGTTTCGGGCCGAGCCCCACCACGAGCACGCGGGGGGCGGTCAGCCGGCCATCGGAGTAGAAGTGGGCGGACTGGCCCGCCTTCCCCTCGAACTTCTCCACGGCCAGCACGCGCGAGAGGAGCCCGCCCAGCGCCGCGTCCAGCGCCTGGAGCTCGGGCCCGAGCCGGGCCTGGCCGGCGTGGCGCCCCACCACCAGCATGTCGGCCCGCGCCCGGGCGAGGTCCCGCGTCTCGAGCGACAGCTTCATGGGCCCTGTCCTCCCTCTGATGACAGATCGGCGTCTCTGAGCTTCACGGCGCGCCGCACCATGTCGGCGATCCCGGCCGTCGTGTCGTGGCGATCCAGCTCGGCCACCGGCACCCACCGCGCGTCGGCGGCGTCGCTGCCGGCCTGCAGGCGCCCCCCGGCGACGCGGGCCGCGTAGTCGATGATGACCCAGTGATAGCGGATCGCCGGGCGCGCGTCCGCCCCGGGCCTCTCGTCGTACACCACCCGGTCGATCACCCCGCAGACGCCGAGGAGGGCCACGCGGAGTCCGCACTCCTCCTCCACCTCGCGCACCACGGCGTCCTCGAGGCCCTCCCCGAGGTGGACCAGCCCGCCGGGGATGCTCCACTTGCCCTCGCCGGGGGGGCGGCCGCGCTGGACGAGGAGCACGCGGTGGCCGTCCAGCACGACGGCTCCCACGCCGACGCGCGGGGCGTCGGGAAACTCGCGGACGGGATCCGTCACGCGCCGGCCGTCGGCACGCCGACGGTGGACCGGGGCCAGCCTGGCGCTCGGCCTTCGCGGGTCCATCCGGGCGTCCGGTACTTGTCCCGCGCGAGGGAGTCTGCCAGAGCGGTCTCGTCGGGCGAGAGCCCCCCGGGGCCGAGCGCGAGGCCGTGGACCTGGCGGAAGCCCTCGGCAAGCCGCTCGGCGGTCTCGTCGAAGGACGGCCGGCGCCCGAGCGCCGCCTCGAGCGTCGTCATGCCGCCGAGGGGATCCCGCTCGCCGGGGAACACGCGCGCCAGACGGTCCGGGTCGGCTGCCAGCATCACCGAGCCGTGCTGGAGGAAGCCCGAGCCCTGGCGCCGCTGCGCGCTGCCGGCGATCTTGCGGCCCCCGATCTCGAGCTCGTAGGACCCGGTCCGGGCGAAGCAGAAGGCCGGCATGGCGGCCGGGTCCGAGGGCTTCGCCGAGACCATGTCCACGGCAGCGCCCAGCGCCCGCAAGCCCGCGGCCAGCGCGGCGCCGATCCACCGGTAGGTCTCGAGCAAGGTCTCGGCTCCGGGGAAATCGCCGGCGGCGGCCACCACGCTGTAGGTGAGCTCGCGCTCGGGGCCCTCATGGAGAATGGCGCTGCCGCCCGTGGGCCGCCGCACGAGCCCCATCCCCAGGCGCCAGGCCGCCTCGAGGTCGATGCGCCCGTCCATGGCCTGGCCGTAGCCGAGCGACACGGTGGGCGGCGCCCAGCCGAAGAAGCGGACCGTGGGCGGGCCTGCCCCGCGGAGCCGGCTCAGCAGGAGCGCCTCATCCAGGGCCATGTTCGCCGCCCCGTCGAGCGGCTCGGTGATGACGAGGCGCCAGGCGCTCACCTCACCGGCCGCGTCCAGCGGAGAATCGGCTGGCGCGCGGCGAGCGTCTGGTCGAGCCGCCGCACCGGCGTCGTCACCGGCGCCTCCTGGGCGAGGGCAGGGTCCGTCTCGGCCTCGCGGGCGATCTGGATCATGGCATCGCAGAACGCGTCGAGGGTCTCCCGGGACTCGGTCTCCGTGGGCTCGATCATCAGCGCTTCCTCGATGATGAGCGGGAAGTACGTCGTGGGCGCGTAGAAGCCGAGGTCCAGGAGCCGCTTGGCGATGTCCATGGCGCTGACCCCGAGCCGCTTCTGGCGGCGGGCCGAGACCACGCACTCGTGCATGCACGGCCCCGGGGCCGAGCGGTCGTAGTCTTCTTCCAGGCGCTTGAGGACGTAATTCGCGTTGAGCACCGCGTTCTCGGACACCGCACGGAGCCCGTCGGGCCCCATGGTGCGGATATAGGCGTAGGCCCGGACCAGCATGGCGAAGTTGCCCCAGAAGGCCTGGAGCTTGCCGATGGACTGCGGCCGGTTCCAGTCCAGCGCGAACTCCCCGTCCTCCTCCTGCACGACCACGGGCGCCGGAAGGAAGGGCGCCAGGTGCGCCTTGACCCCCACCGGCCCCGAGCCGGGGCCCCCTCCGCCGTGGGGAGTGGTGAAGGTCTTGTGCAGGTTGAAGTGGCAGACGTCGAAGCCGAGGTCGCCCGGGCGGGTGAGGCCGAGGATGGCGTTGAAGTTGGCGCCGTCCATGTAGACCTGCACGCCCCGGGCATGACACATCTCGGTGATCTGGTGGATCTTCGACTCGAAGAGCCCCAGCGTGTTGGGCTGGGTGATCATGAAGGCCGCCACGTCCTCGTCCAGGTGGCGCTCGAGGTCGGCGAGATCTACCTGGCCGTTGTCGTCCGACCTGAGCTGGACCACGGAGAAGCCCGCCAGCGCCACCGAGGCGGGGTTGGTCCCGTGCGCCGAGTCGGGGATCAGCACCGTGTGGCGCCGCTCGCCCCGCGAGAGGTGATAGGCGCGGATCATGAGCACGCCGGCCAGCTCCCCCTGGGCGCCGGCGGCCGGCTGGAGCGAGACGTGGTCCATGCCGGCGATCTCGCCCAGGTCGCGGGCCAGCTCGTGCATGAGGGCAAGCGCTCCCTGGCTCCCAGCCTCGGGAGTCAGCGGGTGAAGCCGGGCGAAGCCCGGCAGCCGCGCCATGTCCTCGTTGATCTTCGGGTTGTACTTCATCGTACAGGAGCCGAGCGGGTAGAAGTGGGTGTCCACGCCGTAGTTCAGCTGGCTGAGCCGCGAGTAGTG
>MGBV01000111.1:5822-7292 GCA_001788415.1 Candidatus Rokubacteria bacterium GWC2_70_16 | reverse complement strand
ACAATCATGCGCATGAGGTTGTCGGTGCCGCCGCCGGGCGCGAAGGGCACCACCACCTCGATGGCCTTCGCAGGATACTTGGCCTGGGCGGTGGCCTCACCGGTGGATGTCACGACCAGCAGGGCGGCCGCGAGGGCCGCGGACAGCAGACGCAATGTCGCCATGGGATGGATCCTCCTCATTGGATGATGCCCCTGTCCCTGAGATCATGCTGCTCGCTCTCGCCGTAGCCCAGCTCCGTCAGGATGGCGGACGTGTGCTGGCCGAGGAGCGGCGCCGCGCGATCCACGGCGCCGGGCGTGTCGGAGAGCTTCACCGGGACGCCGAGGGCCTTGATCGCCCCGGCCCCCGGGTGCACGAGATCCACGACCATGTTCCGCGCCAGCGTCTGCGGATCGGCGAGCGCCTCGGCGTAGTCGTTGATGGGGCCTGACGGGACGCCCGCCGTGTCCAGCCGCTCGAGCCAGACCGCGCGCGGCTCGGTCCCGGTCGCCTTCTCGATCTCCGCGATGAGCGCGGCGCGGTTCTGGAGACGCTCCACCCGTCCCGCGAAGCGCGGGTCGGCCGGCAGCTCCGGGCGCCCGAGGGCGCCGCAGAAGCTCTCGAACAGCTTGTCGTTGTTGGCCCCCACCGTGAAGTAGCCGTCGGAGGCGCGGAGCGCCTGGTACGGCGCCGAGAGGCGGTGAGCCGAGCCCAGCGGCCGGGGCGCCCGCTCCGTCACCCAGTACTCGGCCGCCTCCCACACGGTGAGCGCCATGGCCGCCTCGAGCAAGGAGGTGTCCACGAGCTGCCCCTCGCCGGTGCGGTCGCGGTGCTCGAGGGCGCACAGGATGCCGTAGGCGCCGAAGAGGCCGGCCGCGAGATCGCTCAGCGGGACGCCCGACTTGGCCGGCGGGCCGTCCTCGTCGCCGGTGACGCTGATGATCCCGCTCATGCCCTGGGCGATCAGGTCGTAGCCGCCGCGGGAGGCGTACGGCCCGGTGGCGCCGAAGCCGCTCACCGCGCAGTAGACGAGCCGCGGGTTGACGGCGGACAGCGCGTCCCAGCCGAGCCCCAGCCGCTCGGCGACGCCCGGGCGGTAATTCTGGACGAAGACGTCCGCCGTCTTCACCAGCCGCTTCATGATCTCCACGCCCTCGGGACGCTTGAGGTTCACGGCGAGGTCGCGCTTGCCGCGGTTCATGGTCATGAACGTGGCGCTGTGGCCGTTCTTCTGCGCCGCCCCGAGCTGACGGGTGGGCTCGCCCTCTCCAGGCGGCTCGATCTTGATGACGTCCGCGCCCATGTCGGCGAGGTTCATGGTGCAGTAGGGCGCCGCCATGGCCTGGGTGAGATCGATGACCCGGAGGCCGGCCAGGGGCTTCATCCCCGGCTCCACTCCCGCCCTCGCTCCGCTCGGGGAGTCTCCATGTCCGCTCGGCTCGCCCGGGCTCGCTCACGCTCGCCCGGTCCTCCATATCCGCTCGCCTC
>MGBV01000111.1:0-5790 GCA_001788415.1 Candidatus Rokubacteria bacterium GWC2_70_16 | reverse complement strand
CTCGCCCGGTCCTCCATATCCGCTCGCCTCGCCTTCGGCTCCGGCTCGCCAGGCCTTCGCCTCGCCGCCTCGCTCCGCTCGGGGGATCTCCATGTCCGCTCGGCTCGCCTTCGGCTTCGCCTCGCCAATCAACGGAGGCGCCCCCGATAGTCGCGATGCCAGAGGGCGAGGTACTCGGTCGCGTTCCGCCTGATGTCCTCCAGCTCCTCCGCGTCCATCTTGCGCACCGGCTTGGCCGGCACTCCCATGACGAGCCAGCCGGCGGGCACGACCTTGCCCGGCGGCACCACGGCCCCGGCGCCGACCTGGGCTCCCTCCTCCACCACCGCCCCCGTCAGGACCACCGCGCCGATGCCGATGCGCACGTTGTCCATGATGGTGCAGGCGTGGAGCACGCAGCGGTGGCCGATGGTCACGCCCGCCCCCACGAGGCATGGGAACTGCGGCGTCACGTGGAGGACGGAGCTGTCCTGGACATTGGTGTTCCGGCCGACGGTGACGTGGTTGTCCTGATCACCGCGGACCACCGTGAAGGGCCAGATGCTGGCACCCGCCTCGATCGACACGTCCCCGATCACCTGGGCGGCGATGTCCACGTAGGCGTCGGGGTGGACGCGGGGCACGCGGCCGGGGACGTCCCTGATCATGGCCCGCCCCGCCTCACGACGAGATCACCCGCCGACGACGGAGCGCGGCGATGTCGGCATCGGTGTAGCCGAGCTCGTGGAGGATCGGCTCATTGTCCTCGCCCAGGAGCGGCGGGGCCTTGCGGAGTGCGGCCGGCGACCGCGAGAGCTTGACCGGGTTGCCCAGAGCCTGCACCCGTCCCAGCTGCGGGTGCTCGTACTCCTGCACCATGCCGCGGGCCCGCGCATGCGGGTCGGCGAGGGCCTCGGGGACGGTGTAGATGGGCCCGGCGGGAATCCCCGCCTCCTCGCAGCGGGCGAGCCAGTGGGCCCGCGGCTCGTGGCGCGTCACTGCTTCCACCAGGGCCTCGAGCGCGGCCCGGTTCGTCACCCGGTCACCGACGCTGCTGAAGCGTGGATCGTCCGCCAGGTGCGCGAGCCCCAGGAGCCCGGCGAAGCGCGGCCAGAGCTTTCCGTTGGCCGCGCCCACGGTGAAGTGGCCGTCGCTGGCCCGGAAGGCCTGGTAGGGCGCGTTCAGGCGGTGGGCCGTGCCGAGCCGCCGGGGAATCTGGCCCGTGTACCAGTACTCGGTCGCCTCCCACGCCGAGAGCGCCAGGCCTGCCTCGAAGAGGGAGGTGTCCACGAGCTGCCCACGCCCGGTCACGCGCCGGGCCCGCACGGCGCAGAGGATCCCGAAGACTGCGAAGAGGCCCGCGCCGAGATCGGTGATGGGCACGCCCACCTTCACGGGCGGTCCCCCGTCGCTGCCCGTGGCGCTCATGATCCCGCTCATGCCCTGGGCGATGAGGTCATAGCCGCCACGGCCGGCGTAGGGGCCGGTCTGGCCGAAGCCGGAGATGGAGCAATAGATGAGGCGCGGGTTGGTCATCGCCAGCGTGTCGTAGTCCACGCCGAGTCGCCTGGCGACTCCGGGGCGGTAGTTCTCCACGAGCACGTCCGCCGTCGCCGCGAGCTTGCGGAGGATGGCGACGCCCTCGGGCTGCTTGAGGTCGAGGGTGATCCCGCGCTTGTTGCGGTTGACGGCGAGGAAGGCGGCCGACACGCCAGGGCCGATGGGCAACTCGGGCCGGCGGGTGGGCTCGCCCTCCGGCGGCTCCACCTTGATCACCTCGGCTCCCATGTCGGCCAGGAGCATGCTGCAAAAGGGGCCGGCCATGACCTGGGTCTGGTCGATCACGCGCAGGCCCTGGAGGGCACCCGTCACTCCGCGGTGCGTCGTCCTGTCGGTCGTCATTCGCGAACCCGCCGTAGGCTAGCACAGGTGCATGGAGGATGGAACCGAGGCCGGTTTCACAGGGTAGAATGAATTTCATGGAGTCGATCCCTGAGGCCGCCGCGCGCCGGTTCCGTCTCGCTCTCGACCTCTTCGAGGCCGGGGTGCAGATGATGCGTCAGAGGCTCCGGCGCGAGCACCCGGATCTCCCCGAGGCCGAGATCGAAGCCCGCCTCGTCCAGTGGCTCCAGGAGCGCCCAGGCGCCGAGCACGGCGACGCGCCCGGCCGGCCGGTGGCCTGGCCGCGGAACCCCGCGTGAGCCGACTCGAGGCGGTCCTGCGCCGCATCGCGCGGGATCTGGCAGACCGCGGCTGCCCGTGGGCGCTGGTCGGGGGGCTCGCGGTGTCGATCCGGACCGAGCCGCGCTTCACGCGGGACGTGGATCTCGCTGTCGCGGTCGCGACGGACCGCGAGGCCGAGCGGCTGGCGCGTGATCTCCAGGGCGCGGGCTACGGCGTCCAGGCGGTGGTGGAACAGGAAGGGACGGAGCGACTCGCGACGGTCCGGCTCGTCCCGCCCGGCGAGGATCCGGCGGGCGTCGTTCTCGACATGCTCTTCGCCTCGTCCGGCATCGAGCCCGAGGTCGTTGCCGCCGCCGATTGTCTCGAGGTCCTCCCGGGATTCCGGGCGCCGGTGGCGACCATCGGACACCTGATCGCCCTCAAGATCCTCGCACGGGACGACCGGACCCGGCCTCAGGACCGCGGCGACCTCGTCGCCCTGGTCGGCGTCGCGGTATCGGCCGAGGTCGATCGGGCCCGCGACGCCGTCGGGCTCATCCGGGAGCGCGGATTCCATCGGGGTCGGGATCTCGCCGGTGACCTCGAGCGGTTGCTCCACACCATCACAGGCCCAGGAGGCTCCTTCTGTGACCACCCCTGATCTGGGTAATGAGGTGCTCGTGACGCGTGACGGCCCCATCGTTACCCTCACCTTCAACCGCCCCGAGGCACGCAATGCCATGACGTGGGGCATGTACGAGCGGCTCAACCACACCTGCGAGGAGGTGGACGCCGACGACTCGATCCGCGTCCTCGTGCTCAAGGGGGCCGGGGGCAAGGCCTTCGTGGCGGGCACCGACATCAGCCAGTTCACCAGGTTCGAGACCGCCGAGGACGGGCTCCGCTACGAGCGCGACGGCGACCAGCGCGCGGGCCGCATCGCCCGCGTCAGGAAGCCCGTCATCGCCCAGATCCAGGGCGTCGCCGTCGGGGGCGGCTTCGGCATCGCGGCCGGCGCGGACATCCGCATCGCGACCCCCGATGCCCGCTTCGGGGCCCCCATCGCCCGCACCCTCGGCAACTGCCTCTCGATGCGGGCCTACGCCCGGTACCTGGATCTCCTCGGGCCGTCGCGCCTGAAGGAGATGATCTTCACCGCGCGCCTGCTCTCGGCCGAGGAGGCGCTGGCCGCCGGCTTCGTCCACGAGATCGTCCCCCCCGAGCGGATCGAGGCGCGGGTGCGCGAGGTCGCCGAGACCGTGGCCTCGCATGCCCCCATCACCCTCCGCGTGACCAAGGAGGCGATCCGGCGCCTGCAGGAGGCGCGCCCACTGCCCGACGGCGACGATCTCATCGCCACGACCTACGGCAGCGCCGACTTCCGCGAGGGCGTGCGCGCCTTTCTCGAGAAGCGCCCGCCGCGCTGGACCGGCACGTAGCACGGGTCGGCCACGGCGCTCGACCGGGTCATTCGCGGGGCCCCGGGGGCCTGCGGGTGACGCGGCGAGCGGCCGCCCCAGCGCGCCGCCCACCGCACAGTTCACCGCAACCGGACGGCCCGCTGCCGCATCCAAAGGGCGCGGGGGGACCTTGGGCCCCGCGGAATCCACCCCGTAGTGAACCCGTGACACGGAGGGACATGCGATGGCCGGAAAGATCCCGAGCGAGCTCAGGGCGAAGACCGACGAGAGCTGGGCCGCCCTGACCCGCCCGCTCCAGGGCATGGAGCCCCACCTGGAGCGGTCCGACGCGCCCGGCGAGTGGACCACGCGCCAGGTGCTCTGCCACCTCCTGTTCGAGCCGGGCTGGCAGCCCGCGGACTTCCTCAGGCAGTTCTCCGAGCACGCTCTGCCCCGCCGCGAGATCGTGCCCGGCCTGGCGGAGGTGACGCCCGAGCGCAAGGCGATGACGCTCACGCAGCTGACGGATGCCCTCGACGCCCAGCGCCGCGCCATCTTCGCCTACGTGGACACGCTGAGCGACGCCGAGCTCCAGGGCCGGAAGGCCCGCATCCCGCTCTTCAAGCAGATCCAGGGCAGCGAGGAGGTTCCCATCGCCGTCTATGTGGGCGCGCTGTTCGGCTATCACTGGAACGACCACGCCGGACAGCTCGCGAAGATCCGCAAGGCGGTGGGCCTGCCGGACGCGACGTAGCGGCGGGGGCCGGCCATATGCCGCGCACGATCCGGCAGCGAGTGAGCTTCCGCGCCTCGCCCGAGGCGCTCTACGGCCTCTACATGAGCTCCCGCAAGCACTCGGCCGCCACGGGCGGCCCCGCCGTCCTGAGCCGCAAGGTGGGCAGTCGCTTCACCGCCTGGGGCGGCCAGCTTCGCGGGAAAACCATCGCGCTCGTGCCTGGGCGCATGATCGTCCAGACGTGGCGCGGGTCCGACTGGAAGAAGCGCGACGCCGACTCGATCCTGATCCTCACCTTCGAGAAGGCGGCGGGCGGCGCCCGCGTCTGTCTCGTCCACGCCAATGTCCCCGACGCCCACGCCGCCGGCATCACCCGCGGCTGGCACACGTACTACTGGACCCCCTGGCGGGCATACCTGCGGAGATCGAGATGACGGCGCGCATCGACTGGAGCTACCACCGACCCGGCTGACAGACCTGCGCGAAGACGCAAGGGTTCCTTGGTCCGCCTGACGTCACCTCCGCCGCGCGTGGTGACCGAAGAAGCCCCCGTCGGGCCGTGCGTGGGCGTGGTAGTGGTCGGGGATGTTGCGCATGTGATCGTCCACCCAGAACTCGCCGAGCCGCGCCGCGGCGACCTCCCGCAGGCGCGCGCGCATGTGCGCGACGTGGTCCGCCGGCGGCGCGGTCCCGTGGTGGCGCCAGACCACCATGGGCACCTGGCAGATGTCACACTCGGCGATCCAGCAGATCTCGTCCTCGTGATACCAGGGCGTCATCCGCGCCGCGCGGCAGAGATCGCAGTCGGCGACGCGCGAGAACCCGGACGCGGCGGCCGGGCCTGCGGCCACTATTGGCTCTTGCCGAATACGGTTACGCGAAGTGGCCGGGGGCCGGCGGGCGGGGGCGCTGCCTGGACCCGTGCCGTAGCGGCTCTCGAAGCCGGCAACCGCCCTTCTCGTTTGCACCACGTCCGCGGATCGGCCGTGACAAGGGTGCGAGGTCCAGGCAGCGCCGGCGCCTGCCGGCCTCCACCGTAACGGTAATCCGCAAGAGTCATGAGGGCAGCCGTTCGTACAGGACGTGCCGGCGGTTCTTCGTGTGCGGCCGCACCTGCCCGGGCCAGCGGCCGCGGTCCACGACGGCGGCCCACGCCTCGCTCGTGAGCACCTCGGGGCTCTCGAGCTCGTAGAGCGCATTGTAGCGCGGCTCGTTCTCGATCACGATGGTCTTGCGCTCGCCCCCGATCACCAAGGTCAGCTCCCGCGTCCTGAAGCGCGCCACCGAGATGACCCCGGGCACCGTCAGCAGCAGGGGGACATGCTCGGTGTCGTAGACCTCGTTGAAGAGGGCGTCCTGGGCGGGGTCGACGTCCATGGCGGCGCTGAACAGATAGCGACCTTGTAGGGGCATGGGGCTCCTCCTTTAGAGGGGTTTCTTGAGCAGGTGGCCCAGCTCACCGATGACGCCGCGCCGGAAGGTGAGCACGCAGACCACGAAGATCAGGCCCTG
>MGBV01000110.1 GCA_001788415.1 Candidatus Rokubacteria bacterium GWC2_70_16 | reverse complement strand
CCGTGGCTTCTGCGTGCTGACGGAGCGCGCACGCGTCATCTCGTGGCCCGTGATGGACGGGCGCAGCGTGCTGCGAGGCAGCGTGTTCCGGGGAGCGTGCCCCCGGCCCCGCCCGGCGTGGTACCCTCGCGGGCATGGCGCGGCGGACCCGGCTCCTCGCTTCGCTCCTCCTGCTGACAGCGCTCGGGGGATGCGCCGCGTCCCCGCCCGCGGCCCCGCGCCTGGCGGAGCCGCCGCGCGTCCGCTGCCTCACCGAGCGTGAGACCGGCCCCACTCGCCCGCTCTTCTTCCTCTTCTGCGTCGAGTCGCCGTAGCCACCCCCGGGGCGCTGTGGTAGGCTCGGCCCAGTTCCCGGCATCCGACCCCCAAACCCATCCGGAGGCCCTCATGAACGCCATGAAGGACGCGATCGTCCAGGCGGTGGACCGCCTGGGGAACGAGCTCGAAGCCCTCTCGCACCGGATCCACGACACCCCCGAGCTCGGCTACCAGGAGACGCAGGCCTGCGCCTGGCTCAGCGAGTTCCTCGCCGCCAAGGGATTCGGGGTCGAGACGGGGGTGGGCGGCGTCGCCACCGCGTTCCGCGCCACCATCGAGACAGGCGGCGGCCCCACCATCGCCATCCTCTGCGAGTACGACGCGCTGCCCGGCATCGGCCACGCCTGCGGTCACAACGTGATCGCCACCTCCGGTGCCGGCGCGGGCGCCGCGCTGGCCGCGGTGAAGGGCAAGCTTCCCGGAGGGCGGATCCAGGTCATCGGCACGCCCGCCGAGGAGGGCGGCGCCGGAAAGGTCCGGCTCATCGAGGCCGGGGTCTTCAAGGACGTGGACTGCGCCATGATGATCCACGGCTTCGACCGCACCCTGCTCCATTCGGACCTCCTCGGTATCGTGCGCGGCACCTTCGAGTACACGGGCCGGGCCTCCCATGCCTCGGCCGACCCGTGGGCGGGGATCAACGCGCTGGACGCCTGCATCCAGACCTTCAACGCCGTCAGCATGCTGCGCCAGCAGATGCGCCCGGACTGCCGCATCCACGGCATCATCACCCACGGCGGCGCGGCGGCCAACATCATCCCGGAGTACGCCGCCGCCACCTTCTACGTGCGCGCCCCCCGCATCGACGGCATGTGGGACCTCTACAGGCGCGTCGTGGCCTGCGCCGAGGGCGCGGCGAAGGCGGCCGGGGCCGGCCTCAAGGTCACCGAGCATACCGACACCATCTACGAGCCCATGAAGCGCAACCAGACGCTGCTGGATCTCTTCGCCGCCAACATGGCCACGGTGGGGCTCGCCGAGGGGGAGCCGATCCCCGACCGGCTGGGCTCCTCGGATGTCGGCAACGTGAGCCAGGTGATCCCGGCCATCCAGCCCATGATCGGCATCGCGCCCACGGGCACGGCGATCCACACGCGCGACTTCGCCGCCGCCGCCGTCACACCGCTGGCCCGCGCCGGCATGCTGGCCGCCGCCAAGACCATGGCCATGACGACGCTCGATCTGCTGGCCGACCCTGCCAGAGTGCGCGCCGCCAAGGAGGAGTTCGCCCGGCGGTGATGTAACCCTCAACATACGACCAATTCGAGGGCCCTGTGACTTCCAACGCTGAAGCGATCTCCTGGATCACAGAAGTGCAGATCGAGAACTACAGGAGTCTCGCCCACGTCGTCGTTCCGCTTAGTCGTCTCACCGTGCTGGTGGGGCCCAATGGCTCCGGGAAGAGCAACTTTACCGATGCCCTGCGCTTCGTCGCGGACTCGCTGAATGGCACGCTCTCCCTTGCCCTGAAGCAGCGGGGGGGGATCGGTGCGGTCCGTCGAATCTCCGCGGGCCATCCAAACAACTTCGGCGTCCGACTCAGAGCCAATCTCTCAGACGACACCCTCGTTGACTTCTCCTTTGAGATTGCTGCGGCTTCACCCGGAAACTTTGTCGTCCGGCGGGAACGCTGCGAAGTTCGCCGCCTCTTCCAAGTCAATGCGGCCTATGAGGTCCAGAATGGGGAGTTCACCGCTCAAGTTCCGGGGATTAGGGCACGAATCGAACCCGACCGCTTCGCCCTGACGATCCTTTCTGCCACAGAGGAGTTTCGCCCGGTCTTTGACTTTCTGAGTCGGATGCGATTCTATTCGCTCGTCCCAGACCGGATTCGGGAGATCCAGGACCCGGACGCCGGCGACGTCCTAACGCGAGACGGAAGCAACGCGGCGGCGGTCCTCAGGGAAATGAAGCGGAATAATCGCGATGACTACGACAGGGTCTGCAGGTTGCTCTCGAAAGTCGTGCCTGGAGTTAGCGCGGTCGAGTACCATTCCCTCGGGCAGAAGGAAACCCTCAAGTTCAAGCAAGATGTTGGCTCCGACTGGCCGTGGACCTTCGAGGCTCTCAACATGTCGGATGGCACACTCCGGGTTCTGGGCATCCTGCTCGCCGTATATCAATCCTCGACACCTGCCGTAGTCGTCATCGAGGAGCCGGAGGCGACGATTCATCCGGCCGCGATGGACGTGCTGGTCCAGATCCTACGAGACGGTCAGTATCGTTCACAGGTTCTTGTCACTACCCATAGCCCAGATGTCATCGACAACAAAGCGATCTCGGACGAGAACATAAGGGTGGTGGAGAAGCAGCGCGGCAGGACTATTGTAAGCACAATGGGCTTGCTATCAAGGGAAAGCGTCAAGCAGAAGCTCTACAGCCTCGGAGATTTAATGCGCTCGGGAGAGCTTGAGCCCGACCGAGATGCGGCGGAAGCCCTCTCTCAGCAGCTCGACCTTTTCGGCCCCCCCACACAAGATTGATTGTTCCCATCGTCGAGGGGCACGCGGAGCAAGAGTCGGTCCCGCTCTTGGTCCGACGCATTCTTCATGACGAGCAGATCGTCCACCTAGACGTGCGCCCGGGGGTGCGAGTTCCCCGCGACAAGCTGGTGAAAGCCGGGGAATTGGAACGACGCGTGGAGTTCGCGCGAAGGCAACCCGGGGCACAGGCGATAGCCGTGTTGATCGATGCAGACGATGCTTGCCCGAAGGAATTGGGCCCTAGTCTGTTGGCCCGTGGTCTGCCGGCAGCTTCGGGTCTCCCGTTGTCCGTAGTGCTGGCGAAGATCGAACTCGAGGCGTGGTTCATCGCGGCAATAGAATCCCTCCGCGGAATCGATGGGTTGCGAGAGAACGCCACGTCACCCGACGATCCAGAAGGCATGACGGACGCGAAGGGCTGGCTCAGCAGGCAGATGATTCCTCGACGCACCTACGTTCCCGTCGACAATCAGGCGGCGTTCGCCCAACGATTCGACTACAGGCACGCAGCGCTTCGATCACGTTCGTTGAGGACGTTCGTTGCAGACGTGATCCGCATCGGCCGGGCGGTCTAGGACACACGGAGGCATGCGCTCAGCATGATCTTCTACAAGTACTACTCCGACGTCTCGCGCGACGACATCGACCGCTTCGTCGGGACGCAGGAGATGGGGCGCCTTGTGACCGCGGGCGCGGACGGCGCGCCCCACATCGGGCTCTACAACTTCGTGTACGATGGGACCGCGCTCGAGCTCCACCTGGTGCGGGCCGACGAGCAGGTGGCGGATCTCAGGGCGCAACCGCGCTGTCTCTTCGAGGTGGACGAGATCCTGGCCGTGATCCCCTCCCACTGGGTGCACCCGGAATACGCCGGGGCCGCCACGGCCTATCACCGGACGGTGATCTTCCAGTGCCGGGGTCGGGTGGCCGAGGATCCGGGGGAGGTGCTGGCGCAGCAGCAGCGCCTCCTCGCCAAGCATCAGCCCGAGGGCGGCTACCGGCCGCTCGGCGTGGAGGACCCGCTCTACACGGGCGCCCTCGGCCAGCTGGCCGCGGTGCGGCTCCAGGTGACGGCCGTCCGGCCCAAGTTCAAGCTCGCCCAGAACCGGCCCGTGGAGACGCGGCGGAAGATCATCGCCCGGCTCCGGGAGCGCGGGCGGCCCGGCGACGGGCGCGCCGCCGACGCGCTCCAGTGGACCATCGACCGCCAACCAAGCTGACGACGACATCCCGCGGCGGGGTCTCCCGGCCGGGGGACAGACCCGAGGAGACAGCCATGGCAGCGACGAGCGACACCCTGGACGCGGCCAAGCGCAAGATCGCCGAGGCCGTGGAGCGGCTGGCCGACGACCTCGAGCAGCTGAGCCATCGCATCCACGAGAAC
This sequence comes from Candidatus Rokubacteria bacterium GWC2_70_16, assembly GCA_001788415.1. Classification (GTDB taxonomy): domain Bacteria; phylum Methylomirabilota; class Methylomirabilia; order Rokubacteriales; family CSP1-6; genus UBA12499. The sequence continues at coordinate 1,503 of MGBV01000110.1, read as the reverse complement.
CCCGAGCTCTGCTTCAAGGAGGAGAAGGCGGCCGCCTGGCTCACCGAGTTCCTCGAGAAGCAGGGCGCCGCGGTGGAGCGCGGGGTGGGCGGGCTGCCCACGGCCTTCCGCGCGACGATCCCCGGTCAGGGGCCCGGTCCCACCATCGCCATCATGGCGGAGTACGACGCCCTGCCCAGTATCGGGCATGCCTGCGGCCACAACGTCATCGCCACCTCGGGAGCGGGCGCCGGCGCCGCGCTGGCCGCCGCGCTCCGGCCGCTGCCCTTCCCCGGGCGCATCCAGGTCATCGGCACCCCGGCGGAGGAGGGCGGCGCAGGCAAGGTGCGGCTCATGGAGGCGGGTGTCTTCAAGGACGTGGATGCGGCCATGATGATCCACGGGCGTCCCGGGACGCAGATCTGGCGGCCGAGCCTCGGCATCATCAAGGTCAAGTGCGAGTTCTCCGGGCGGGCGGCGCATGCCTCGTCCTGGCCCTGGCGGGGGGTCAACGCGCTCAACGCCATGATCCAGCTCTTCGTCTCGCTGGACATGATGCGCCAGCAGGTGCGCCCCGACGCCCGCATCCACGGGGTCATCACCAAGGGGGGCGATCAGGCCAACATCATCCCCGAGCACACGGCGGCCGAGTTCTACCTGCGCGCGCCCACGCGCGACTACTGCCAGGAGCTGCTGCGCCGCTTCGAGGGCTGCGCTCAGGGCGCCGCCACGGCCACCGGCTGCACGGCCACGGTCACGCCGGACCCCATCATCCACGACCCCCTCAGGCCCAACTTCACCATGGCGGCCCTGTTCGGCAAGAACCTGGAGCGCATCGACTTCCCCGTGGACCCCGACGACGGCCAGGCCGGCTATGGCTCCACCGACTGCGGCAACGTGAGCCAGGCCCTGCCCACCATCCACCCGTACATCCGCATTTCGCCCGACGGCATCCCCGGCCACTCGCGGGAGTTCGCCGAGTGGGCGAAGTCTCCCCTCGCCCGCACCGGGATGGTGGCGGCGGCCAAGACGCTGGCCATGACGGCGCTGGACCTGCTGGCGGATCCCGAGGCGCTCCGGAAGGCCAAGGAGGAGTTCGCGAAGGCGCAGGGGTAGCGGGCCCGGGACGGCTGCAGCCCGGCCAGCGGCTCTTCAGAGCAGGACGAAGAGATCGCTCCCCTTCAGGGCCCCATCGAACGTGGCGGTGGACTCGCAACCAGCCCGCCGGTTGCGCCACCCCATGAGATAGTCGGCGAAGTCCCCGGGCCCCCGCCGATAGTCCTCCAGCGCCCGGCGGACCAGGTCCTTGTCCTCGACGACGAAGTGCGTCGTCCGGAGGATCGCTTCCAGGACGCCCGCGACCGTCGCACGATCCGCCCCGTACTTGTCCCGCAGCACCCAGACCAGCTCGCAGCACACGACCACGCCGATCGCGCAACGCTCGCCGCGGGCCACCACCTCGTCGATGAGTGCGGCGGCGCGCCGGAACTGGGCGGGATCGTCCTGCGTCAGATACCGGAGCAG
>MGBV01000109.1 GCA_001788415.1 Candidatus Rokubacteria bacterium GWC2_70_16 | reverse complement strand
CTCCCCTTCGCCTGGTTCGAGCTCATCCATCCCTCGCCGTCGGACCCGGCCGTCCTGGCCGCGGTGGTCGCGGGCTATCTCGTCGTCCACTTCCTGGGCGTCCTCTACTTCGGCGAGCGCTGGCTCGAGCGGGGCGAGGCCTTCTCGGTCTTCTTCCGCGTGGTCTCGTGGCTGGCTCCCGTCGGCGCGCGCAGGGCCGGTCCATCGACGGAAGCGGGCGGGCGGTGCGAGATCGAGGTCACCGCACCCACGCTGAGGCTGCTCAGGCAGGCGCCGCCGGATGCGAGTGTCGTCGCTCTCGTGCTGCTGGTGCTCGCCTCGGTGTCCTTCGATGGCCTCTCGCGCACCTTCACCTGGCTCGGCCTCCTCGGCGAGAACCCGCTCGCCTATCCCGGCCGCACGGCCCTCATGGCGCGCAACACGCTGGGGCTCCTGGGCATGGCCGCCGCGCTGTCGCTGGCCTACGTGATCGCGGCGCGCCTCTCTGCGAGGCTGGCGGGCGCCGGCCGGCCGGGCGCCCCGGGGGTCGGCAGCCTGGCGCTGTCGCTTCCGCCCATCGCCTTCGGCTACCACTTCGCGCATTACCTGCCGGTGTTCCTGGTAGACGCGCAGCAGGCGCTGCGCGCGGCCTCCGACCCCTTCGCGCTGGGCTGGGATCTCCTCGGCACCCGCGACCTGCACGTCATCTCCTCGCTCCTGTCGGATCCGGCGTGGGTCTATGCCATCTGGCACGTGCAGGTGGCCGTCATCGTGGCGGCCCACGTGGCGGGGGTCACCATCGCGCATGCGCTGGTGCTGCGACTGGTGGGGCGGGCCTCCGCGACCGCCGTGAGCCAGCTGCCGCTGCTCGTCCTCATGATCGGCTACACCATGCTCGGCCTGTGGCTCCTCTCGGCGCCCACCGCCGGGTAGTGCCGGGTCAATGAACTTCGCCCTGGCTCGCTCACGCTCGCCTGATCACCAGGTCCGCTCGCCTCGCCTGCGGCTGCGGCTCGCCGAACCACGTTCTCGGTCGGCGCTGGCGCTCAACGTACAGGGAGTACGCCTCGCGCCCGCCGCTTCGCTTACCTCCCGGCTTCGCTTGCCTCGCCTTCGGCTGCGGCTCGCACCCCGATCCTCGGGCCTCGTCTGGCTCGTTCCTTGGCCCGGCACCGTGCGGGTGTGCCGGTGGGGAGGGCGGAACTCGTTGGCGGCGCACCAGCCCGCCGGGTTGAGTCCGGATGGGGCCCGTGCTATTAGTGATGCCGCCGGCCGGCTGACATCGGAGCCATCGAACACCCAACGAGCGGAGGGACGGGCCATGAGCGAAGCCATCGACGGAGCGGGGAGCGTCTCGAGGCGGAACGTCCTGAAGGGCGCGGGGGCCGCGGCGCTGGGCGCCACCCTGGCGGGGCCCCGGGTGCGGCGCGCGACCGCCCAGGCGGGGCAGGGCCCCCTGCGTCTCGGCTTCCAGGTGCACCGGACCGGGATCGGCGCCGTGTACGGCCGCTGGTACGAGCGCACGACGACCGCGGCGGTGAAGCTCATCAACGAGAAGGGCGGCATCGCCGGGCGCCAGGTCGAGATCGTCGCCGAGGACGACGGGACCGACCCGAAGCGCGGGGGCGAAGTGGTCGAGAAGCTCGCCACTCACCACAAGGTGGACTTCGTCTTCGGGACGCTCTTCTCCCACGTCGTCATCGCCTCGGCGCCGCGGGCGGGGGAGCTGAAGATCCCCTACCTCGTGGTGAGCGAGGGCTACCACGTGGCCTCCGGCAAGCTCAACCGCTACGTCTTCCAGCCGGGCATCACCGATGTCCGCGCCCAGGTCACGGCCATGGCGCCGTGGATCCTCAAGAACCTCGGCAAGAAGGTGACGCTGATCTTCCCCGATTACGCCTTCGGTCACGACCACCGCGACTTCTTCAGCAAGGTGGCGACGGCCCAGGGCGGCACCATCCGGGCGCTGGTTCCCATCCCGCCCACCGAGACCTCCTTCACCAAGTACTTCCCGCGGGTGCCCGCCGACACCGAGGTGCTGTACCACGTGATGGTGGGCCCCGGCGTGCTGACTTTCGTGAAGGAGATGGGCGAGCACTTCGGCGCGAAGCGGCCGCAGATCTTCGGCTTCGTGGACTCGCTGGAGGGCGTGGACATGGCGAGCCCCGGGCTGGACTACCTGGAGGGCACCTACTTCTGGGAGGCCTTCCCGCGCTACGCCTCCGCCAGCACGCCCGCGCATGTGCGCACCTACCGCGAGCGCGTCGGCATCAACGACAGCGGGGCCAGCGTCAGCGACCCCAAGGACGTCTCCACGGCCTCGCACATGTTCGGCTGCTGGGAGACGCTCTTCGTCATCAAGCAGGCGGTGGAGAAGAGCGGCTACAAGAAGCCGGCCGACTACAAGGCCTTCATCGAGACCCTGGAGGGCTTCCAGTCCTTCCCCGAAGGCCTCGAGCACCCGCAGGGGCCGAAGAAGTTCGTCGGGCGGCTGCACCAGGTCTTCGGCCAGCAGCTGATCTCCAAGGTGGAGAAGCGGCGGCTCAGCGTGATCCACCGGACGGCGATCGAGGACTCGATGTATGCGCCCGAGGCCGACTATACAAAGCAGCCGCTCTAGCAGGCTGCTGAACAAGGCCCATCTGCTTCGTTGGCGCCCTCGGCCGCACGCTCAACGTACAGCCAGTACGCCTCGCGCGCGGCCGTCGGGCGCCGCCTCGCATCTGGACCTTCTTGAGCAGCCTGCAAGTCTTTCAGCAGCCGGCTAGGGCCGCGGCGCCCCGGGTGGCGGCGTGAGCCTCGGGCCCCACCTCTTCCTGGCGCTCCTGGAGGGCACGGTGGGCGCGCTGGTGCTGGCGCTCACCGCGCTGGGCCTCTCGCTCGTGTTCGGGGTCATGCGCATCGTCAACGTGGCGCATGGCGAGTTCTTCATGCTCGGGGCCATCGTCGCCTGGTACGTCTCGACGCTGACGGGGAGCTTCGTGCTGGCGCTGCTGCTGGCCCCCGTCGCCGTCGGGGGCGTGGCCGTCCTGGCCGACCGCCTGGTGCTCCGGCGCATCGGCTACGAGCCCGAGAGCACCATCGTCGCCACGGTGGGGCTTCTCTACATCCTCCAGCAGGCCGTGCTCATGACCTACGGGCCCTATGCCCGGCCGGTGGAGGCGCCCATCTACTTTCGTGTGGACTTCCCGTGGTTCGGCTACTCCGGCTACAAGCTGGTGGTGGCCGGCGCCGCCGCGGTCCTGCTGCTCGCCACCTGGGTCGCCCTGTCGCGGACGACGCTGGGGCTCCAGATGCGGGCGACCCAGCAGGACCGCGAGATGGCCCAGGCCTTCGCGGTGCCGGTGGGCCGCGTCTACACCCTGGTCTTCGGCGTGGGCGCGGGTCTCACCGCCGCGGCCGGGGCCCTCATCGTCCCCGTCCAGCAGGCGCATTACCTCATGGGGCTGGACGCGCTCCTCATGTCCTTCGTGGTGGTGATCCTCGGCGGGCTCGGCAGCCTCCGGGGGACGCTGGTGGCGGCCCTCGTGGTGGGGCTCTCCGACGGCGTGATCTCGGTGCTCTTCTCGCCCACGCTGGCCAAGATCGTCGCCACCCTCCTGGTGGCGCTCGTGCTCGCCGTCCGGGGGCGCGGGCTGTTCGGCGAGGAGCTGGCGTGAGCGGCGAGCGGCGCGGCCTGGCCCTGGGGCTCCATCTCGGCGTGCTCGCGCTGCTGGCCGCGCTGCAGCTCGTCCTTCCCGCGTTCCACCACGGGATGGTGGCGCGCGTCATGGTGCTCGCCGCCTACGCGGTGGGCTACAACCTCCTGCTGGGCTACACGGGCCTCATGAGCCTCGGGCATGCCATGTTCTTCGCCGCGGGGATGTACGGCACCGGGCTCACGATCCAGCACTGGGGCTTCGGCGCCGGCGCCGGCTTCCTGGCGGGCATCGTCTCGGGGCTGGCGGTGGCGGCGGCCGTGGGACTCGTGACCCTCCGCACGGCCGGCCCCGCCTTCCTGATCGTCACCATGATGCTCGCCCAGGCCTTCAACCTGGCGGCGCTCTACTTCAACGACGTGACGGGCGGCGACCAGGGCTTCATCCTCTCGGGGCTCGGCCTCGATCTCTTCGGCGTCCGGCTGGCCTTCGCCCATCCCGCCGTGAAGTACAACGCCGCCTTCGTCGTCTTCGCGGGCTGTCTCCTCTCGAGCCTCTGGCTCACGGGCTCCCCCGCCGGCCGCGTCCTGCTGGCCCTCAAGGAGAATGAGGAGCGCACGCGCCTGCTCGGCTACAACACGCTGCGCTGCCGGCTCTTCGCGGTGGTGGTCTCGGGCCTGCTCTCCGCCGTGGCGGGCTCCACCTACACGCTCCTCTTCTCCTACGTGGGCTCCACCTTCGGCAGCATCCTGTACTCCATCTACCCGCTGCTCTGGACGCTGCTCGGCGGCGCCGGCACGACGCTGGGGCCGCTGGTCGGCACGCTCGTCATGACCTACTTCGTGGACATCGCCAGCGCGATCACCACGGGTTACCTCATCGTGGTGGGCGCAGCCCTCATCGTCATGGTCCTCTGGGCGCCGGCCGGCATCGTGGGCGGCATCCGGAAGCGGTGGGCGCGCTGGCTGCCGTGACGCCGCTCCTGGAGACGCGGGCCCTCTCGAAGCGCTTCGGCGGGCTTGAAGCGGTAAGCGCCGTGGACTTCAGCCTCGACCGGGGCGAGGTGCGCGCGCTCATCGGCCCCAATGGCGCCGGCAAGACGACGCTGGTGAGCCTCATCAGCGGCCGGCTCGCCCCGACAGGCGGCCATGTTCTGTTCACCGGGCGGGACATCACCGGGCTCGGGCCCTGGGACCGGGCCAATCTCGGGATCGTCTACACCTTCCAGGTCACCAGCATTTACCGAAACCTGTCCGTCTGGGACAACGTGGCGCTGGCCGCGCAGCGGCGCCGGCCGCGGCCGTGGCCGCCGATGTGGAGGCCGCGCTCGACACCGTGGGGCTCGGCGGCCTGCGGGACCGGCAGGCCGGCGCGCTGGCCTATGGCCATCAGCGGGCGCTGGAAGTGGCCATGGCGATGGCGCTGGGGCCGGAGCTGCTCATTCTGGACGAGCCGAGTCAGGGGCTCGCGCCCTCAGACATCGAGGCGCTCTGCCGGCTCGTGCGGGGCTTGGCCGGCGTGGCCACGGTGCTCCTCATCGAGCACAACATGGCGGTGGTCCTGGACCTGGCGAGCCGGGTGACAGTGATGGACGCCGGCCGGATCATCGCCGAGGGCACGCCGCGGGAGATCGAGGCGCACCCCGATGTCCAGCGGGCCTATCTCGGCCGATGACGCTCACCCTCGATCGCGTCAACTGCTACTACGGCGAGAGCCACGTGCTGCGGGACGTCTCGCTGAGCCTCGGGGCGGGCGAGGTGCTGGGGCTCCTGGGCCGGAACGGCGCGGGCAAGACGACGACGCTCCGGGCCATCATGGGGCTTCTGCGCCCGCGCTCCGGCCGCATCGCGCTGGACGGGGCCGACCTGGGCCGGCTCCCCGCCCACGAGATCCCCCGCCACGGCGTCGCCTATGTGCCGCAGGGCCGGCGGCTCTTCCCGCATCTCACGGTGGAGGAGAACCTGCGGATGGGCCTCCTGGTGCGGGGCGGCGGCGCCGACACGCTGGAGACGGCCCTCGCGCTGTTCCCGGTACTCCGGGAGCGGCTGCGCCAGCGCGCGGGGACGCTCTCCGGCGGCCAGCAGCAGATGCTGGCCACGGCGCGGGCCCTCTGCGCGCGCCCGGCGATGCTCCTGCTGGACGAGCCCAGCGAGGGGCTGATGCCCGCGCTCGTGGACCGCCTGCTGGAGGCCGTGGTGACGCTCAAGGGGCGCGGCGTCGGGGTCCTCCTGGTGGAGCAGAAGGTGGACGCTGCCCTCGCCATCGCCGACCGGATCGTCATCATCGAGACGGGCCGGGTCGTCCGCGAGGCCACGCCCGCCGCGCTCGCGGCCGAGCCCGAGGTCTTGCTGCGCCACCTCGGCGTCCGCCGCTGAGCTGACCCGGTCGGCACCGCGGGCGGCGTGCGCGGGTTGCGGGACGCGGGCCCATCTGACAGAATCGTCGCGGCGGAGGCGCCGCGGTGAGCGACGAGCGCGACGGGCGGCATGTCCGTACCGATATGGAGGTCGATAGGGCGTGAGGCTCGGCGTATCGGGAAGGATACGATTGACAGGAGCCCCGGGGGCGGCACAGGATGGGCCATGCCTCGTGCCCCTCGCCGCGACCGGCTCCACGAGATGGAGCAGCGTCTCCTCCAGGCCATCGCCGCCGTCGAGGCCAGCGGCCGGGCTCACGCCGAGGCGGCGGAGGCGCGCGCCCGGGCCCACGCGGACGAGATGGGCGCGCGGGTTCAGGCCCACGCCGACGAGGCGGCCGCGCGGGTCCAGGCCCACGCTGACGCGGCGGTCGCGCGGGTCCAGGCTCATGGCGACGCGGCGGCCGCGCGGGTTCAGGCCCACGCCGACGAGATGGCCGCGCGGGTTCAGGCTCATGCCGACGAGGTGGCCGCTCGGGACCGGGCGTATATGGAGGCGATGGAGCAGCGTCTGCAGCAGGCGATCGCTGCGGGCGACGCCAACGGTCGGGCCCACACCGAGGCGGCGGAGGCGCGCGCCCGGGCCCACGCCGACGCGGCCGCCGCGCGGGCTCAGGCCCACGCCGACGCCATCGGGGGGAGAATCCGCGAGGAGATGCAGGCGGAGGGAGCGAAGACGCGGCGCCACTTCGACGTGGTGGCCGAGAGCCTCAGGGCGGAGATCAAGCTCGTCGCCGAGGGCGTCGTCACGCTCGATCAGAAACACGAGCGCCTCAGGGCGGAGATGCACGAGGGCTTCGCCCGGGTGGACCGGCGGCTCCTCCGGCTGGAAGCCCGCGTCCTCGCTCCGGAGGAGCGGAACTAGCCTTCACGCGCACCCCCCGCGTCCCGCCCGGGACGCCGGGGGGCCTGCGTTGCCACGCTTCGCCCGATGACCGCAGACGCGCCGACCCCGCGGGCGCGCGCTCGAAAGGACATGCCATGACCGCCGAGACCTACGACTTCGACGCCATCGTCAACGGGCTCACCCAGCACCTCAGGCTGCGCTCCATCCCCATCGGGATGAAGCTCTTCGAGGGCGTGGAGGAGATGGAGGCCATCCCGAAGATCCGCCGCCCGAAGGTGAAGCACACCACCGATCAGATCGTCGCCCAGGCGCGCCAGCTGGGCTGGACCGTGGGCATCACCGTGGACGACCTCGTGGGGGCGCAATGCGGGGCGGTGATCGGGCTCCATCCCCAGGACGAGGAGTGGCGCTCGGGGCGGCGCATCACGGGGGTCTGGTACAAGACCGAGGCGGACGCCCGTGGCCACCAGGAGGCCATGGACGTGGTCCCCTACGGGCGGTACCGCGCCATGGCCGTCTCGCCGCTCACCGCCGGGCGGCTCACGCCCCCCGACATCTGCCTCATCTACGGCACGCCGGGGCAGATGATCTTCCTGATCAACGGGCTGCAGTGGACAGGCTACCGGAAGATGCAGTTCACCTCGGTCGGGGAATCCGCCTGCGCCGACTCGTGGGGGAAGGCCCTCAAGACGGGTGAGCCCGCGCTCACCATCCCCTGCTATGCCGAGCGGCGCTACGGCGGCGTGGCCGACGACGAGCTGCTCATGGCCTTGCCGCCGCGCTTCCTGCCGGGCGCCATCGAGGGGCTGGCGGCGCTTTCAAGGAACGGCTTCCGCTACCCGGCGCCGCCCTACGGGATCCAGGGCGATGCCGCGGCCGGCATGGCCGTGACGTATCAGACGAAGGGGTAGCCATGAAGACGCTCATCCGGAACATCGGCCAGATCGTCTCGGGCGACATCGCCCGGCCGCTGCTGGACGGCGACTCCATCGTGATCCAGGACGGGAAGATCGCCGCCGTGGGGACGGGGCTCGACGGGGAGGCGGACACCGTGATCGACGCCCGCGGCAGCACGGTGACCCCGGGGCTCATCGACTCCCACTGCCACCCCGTGTTCGGCGACTTCACCCCACGCCAGCGCACCGTGGACTTCATCGACTCGGGGCTCAACGGCGGGCTCACCACCATGATCTCGGCCGGCGAGGTGCATCTGCCGGGCCGCCCCAAGGACATCGTCGGGCTCAAGGCGCTGGCCATCGTGGCAGCCAAGGCCTATGCCAACCTGCGTCCGGCGGGCGTGAAGGTCCATGCCGGCGCTCCCATCCTCGAGCTGGGGATGGTGGAGGAGGACTTCGCCGACATGGCCCGCGCCGGCGTGAAGCTGGTGGGCGAGATCGGGCTCGGCTCGGTGAGGACGGGCAAGGACGCCGCCCCCATGGTGCGCTGGGCCAGGAAGCATGGCATGACCGTGACCATCCACACGGGCGGGCCCTCCATCGCGGGCAGCAACCCCATCAGCGCCGAGGTGGTGCTGGAGGCTGCCCCGCACGTGGTGGGGCACATCAACGGCGGCACCACCTCCATGAGCGAGCGCGAGATCGACTCGCTGGTGGCCACGGAGATGGCGCTGGAGATCGTCCACTGCGGCAATGGCAAGACGGCGCTCCACGCGCTGAGGCGCGCCGAGGAGGCGCGAGCGCTCCACCGGATCATCATCGGCAATGACGCCCCCTCGGGGACGGGCGTGGTGCCGCTCGGCATCCTGCGCGTCATCGCGCATCTCGCCTCGCTGGGCGGCGTGAGCCCCGAGGAGGCGGTGTGCATGGCCACGGGCAACACCGCGCGGGTCTACAACCTGCCAGTGGGGCTCATCGCGGCCGGGCGGGAGGCCGACCTCTGCATCGTGGACGCGCCGACGGGCTCGGTGGGAGGCACGGCGCTCGAGGCGCTCCGGGCCGGGGACCTCTTCGGCATCTCCATGGTGCTCATCGACGGGCAGATCAGGATCGGGCGCAGCCGGAACACGCCGCCCGCGGCGCGGGCCGCCGAGGTGGTGAAGGGCCATGGCCCGGCCGGCGCCGGCCACTGAGAGGAGGGGCGAGACCATGCGGATCCGCAAGCTGCTCACGGTGATCGAGGAGATCGTCGAGGACGGCGGCCGCCCGGCCGCCAGGCCGGTCAGGAAGGTCGCGGCGGTGGCCGTGATCGAGAATCCCTTCGCGGGGCGCTTCGTCGAGGACCTGGCCGAGCTGATCAAGACGGGCGAGGAGCTGGGCGATCTCCTTGGCCGCCGCGCCGTGGCAGCGCTCGGGGCGCCCGTGCACTCCTACGGCAAGGCCGCCGTGGTGGGGGAGAACGGCGAGTATGAGCATGCCGCGGCCATCCTCCACCCCACGCTCGGCACGCCGTTCCGCGCCGCGGTGGGCGGCGGCAAGGCCATCATCCCGTCGGCCAAGAAGCTCGGCGGCCCGGGCGCCTCCATCGACGTGCCGCTCCATTACAAGGACGCCGCCTTCGTCCGCACCCACTTCGACGCCATGGAGGTGCGCCTGGCGGATGCGCCGCGGGCCAACGAGATCCTGGTGGCGCTGGCCGTCACCGACGGCGGGCGGCCGCACCCCCGCGTCGGCGGCCTCGCCGTCGCCGACGCGAAGAAGGAGGACGGTCTGAGATGAAAATGCGCAGCCTCCTCATGGCAAGCCCCCACCAGGGGGCGTCGCTGGTCAAGGATTCCCTGGGCGGGCTCGCGGCAAGCCCCCGTCAGGGGGCGTCGCTGGTAATAACGCCGTGACCCCGTCGCCCATGCGCTTTGGGCTCCGCATCCCCAGCTTCGCCCTCGGCCCCCGGACCGCCACGCTCGGCGAGATGGGCGCCTATCTCCGGCGCGCCGAGGACCTCGGCTTCGAGTGCGCGGTGTCCATCGACCACCTGCTGCTCACGCCGCCCGCCTACGCCTGCACCTGGCTCGAGCCCCTGGCGCTGCTCTCGGCGCTGGCGGGCGTCACGCGCACGATCAAGCTCGGGACCATGGTCCTCGTGCTGCCGCTGCGCAACCCAGCCTACTTCGCCAAGGAGTGGGCGACGCTCGATCTCCTGTCCGGAGGACGAACCATCCTGGGAGTGGGCGTGGGCTGGCACGCGGAGGAGTTCGCGCTCATGGGCGTGCCGCACCGGGAACGCGGCCGGCGCATGGACGAGATGCTCGAGGCGGTGACGGCCCTCTGGGCCGGCGACAGCGTCACGTACCAGGGCCAGTACTACCGCTTCAAGGATCTCACCATCGACCCCAAGCCACTCCAGAAGCCGCACCCGCCCATCTGGATCGGCGGGGGCACCCAGCCGTCCGAGAAGATCTACGCCCAGACCGTCGCCAACATCGACCCCGTGCTCCGCCGCATCGCGAAGTACGCGAGGACCTGGGTCCCGCACTCCTCCTCGACGGCGGAGATGGTCCGCGGGGACTGGGAGAAGATCCAGCGCTTCATGGGGGAGCTGGGCCGCAAGCCGGAAGAGATGAGCAAGGTGTACTCGAACTTCGTCTACGTGCTCAGGCAGGGCGAGCGCCCCGAGGCGGCCATCCCCCACTTCAAGGTCTACTCCGGCATGGACCTGCCGTACTGGAAGGAGTTCTATCTCGTGGGTGAGGCCGAGGAGCTGGCCGAGAAGATCCGGCGCAAGCTCGCCGCCCTCGGAGGGGCGGAGTGGGTGGTGCTGAACCCGCTCCACTGGGGGCTGGACCAGCTCGAGCTCCTGGCCAGCGAGGTGCTGCCGCGAGTGGCGCGCCCGTGACGGAGCCCGCCCTGCGGGCCCGGGCGTGACCCAGCACCGGGCGAGGCCGGGGGCCCTCCCCGCGGAACACGCTGAGTCGCCGCCCGCGGCGGCGGCGCGGAAGGAGCCACGAGATCACGGTCCGCGGCTCCGGCAGCGCGCAGAAGCCACGGTTCCGCGGGGAGGGCCCCCGGCCCCGCCCGCTGCCCCCGGCCAGCGAGCTCCTGAGGCAGGACATTAGCGTGGGTGCTGGCGGGTTGCCCGGCCTCCCTCCGCGCTACACGGGCGCGAGCGTCAGGCGCGTGGAGGACCCGCGCCTGGTCACCGGGCGCGGGCGCTATCTCGATGACATCCGGCTTCACGGGCTACTCCACGCCGCCTTCGTGCGGAGCCCCCACGCGCACGCGCGGATCCTTCGCGTGGACACGGGCCCCGCGCTGCGGACCCCGGGGGTGGAGGCCGTCCTGGCAGGCAGCGACCTGGCCCGCGGGGATCTCGCGCTGAGCCCGCGGCTCGAGGCGCCGGGCTTCGCTCCCACCGTGTGGCCGGCGCTGCCGGTCACGCGTGTGCGCTTCGCGGGGGAGCCCGTGGCCGTCGTCGCCGCGCGCGATCCCTATGCGGCCAGCGACGGCTGCGAGGCCGTCCTCGTGGAGTACGAGCCGCTCCCGGCGCTGGCGAGCCTGGCGGCGGCCCTGGCCCCCGACGCGCCGCGGCTCCACGACGCCGTCCCGGGCAATGTCCTGATCGAGCGGCGCCACGCCCGCGGTGACGTGGACGCGGCCCTCGCCGCGGCGGCCCTCGTGATCCGCGAGACCTTCACGCATGCCCGCTGCTCGGCCTCGCCCATCGAGCCCCGCGGGCTCATCGCGCGCTGGGAAGGAGACGATCTCACGGTATGGGCGGGGACGCAGGTGCCGCATGTGCTGCGGGGCGCGCTGGCCGTGGCCTTCCGGGTGCCGGAGGGACGGGTGCGCGTGATCGTGCCGGACACGGGCGGCGGCTTCGGCCAGAAGATGCACGTGCTGCCGGAGGACTTGGCCGTGGTGGCGCTGGCGCGCGTGGCCGGGGGGCCCGTCAAGTGGGTGGAGACGCGGCGCGAGAACCTGTCCGCCGCCTCGCATGCGCGCGAGGAGCGGGTGGAGGTGGATGCGGCGGCCGATGCCTCGGGCGTCCTGCTCGCGCTCCGCGCTCGCGTCGTGTCGGATGCCGGCGCCTATCACATCTACCCGCTCACCGCGGCGCTCGAGCCCCTGGGCACGGCGGGAATCCTGCCGGGGCCGTATCGCCTCCCGGCCTACGCCTATCACGCCCTCGCGGTGGCGACCTCGAAGCCGCCGCTCGGCGCCTATCGCGGCGTGGGCATGACCATGGGCGCCTTCGTCATGGAGCGCGTCCTGGACCTCGTGGGCGAGCGCCTCGGCCTCGATCCTGCGGAGGTCCGTCGTCGCAACCTGATCCCGCCCGACGCCTACCCCTTCGCCGCCGCCTCGGGCTTCGTCTACGACAGCGGCAATTTCCCCAAGGCGCTGGAGGAGGCGCTGGGGCTCGCCGGCTACGAGCGTCTCCGCGCCGAGCAGGCTGCGGCGCGCCGGCAGGGGCGGCTGCTGGGCATCGGGCTGGCCTGCTACACGGAGTACACGGGCATGGGCGCCGAGACCTATCGCGGGCGGGGCATGGTCCATCTGCCGGGGCCCGAGGCGGCGACGATCAAGATGGAGCCGGACGGCAGCGTCCGCTGCTATCTCTCCTTCCCGTCCCAGGGGCAGGGGCATGCGACGACCGCGGCGCAGCTCGTCGCCGACCGCCTCGGCGTGCCGCTCGAGCGCGTGCTGGTGTTCCAGACAGACACCCACGTCTCGCCCCCGGGCAGCGGCACCTTCGCCAGTCGCGGCGGCGTCGCCCAGAGCGGGGCCGCCGGCGGCGCGGCCGAGACGCTCAGGAAGAAGATCCTCACCATCGCGGCGGGGCTCCTCGAGGCCAGCCCCGCCGACCTCGAGATCCGCGCCGGGCAGGTGAGGGTGCGCGGCGTGCCCGGCCGTCACGTGGAGGTGGCCGAGGTGGCGCGCGCGGCCTACTCGCCGCCCCGGGGCGGCCTTCCCGGGGATGCCGAGCCCGGCCTGGTGGTGACTCAGTTCTTCGACCTGCCGGGCCCGACCTTCTCCGGGGCCGTGCACGTGGCGGTGGTCGAGGTGGACAGAGAGACCGGGCGGGTGGCGGTGAGCGGCTACACGGTGGTGGAGGACTGCGGGCCCGTCATCAACCCGGTCATCGTCGAGGGGCAGATCCATGGGGCCGTGGCCCAGGGCATCGGCGAGGCCCTGGGCGAGCGCCTCGTCTACGACGACGGCGGCCAGCTCCTCACGGGCACACTCATGGAATACGCCTTGCAGACGGCGGCAGACCTGCCCTCATTCGCCATCGGCCATCTCGAGACGCCCTCGCCGCTGACGCCGGGCGGCTACAAGGGCATGGGCGAGGGCGGCACCATCGGGGCACCTGCCGCCATCGCCAATGCGGTGGCCGACGCCCTGGCCCCACTCGCGGCCGGTGTCACCGCGCTGCCGATCCTCCCCGAGCAGCTGGCGCGGCGTCAGCCGTCGCCAACGACCCTCAGGCCGCAGGCTCTCGCGGCAATCCCGAGGGCGACGTCGTGAGTGGCCATCACGATGCCGGCTCCGATGCGCTGGCTCCAGAGGAGCGCGGTGGCGAGATGGATGGCGTCCAGGGTCCCGAGCTCCGTCGGCAAGGGCTGCGCCGCGCGGGCCAGCACCGGCGCCGTGACCTCCACGACCTCCATGCTCTCCAGCAGCCGGAACACCGCCGCCCGCCGTCGGGAGAGGTCCCGGTCCGAGAGGTTCGCGCGCAGGCGCAGGCGATCCAGGGTTCGCAGGCACTCGGTCTCGACGAGCGCGCTCGCCACCCCCGTCCGGATGGCCTTCCACTCCCTCAGCGAGCCCGACTGCCGGAGGACCTTGCGCAGGAGGACGGAGGAGTCGACATAGGCGATCATCGGTCCCGCTGCCGCTCTTCCTCGAGGAGCGCGATCACGTCGACCGACAGGCGCAGCGGGGGAGGGAGGGGGATCCGGTGGAGCCTCGGCGCTCCCGGTCGCGGGCTGCGGACGGTCAGGGTGTCGCCCTCTCGCGCGAAGGGCACCAGCCGGGCCACCGGGGTGTCCCGGTCGAGCACGGTCAGCGAGCGGCCCCGGCGGACGGAGCGCAGATGCGCGCTCAGCCGGGCCTTGAGGTCGGCGATGCGGACCGTGTTCATGGTCACAAGATAGTCATGACTGGTCACGCTGTCAATGCCCGTCCGGTTCGAGGCGCAGGACGTCGCGGCGGAGGCGCGCGAGCGCATCCTGCGCGCGCTATCCGGCTGAGGGCGGGGTGAGGGCGCGGGAGGTCAGGGCCGACCGGCTCGCGACCTGCATCTTCTCGAAGATGTTCTGCAGGTGCCGCCTACTTCGCGCCTTCGCGCCTGAGGGTGAAGTCCTTCACGGATCTCGTGCCCCAGTAGGTGCCCGACAGGAGGCTGCCCTCGAGCCGCCCGTCGAAGGCGCGCCGCGAGTCGCCGGTACGGAGCGAGAACTTGCGGTCCCAAGGCGGATCACACGGCCTTGGGGAAGAGCTTGTAGATCGGAAGGAAGATCCCGAGGGTGAGCAGGAGGAGCAGGATCGTGAACGCCGCGCTCTCGCCGATGCGGGTCT
>MGBV01000108.1:5911-6193 GCA_001788415.1 Candidatus Rokubacteria bacterium GWC2_70_16 | reverse complement strand
GGTGCGCCAGGCGCTGATCCACGCCATCGACCGCGAGGCGCTGATCGAGGAGGCGTTTCTGGGGCGCTACACTCCGGCCCGCGGCATCCTTCCGCCGGGAATGCTGAGCTTCAACCCGAGGCTCAGAGGCTACCCCTACGATCCCAGGGCGGCCAGCGAGCTGCTGGGCCAGGCCGGCTACCCCGGCGGCCGGGGCCTGCCGCCGCTGGTCTTCTGGTCAAGCGTCAAGCATGAAGGCATCATCCGCGAGCACGAGCAGATCCGGAAGTACCTGGCGGCGGT
>MGBV01000108.1:0-5878 GCA_001788415.1 Candidatus Rokubacteria bacterium GWC2_70_16 | reverse complement strand
GGGAAGCCGCCCATCTTCCTCTATGCCTGGTTCGCGGATGTGCCCGACCCGGACAACTTCCTTTTCCAGCTCTTCCACTCCCGGAGCCCGCGCAACTTCACCCGCTACGCGAGCCGCACGGTGGACGACCTGCTGCTCCAGGCGCGCCGCGAGACCGATCTCTCCCGGCGGACCGAGCTGTACCGCCAGGTCGAGCAGATGGTGATGAACGACGCGCCCATCATTCCCGTGTGGCACTACACCTACGAGCGGCTCTTCCAGCCCTACGTGAAGAGCGTGGAGGTGAACGGGCTCGGCGATCCGTATATCCCGCTCAGGAAGATCTGGCTGGAGGGGCGCCGGTGACGGACCATCTCCGGGGGCGGCGCCGGGGCCTCCAGCCGCGCTCGCTCCAGGCGCGGTTCCTGGTGGGCACCGTCCTCGTCGTGCTCGTGGTCATGGCGGGCGTGATCGTCGTGGTGGAGCAGCGCCAGCATGCCGCCATCGTGGACGAGGTGCTCCGGCGGGGCGAGGTCATCGCGCGCGACCTGGCGGCGATCTCCTCCGGCTCGCTGCTCCTCTACAACTTCACGGCGCTGGAGCAGAACGTGGCCCGGGTGGGCGCCAGCGACGACGTGGTGTACGCCATGGTGCTCGACGCCGAGGGTGCCGTGGCCGCCCACAGCCAGAACGCGGGGCTCGTGGGCGCCCCCCTCGCCGGCGCGGTGGACCGGCGCGCGGCCGGGGCGGAGAGCCTCCTCGTCCAGGAGGCCCCGCGCAGCAGGGGCCGCGCGGCCGTCTACGACTTCGCCGTCCCGGTGCTGGTCTCGGCGCAGAAGTGGGGCACCGTCCGCGTCGGGCTGTCCAAGCGCCGGATGGAGGCCCAGATCAGCCGCACCCGATGGGAGCTGGCGGGGCTGAGCGCGGTGACGCTCCTCCTCGGCGGGCTCGTGGCCGCCCTCGTGGCGCGGCGGATCGCCCGGCCCGTGCGCCAGCTCGCGGCCGGCGTGGAGGCCATCTCGCGGGGCGAGCTCCACCAGCGCATCGCGCCCTCGGGGTTCGACGAGATCGGCCAGCTTGCCGTCGCCTTCAACGACATGGCGGCCCAGCTCCTCCAGCAGCGCGGGGACCTCGAGTCGACGCACACGGAGCTCCGCCGCCGCTTCGCGGAGCTGGCCGACCTCAAGAGCTACACGGACAGCGTCTTCGGCTCGCTCGCCAGCGGCGTCGTCACCCTCGACCTGGACGGGCGCGTGGCCACGCTGAACCCCGCCGCCGAGATGCTCACGGGGCTCTTCGCCGGAGAGGTCATCGGCCGGTACGCCACCGAGGTGTTCGTCCACACGCCCGAGATCGGCGAGACGCTGCTCGAGACGCTGGGAAGCCGCCGCGGCACGACCAACCTCTCGCTGACGCTCAGGCGGCTGAACGGGAGCACGCTCCCCGTGGAGATGAGCACGGCGCCGCTGCGCGGCGTGGAGGGCAAGGACCTCGGCGTCGTCGGCGTCTTCGGCGACGTCACGGTCGTCCGTGAGCTGGAGGCGCAGCTCCGCCGCTCGGACCGGCTCGCCGCGCTCGGCACGCTCGCCGCGGGCCTCGCCCACGAGATCAAGAACCCGCTCACCTCGCTGCGCACCTTCACGCGCCACCTCTCCAGGAAGTTCGACGACGCGGGCTTCCGGCAGTCCTTCCAGGAGGTGGTGCCGCGGGAGCTCGAGCGGATCGACGAGATCGTCGAGCAGCTCCTCGATCTGGCCCGCCCCTCGCGCCTCCACCTGCAGCCCGTGGCCGTTCGGGTCCTCCTCGACCGCGTGCTCGATCTCTACACTCACCAGCTCGAGAGCCGGCAGATCGTGGTGGGGCGGGAGTACGCCCGGGCCGTCCCGGCCGTCCCGGCCGACCCCGACCTGCTGTACCGGGCATTCGTGAACCTGGTGGCCAATGCGCTGGAGGCCATGGAGCCGGGGGGCCGGCTGACGGTGCGCACGGGCTGGCATCACGGGCCGGACCCCTTCGGCGCCGTCCCGCGCGGCCGGATGGCGCGCCGGCTCCGGATCGAGATCGAGGACACCGGCTGCGGCATCTCGACGCTCGACGCCGACAAGGTGTTCGACCCCTTCTTCACGACGAAGGCCGGCGGCACCGGCCTGGGGCTCGCCCTCACCCACAAGATCGTCGAGGACCATGGCGGCACCATCAGCTTCAGGAGCGCGCCCGGACGAGGCACGACCTTCCGGATCCTGCTCCCGCTCCTGAGCGAGCGCGCCACGGAGCCCGGGGATGCGTGATCAGGTGGAAGGTGGCATCGTGCACGAGCTCCGGAACGCCCTGGCGGCGCTCCTCGGGCGGGCGGAGGTCATGCTCGCCCGGCTGGACGCGGGCACGCTGGACGCCGCCCAGCTCCGCAAGGGGCTCGTGTCCATCCGGGAGATAACCCGCGACGCCATAGTGCAGCTGGAGCGGATGGGGCCGCTGCCTCGGGCCACCGAGGCGCCGCTCCCCGCCGTGCTGGTGGTCGAGGACGACCGGGTGTTCGGCGCGCTGCTGGAGGAGCTGCTGGGCGCCGAGGGCTGGCAGGTCCATCTGGTCGCCGACGCCCCCTCGGCCCTCGAGGCACTTGCCCAGCAGAGCTTCCAGGTGGTCCTCACCGACCTGGTCCTCCCCGAGGAGGACGGGTGGGTGGTCGCGCGCGCCGCACGGCACCGCGATCCCCGCTGCCGCATCGTCGTCATGTCGGGCGCCATGGGTCCGGAGGACGTGGACGCGGAGGCGCCTGCCGTGGACGCCTTCCTCACCAAGCCCATCGACCTGGACAGGCTCCTGGCCGTGCTGGCGGCGCTCTCCCCGAGGCCGGCCCGTGGGTAGAGTGGGCAGTGCCGCGCCGGCCCCCGAGGCGCTGGAGCGGGCGCTCCGGGCGCTCCGCGAGAGCGAGGCCCGGTACCGCGGGCTGGTGGAAGGCTCGATCCAGGGGATCGCGATCAACCAGGATTTCGTCATCCGCTTCGCCAACCCGGCCTTCGCGCGCATCTTCGGCCACGACAGCCCGGCGGAGCTGCTCGGGCGCAACGTGCTCACCCTGGTGACGCCCGAGGATCAGGCCCGCCTCGAGGCCTATGGCCTCGCGCGCCTCCGCGGGGAGCCGGCGCCCTCCCACTACGAGTTCCAGGGCGTGCGGCGGGACGGCGCCCGCGTCTGGATCGAGGGCGTCGTCTCGCTCTCCACGTGGGACGGCTGTCCCGCGACGCTCGTGACGCTCTTCGATCTCACCGAGCGGAAGCAGCTCGAGTCGCAGTTCCTCCAGTCCCAGAAGATGGAGGTCGTGGGCCGCCTGGCCGGAGGGATCGCGCATGACTTCAACAACCTGCTCACGGTGATCCTCGGGCGGGCCGAGCTCTTGCTGCACCGCCTCGTGACCGAGGGCCCGGCGCGGCGCGACGTCGAGCTCATCCAGGCCACCGGCCAGCGGGCGGCGGCGCTGACCCAGCAGCTGCTGGCGGTGAGCCGCCGCCAGGTCCTCCAGCCGCAGGTGCTGCACCTCAATGCCGTGGTGAGCGGGCTCGGGCCGATGCTGAGGCGCGTGATCGGCGAGGACCTGGAGCTGTCGATCACGCTGGACCCCGGGCTCGGGCGCGTCCTGGCCGACCCCAGCCAGATCGAGCAGGTGCTCCTCAACCTCGTGATCAACGCGCGGGATGCCATGCCGGGGGTCGGGCGGCTCACCATCGAGACGGCCAACGCGGAGCTGGACGAGGCCTATGCGCGCCGGCACACCGCCTCCCGCCCGGGCCCGCACGTGATGCTGGCCGTCACGGACACCGGCAGCGGGATGGACGAGGCCACGCGGGCCAGGATCTTCGAGCCCTTCTTCACGACGAAGGAGCGGGGGACCGGCCTCGGGCTGGCCACCGTGCACGGGGTGGTCAGCCAGAGCGGCGGCAATATCTGGGTGTACAGCGAGCCCGGCCGGGGCAGCACCTTCAAGATTTACCTCCCGCGCGTCGAGGACGCCGCGGGCCCGGCGGCGGCGGTGGAGATCCCGCGAGAGCCGCCGCGCGGCTCCGAGACCATCCTGCTGGTCGAGGACGACGACGACGTCCGGGCCCTCATCCGCGAGGCCCTCGAGGCCCACGGCTACACCGTCCTCGACGCCCGCGGCCCTGATGAGGCCCTTGTCCTCGCGGCGGCGGCGCCCGGTCTCATCCATCTCCTTCTCACGGACGTCGTGATGCCGCGCATGAGCGGGCGGGAGCTGGCCGCGGCGCTGGGGCGGGCGCGCCCCGGCCTCCGGGTCCTCTACGTGTCGGGGTATGCGCCGGATGCCGTCGCGCGCCACGGCATCCTCGACCCGGGCGCGGCCTTCCTCTCCAAGCCCTTCACGCCTCTCGGGCTCGCGCAGAAGGTGCGGGAGGTCCTCGCCGTACGCCCCGGGTGACGCCGGCCGGCCGGGCGCGGGGGCCGACAGGCGGGGGCGCTGCCTGGACCCGTGCTTTAGCGGGTCTCGAAGCCGGCGCCCGCCCCTCTCGGTTGCACCCCCTCCGCGGATCGGCCGTGACGAGGGTGCGAGGTCCAGGCAGCGCTCCCGCCTGCCGGCCCCGGGGTAACGGTAATCCGCAATAGCCCTAGGTGAGGCGCTCGTACACGGGCTGCTCGACGTAGCCGATGGCGCAGTCCGGGCCATGGACGCGCTCGGCCAGCGCCACCGCCTCCTCCACGCTTCCCGCCACGTCGAAGCCCAGGTGGCGCGGCACCGCCGGGTCCTCCGGCGCCGCGACGATCACGCGCCCGACGTGGCGGAGGCGCCTGAGCGGGTATACCGCCATGATGGCGTGCACGGGGTGGAAGGCGAAGCGCTGCCGGTAGGCCTCGATGTAGTCGGGCCGGCGCGCGTAGTCGTCGGCGAAGCGGGCCATGATCTCGTGGGGATCCCGGGTGAGCGGCAGCACGCGCTCCCAGATCTCGGGATAGGAGGCATGCGCCACGCGGTCCCAGCGCTCCGGCACCGGGGTCGCCATGATGACGGTGCAGCCCGGCTTGCCCACCGCCTCGATGAGGCCGCCCGCATAGCCGAGCCCCGAGGAGATGAGGGTCAGGATCGGGTTGACATGGGAGAAGGCCGCGTACGGGCTCCAGTCCGGCAGGCCGTACACGAGCACGTCGAGGCGCTCCCGGGCCAGCTCGCGACGGGGCGGGAAGAGCCCCGCCAGCGTCTGGAGCACCTCCCGCCGTGTCTCGTCCACGCCGCCCGCCACCACCCGGCCGACGCGGCGGGGGTCGGCCAGCACGGTGTCGATCTTGAAGATGCGGCGCCCGAGCCGGCGCTCGAGGTGCGCGCCCATCTCGTTGAGCACCGTGTGCATCCGGTTGTTGTGCACCGCCATGGACATGCCGTCCGGGGTGTGGGTGAGGCGGATGGACCGGTACGTGGACAGCCCCACGCACACTGACTTCCAGCCTCCGGAGAAGCCGCGGTTGTAGCGGGCGTTGATGTAGACGGTCAGGTCCGACTCGACGACGAGGCGATGCACCTCGACATCGTACCCGTGCTCGGGAGTGCGGCCGAGGTCCGCCATCAGCGCGGCGTCCTCGGCGTCGTGGCAGATGAGCCGCGGGCCGAACTCCGCCACCAGCTCGGGGCCGATGAGGCGGGCGAGCTCGGCGGGGCGGAACATCCGGTGCAGCGCATTGGCGCAGACGAGCGTCACGTTCCGGCGGGACACGCCCGCCGCCTCCAGCTCCCCGAGCACGGCCTGGATCGCGACGCCGCGGATCGGCCCGTAGGAGGCCACCGTGGCGTCGTCGAAGGCGATGGTGACGGAGGCACCGGGCCTGACCAGCTCGCGGATGCGCGGCAGCCCCAGGGGCGCCCCGAGCGCGCGCTCCACGGCGGCGGGCAGGTCCT
>MGBV01000107.1:23329-28853 GCA_001788415.1 Candidatus Rokubacteria bacterium GWC2_70_16 | reverse complement strand
CTGATCGACGTGCCCCAGAGCCGCTACAGCGGCAAGAACTCGGCGGACATCCGGATGGTGGTGGACGCCCTGGACCTGGCGTACTCGAAGGGACACGTGGACACCTTCGCGCTGGTGTCGGGCGACTCCGACTTCTCCCCGCTCGTCTCCAAGCTCCGGGAGAACGACCGCTACGTGATCGGCCTGGGCGTCAAGTCCTCGTCGTCCGAGCTCCTGGTCGGGAACTGTGACGAGTTCATCTTCTACGAGGACCTGATCCGCGAGTCCAAGAAGACCACGGCCCTGCGCGGGCTGCCGGAGAAGAAGGCCGAGGCCTTCGCCCAGCTCATCGAGGCGATCCAGGCGCTGCAGCGCGAGAACAAGGACACGCTGTGGGGCTCCATGGTCAAGCAGACCATGATCCGGAAGAACCCCGCGTTCAACGAGAGCTACTACGGCTACTCGACCTTCTCGAAGCTGCTGGAGGAGGCCGCCAAGCAGCGGATCGTCACCCTCGAGAAGGACGCCAAGAGCGGGACGTACATCATCACGTCCCTCGAGGAGGGGCGCCCCGTCTGACCGGGCCCGGGCCGGACCCTGGAACGCGATCTACGTAGACATACTCAGAGGCCGGGGAGCATGCGAGGCAGACCGCGGCCGTCGCTTGCCACATCGCATGCTCTGGCGTATCCTGGCCCCTGTCGCTGCGCGCTGTCGAGACGGACATCTACTATAGTGACTCACGCTCGAAGGGGCACCATGAGCCGGAGCCTGACCATCGCCGCCGTGACGGTCGCCCTGTGGGCGGCCGCGTGCTCGGGGCAGTCTGACCCGGTGGCGGCGGCCGCGCTGACGACGGACCCGCGCCTGATCCGCGGCGCGACCACGGCGCCCGTCACGATCATCGAGTTCTCCGACTACCAGTGACCCTACTGCAAGCGCGCCCAGCAGGTGCTGGGCCAGGTCCTCGCGGAGTTCCCCGGCAAGGTCCGCCTCGTCTTCAAGGACTTCCCGCTGGACTTCCACGAGGGCGCCCGTCCCGCCGCCGAGGCGGCCCGCTGCGCGGCCCAGTCGGGACGCTACTGGGAGTACCACGATCTCCTGTTCCTGGCCCAGCCCGAGTTCTCCCGGGAGAACCTCATCCGCTACGCCGCCCGCCTGGGGCTCGACCAGCCGGCCTTCACGGCCTGTCTGGACAGCGGGCGGTTCAGGAAGGCGGTGGGGGCGGATCTCGCCGAGGGCACGGCGCTCGGCGTGCGCGGAACCCCCACGTTCTTCGTCAACGGCCGGCGGCTGGTAGGGGCGCACCCCATCGAGACGTTCCGGGAAGCCGTCCGGGACGCCCTGGAGGATGCGGGCCGGAAGTAGCGGCTCCCTCCCCCGAGCCCAGGAGAGTCCGCATGATCCCAGCGCCCGTGAGTCTCTTCGTCAACGCCGGAGATGTGGCCTGGACAGAGCGCCGCCCGGGAGTATCCTTAAAGGTACTCTGGGAGGATCCGGATGGACGCCACAAGGCCATGCTCATGCGCTACGCGCCGGGGGCAACGATCCCCCGCCACCGCCACCTCGGGGACGAGCAGATCTTCGTCCTCGAGGGGAGTGTCGCCGACGACACCGGCGTCTGCACCGCAGGGAACTATGCCCGGCGGCCGCCGGGCTGCCTACACTCCGTCGTGAGCGAGACCGGGGCCCTGGTCTTCGCCGTCACGTCGGGCCCCACGGAGGTGCTCTGACATGCAACGACGCGCACCGCATATCCGGCGAGCCCTCGGCACGAAGCTCCGTCTGCTCCGGCGCGACCGCGGCTGGAGCCAGGAGGCCCTGGGACGGCACTCCGACCTGAGCGGGAAGTTCATCGGCGAGGTCGAGCGCGGGGAGAAGTCCATCTCCGTGGACAGCCTCTACCGCGTGTCCGTCGCGCTCAAGGTGCCGCTCAGGAAGCTGGTGGACCTGCCGGCGCGGCCGCCGCAGCCGCCGCGGACGTAGGGCCCCCCGGCGCGCGCCGAGGCGCTCGTCGCGCGTCTGCGCCCGCACGCGCGGAGGAAAACCCCTTGCGGCACCCGGGGGCGCTCCGGTAAGGTCACAGGACATGAGCCCGGAAACGTTCTGGCTGGCGGTGGGGTTCCTCGGGCAGGCGTTCTTCTCCATGCGCTTCCTCGTGCAGTGGATCGCCTCGGAGCGCAAGAAGGAAAGCGTCATCCCCGTGTCGTTCTGGTTCTTCTCCATCGGCGGCGGGCTGACGCTCCTCGTCTATGCGGTGTACCGGCTCGACCCCGTGTTCATCCTCGGACAGGGCGCGGGGCTCTTCGTCTATCTCCGCAACCTGTTCCTGATCCGCCGCAAGGAACGCCCGGCCGCGGCCGGGACTTGACCCAGGGAGACCCGTCATGGACTCGAGCATCCAGTGGGGCAAGCCGCAGGCGCGCCCGATCCTCATGATCCCCGGCCCGACGGAGCTGCCCTGGCCGGTGATCCAGGCCATGAACCAGCCGCCGACCATCCAGTACGATCTCCACTTCGACGTGAAGGTCCTCGAGCCCATCACGCTTGCCCTCCGCGAGGTGTTCCAGACGCCCCGGGGCGAGGTCATCGTGATGCCCGGCTCCGGGCGCACCGCGCTCGAGGCCGGCGCCGTGTCCGTCATCGAGCCGGGGGATCCGGTGCTGGTGATCACCGCGGGGGTGTTCGGGGCCCTCATGCGGGAGATCATGACGCGCGTGGGCGCCGAGGTGACGGAGTTCAGCGTCGAGTGGGGCCAGCCCATCGACCTCGTCCGCCTCGAGCGGGAGATCGAGCGCGTGCGGCCCAGGGCCGTCACGCTGGTGCACAACGAGACCTCCACGGGGACCACCTACCCGGCGGCGGCCGTGGCCCGGCTCGCGAAGGACCACGGGGCGCTCTTCCTGCTCGACACGGTCTCATCCCTGGCGGGACTCGACGTCCGCACCGACGAGTGGGGCGTGGACCTCAACATGACGGGCTCGCAGAAGTGCCTGGCCGCCCCCCTGGGCATGTCGCTGGTGGCGGTGAGCCCCGGCGCCTGGGAGGCCATGGAGCGGCGCAAGCACAAGGCCGGCTCCTTCGTGTACGACCTCCTGCGCTGGAAGGAGCAGTGGATCCCGACCTCCCGCGGTGGGCAGGTGCCCGATGGCGCCCCGCGGCGGCAGCCGGTGTCCATCCCGACGCACCTCACGGCCGCCCTCGGCGAGGCCACGCGCCTCATCGTCGAGGAGGGGCTGCCCCACCGCTTCCGCCGTCACGCCGTGGCAGGACGGGCCTTCCGCGCCGGGCTCGACGCCATGCGGATCGAGATGTTCCCCGAGGCCTCCATCCTGTCCGACACGGTGTCGTGCTTCAAGGCGCCGGCCGGCCTGGAGACGGCGGCCATCGTCCGGACCATGCGCGACCGGTACGGCATCCTCATCGGCACGGGACTCGACAAGATCCGCGCGCTCACGCTCCGCGTGGGGCACATGGGGATCACCGCGAGCCCCCTCTACGTGCTCCCGACGCTCTCGGCCCTCGAGCTGACGCTCCGCGACCTCGGCTACAGGGCCGAGGCCGGCGCCGGCGTGGCCGCCGCCCAGGCCATCTTCTCGGCGCAGTCCGCGTGATCGTCGTCCCGGACGACTTCCCCTCGGTCTTCGCGGGCAGCGCGGCTCACGAGCGGGCGCAGGCGCTCGATGAAGTGCGCGTGTACTCCGAGCGCGGCGCCGACGAGGAGGCCGAGCTGATCCGCCGCATCGGCAAGGCCCGCATCGCCGTCAACATCCGGGCGCATGCCCGCTTCACCGAGGGCGTCTTCACCGCCTGCCCCGCCCTCAAGCTGGTCTCGGTCTGGGGCACCGGCACCGACAACGTGGACCTCAACGCCGCCGGCATGCGGGGGGTCACCGTCTGCAACACCCCCGGCGTCAACGCCTTCGCCGTGGCCGAGCACGCCCTCACCCTCATGCTGGCCGTGGCGCGGAAGATCACGCTCCTCGACCGGGAGATGCATGCCGGCAAGTGGCCGCGGGAGATGCTCACCCAGTGCCTGGGCAAGACGCTGGGTGTCTTCGGCATGGGTACCATCGGCAGGCGGATGGCCGCCCTCGGGCGGGGAATCGGGATGAACGTCCTCGGGTGGAGCGCCATGGGGGACGAGGGGCGCATCCGGGCCGCCGGGGCGAAGCCCTGCGGCAAGGAGGAGATCCTCCGTCAGGCCGACGTGGTGAGCCTGCACGTGCGGCTCAGCACCGAGACGCGCGGCTTCATCGGCAAGAAGGAGCTGGCGCTCATGAAGCCCACGGCCATCCTGGTCAACACCGGGCGCGGCGCGCTCGTGGAGCGCGACGCGCTGCTGGCGGCGCTCCGCGAGCGGCGCATCATGGGGGCCGGGCTCGACGTCTTCCACCAGGAGCCGCTCCCCGCCAACGATCCGGTCCTCGCGCTCCCCGGCGTGGTCTGCTCCCCCCACAACGCGGGGCAGACCCCCGAGGTGGTGCGCGACGGCCTCCTGCGCGCCGTCGAGAACGTGGAGCGCTTCCTCGCGGGCAAGCCCACCGACGTCGTCGTCGCCCCCGTTCGCTAGCGGGCTAGCACCTCTCTCACCTTCACCGCCAGGCTCTCCGGGGTGAAGGGCTTCTCCAGGATCACCATGCCGCGCGGGATCACCGCGTCGCGAAACACCGTGTCGTCGGCGTGGCCGGAGATGTAGAGGACCTTGAGCGCCGGGCGCAGCTCCGTCGCGCGTCGGGCCAGCTCAGGCCCGCGCATGCCTGGCATCACCACGTCGGTGAGCAGGAGGTGGATGGGCTCCTGCAGCCGCTGGACGCGCTCGAGGGCCTCGGCGGGGCCGCCCGCGACGATGACCCGGTAGCCGAGCGACTCCAGCATCTCGCGGACGACGCTGCGGACCTCGTCCTCGTCCTCGGCCAGCAGGATCGTCTCCGAGCCCGTGAGGCCTTCCCGATGCGTCGGGCGAGCCTCGTCCGCCTCCGCGGGGTCCTCGACGCGCGGGAGATAGACGGCGAAGGTCGTGCCGCGGCCGGGCTGGCTCCTGACCTCGATCCAGCCCTCGTGCTGCCGGACGATGCCGTACACCGTGGCGAGCCCCAGTCCCGTGCCGCGGCCCATCTCCTTCGTGGTGAAGAAGGGCTCGAAGATGCGCGCCTGCACGTCCGCGCTCATGCCGACGCCGGTATCCGCCACCTCCAGCAGAACGAAGGCCCCCGGCCGGGCGCCCGGATGCTGGGCGGCGATGGCCCCGTTCAGCTCGACGTTGGCCGCGCGGATCGTGAGGCGCCCCCCCTCGGGCATGGCGTCCCGGGCGTTCACGGCGAGGTTCACGATCACCTGCTCGAGCTGTGTCGGATCGGCCCTCACGCGCCACAGCCCGGAGGGGCGCGGGATCGCCAGCTCGATGTCCTCGCGGATGAGCCGCCTGAGCATCTCCTCGAGGCCGGACAGGAGCTGGGCGAGGTCCAGTACCCGCGGCTGGAGCTTCTGCTGGCGGCTGAAGGCCAGGAGCTGCCGGGTGAGAGCAGCCGCCCGCTCGGCGGTC
>MGBV01000107.1:8239-23166 GCA_001788415.1 Candidatus Rokubacteria bacterium GWC2_70_16 | reverse complement strand
TCCGCGCGAGCGCCTGTTCCACCCGCTTCCGCTCGGCGAATTGCCCGATGTGCTGGCCGAGGTCGGCGACCACCTCGAGGAGGAGCGGGTCCGCCGGGCGGACATCGCGGCTCAGGAACAGCATCACGCCCGTCACCTCGCCCGATGCGCGGATCGGGAAGCTGAAGGCCGCATGGAACCCCTGCGCCGCCGCCAGCCGCGCACGGACAAACTCTGGATCGGCCGCGACGTCGGGGACCCACAGCGGCGCGTTGCGGGCCCAGGTTCGCCCCGGCAAGCCCATGCCCATGGGGAACGCCATCCCGGCGCTGGCCTGGCCGAAGGCGTCGCTGTCCACGGCCGTGGCGCTCCACATGTCCTCCCAGCGCATGAGCCCGGCCTCCCCGTCGAGGAGCCACATCTCGCCGAGGTCCCAGCCGAGCAGGGTGCAGACGGCCCGGAGCACCTCCTGGATGGCGCCGCGAAGCGCGGGCGCCTCGGCGAGGATGCGGGTCACCGTGGCCTGGAGGCGCTGGCGCTGCTCGGCCTTCTCCTCCCCGGTGATGTCGACGACGAGCCCGCGGAGCTGGCGGACGCGCCCCTCCGCGTCCTTGGCCACGCGAACCCGGTGGAGCACGTGGTGCACGTGCCCGTCGGCTCCGAGCACGCGGTGCTCGGTGACACCATTCGTTCCCTCGGCCGCGGCGATCTCGAGGAAGGCCAGGACGCGCTGCCTGTCCTCGGGATGGGCGAGGCGCTCCCACAGCTCGCGCAGCGTCGAGGCCTGCTCGACATCGGGTCCGGCGATGCCATCGGCGCCCCGGCTGATGAAGGTGAGGCGCCCGGTGGCGTCGGCCTCCCAGACGAGGGCATCGATGCCTTCCATGAGCCCGCGGAAGCGCTCCTCCGACTCCTCGCGCCGGTCGAAGGCCGTCCGCAGCGCGGCGTACCGCTCGCTGTTCCCCAGCGCGATCTCCGCCTGGTAGGCGAAGGCCTGAGCCAGCGCCAGATCCTCCTCCCCGAGCGGGCTGTCGCCGGGCCTGCTCGCTGACAGGACGCCGATCACCCGGTCCTCGACCACGAGCGGCACGGCCAGCACCGAGCGGTAGCCGGCCCGCTCGGTCCACCGGCGCAGCTCGGGGGTGAGCGTCACCCGGGGATCGCTGAGCGCGTCGGCGGTGACGACGGGACGGCGCTCCATGACGGCGAGGCCGACGAGGCCCACACCGGCGGGGAGCCGCGCCGGGTGCTCTGCGGGCAGCCCGGTGCGGCCCGAGTACGCCAGGGACACCGCCTCGCCCGTCTCCGGATCGATGCGGCGGACGGCGGCATGGGTCGCGCCGAGCAGGAGGATCAGGCTCTCGACGATGCGCCGGGCGACCGTCTCCGGGTCCAGCGACAGCGAGACGATGCGCCCCACCTCCACCAGCGCCTCGGCGGCCTGCTGCCGGCGGTGGGTCTCCTCTTCCGCCTGTGCCCGGCGGAGCGCGATGGCGGCGTGGTCGGCGAGCAGCTCCAGCGCCTCCCTGTCCTCGCGGTCGAGCCGCCGGCCCTCGCCGAAGACGACGGAGAGCACGCCCACGGCCGCGCCCTGCACCACGAGGGGCAGGCCCGCATAGGCGCGGAACCCGGCCCGCGCGGCGAACGACCGGAGAACCCCGCGGGTATCCGCCTGCAGATCCTCCACGTACTCCGGCCTCCGCGACTCGAAGACCCGCCCGGTGAGTCCCTGGCCGTATTCGACCACGACCGGCCGCGGGGCCTCGCGCTCGATCTCCGCATCGATGCCGGAGGTCGCGCGGACCCTCAGCCCCCGAGCCTCGCGATCGGGGAGAAACACGGCAGCTGCCCTGGCCCCCACGGTCTCCACCGCCGCCCTCGCCACCGCCCGGAGCAGCTCCCGGGTCTCCATGGTCAAGTTCAGCGAGCGGACGAGGGCGTGAAGGGTAGCGAGCCGCTCGGCGCGCTTCTCGGCTTGCCGGTGCAGCGTGGCGTTGTGGGAGGCCAGCGCGGCCTGGTCGGCAAAGGCCGACAGGAGCCCCATCTCGTCCCCGGCGAACTGGCGCCCCAGCACGTCGTGTAGCACGATGGCGCCCAGCATCTCCCCGTGGGCGACGAGGGGGGCCGCGGCCGCAGCCGGACACCCCTCCTCGCTCAGGCGCGCCCGGAGCCACCCGGGAAGAGCGAAGGACGGGTCGCCCGTGAGGTCGGGGCTCTGCAGCGTCCGCCCCTCCGCCACGGCGCGCCCGCCGGCGCCTGCCCCGGGGGGCAGCTTCTCGCCGATCCACGCGGTGGGATGGGTGGCCCCCGCGGTCGCCACGCAGACGAGGCCGCCGGACCCGGGATCGGCATGGTAGAGGATGGCTCGCCTGACGCGGAAGAGCCACAGCAGCGACGACACGACCCGGTCCGGGATCTTCTCGGGATCGAGGGTCTCCACCAGGTGGCGCTGGACCTCCATCAGGGCCCGCGCGCCTTCCTCGGCGCGCCGGGTCGCCGTGATGTCCCGGCAGAGGAGGACGAGGCCGATGGTGGCCGCAGCCCCGGCGCTGTTGATGCCCAGGACCGCGAACCTCCGCCACGAGCGATCCTTGTGGCGAACGCGGAACTCGAGGGCGGCGGCGAAGCCCGGGATGACCGCGCCACGCTCGAGGACCCGGCGCGCCGCGGCCACGTCTTTGGGATTGATGAGATCGAAGACGCTGGTGCCGATCAGCTCCTCCGGGCGGTACCCCAGCGCCTGGCCCACCGTGGGGCTTGGCTGGCGGATGATCCCGTCGGGGCCCAGGAGGGCCACGCAGTCCGGGGTGGTCGCGACGAGATCGCGAAACGCCTCAGGCGGCCAATCGTAGTCGTCGGGCATCTGTCGGGGTTTTCCCTAGTGACGAAGCACTCTAGCCGGATTCCGCGAGAACACAAGGAAATCTTCTCGGGCTGTCCGGCAGCCGGACCGATGCCGGTCAGGCGCCGACGAGCGCCTCGCGGATGACCTCGGCGGGGTGCCTGGCGCGGCGGCCGGTGAGGTGCTCGATCTGCTGGCGGCAGGAGATGCCGGGCGCCACCACCTCGGTGTCGGCATCGAGGCCGCGGACAGCGGGAGCCAGCCGGCGGTTGCCCAGCGCCACCGAGAGGTCGTAATGCTCCTTCTCGAAGCCGAAGGCCCCGGCCATGCCGCAGCAGCCCGAGTCCACCTCCGTCACCTCGTAGCCCGCCCAGGCGAGCGCCGCCACCGTGGGGGCCGTGCCAACGATGGCCTTCTGGTGGCAGTGGCCGTGGAGCAGCGCCCGCCGGCGGCCCTCGCGGAAGCGCAGGGTGAGCCCGCGCCCGCGCTCGCGCAGGAGAAACTCCTCCAGCAGGAAGGCCGAGCGGGCCACCAGGCGGGCCTCCTCGCTCCGCAGCAGATCCACGTACTCGTCGCGCAGGGTGAGGAGACAGGAGGGCTCGAGCCCCACCACCGCGATGCCGCGGGCGGCGAAGGGGGAGAGCCGCGCCACGTTGAAGGCCGCGCTGGCGCGGGCCTCGTCGAGCAGGCCCTTGGAGATGAGCGGGCGGCCGCAACATTTCCGGTTCACCAGCTCCACGCGATAGCCTGCGGCCTCGAGCACCTCCACGGCGGCCCGTCCCACTTCGGGGACATTGTAGGTCGCGAAGGTGTCGTGGAAGAGAATCACCGGGCCGCGGGGCGCCTCCGCGGGCGGCCTGCGCCGGTCGAACCAGTCGGTGAAGCTCTCGCGGGCGAAGGACGGGAGCGGCCGGCGGCGGTCGATGCCGAGCAGGCGCTCCATGAGCCAGCGGGACGGCGGCGCGGCGGCGAGCCAGTTGGAGACGGGCGCCAGCCGCGAGCCCCACCAGGAGAGGACCCCGATGCGCCCGAAGAGGCGCGCCCGCAGCGGGATCCCGTTGGCCGCGTTGTAGTGGTGGAGGAACTCGTACTTCATCTTCGCCATGTCCACGTTGGCCGGGCACTCGGCCTTGCACCCCTTGCACTCGAGGCAGAGGTCCATGACCTCGTGGAGCCTGCGGCCGGTGAAATCTCCCTGCGGCACCTTCCCCGACAGCACGGCGCGGAGCGCGTTCGCGCGCCCGCGCGTGGAGTGCTCCTCGTCGCGGGTGGCCATGTAGGAGGGGCACATGGTCCCCTCGAGGCTCTTCCGGCAGACCCCCACGCCGTTGCACATCTCGACGGCCGCCGCGAAGCCCCCCTGCTCCGAGAAGTCAAGCCGCGTCGCGGGCTCCCAGGTCTTGTACGCCGGACCGTAGCGGAGGTGGCGAGTGAGGCCGGGGCTGTCCACGAGGTTCCCGGGGTTCATGAGGTTCTTCGGGTCGAAGGCCCGCTTGAACTCGCGGAAGGCCTGGAACACCGCGGGGCCGAACACGCGCTCGAGGAAGGGGCTCCGGGCGCGCCCGTCGCCGTGCTCGCTGGAGATGGCGCCGCCGAACTCGAGCACCATGTCGACAATCTCGCTGGCGATGGCCTCCACCTGCTCGAGCCCGCGCTGGGTCTTGAGATTGATGAGCGGTCGGATGTGGATGCACCCCACCGAGCAGTGGCCGTAGTAGGCGCCCTCGGCGCCGTGCCGGGCCATGATGTCCCGGAAGCGCGGGATGAACTCCGCCAGGCGCTCCGGGGCCACCGCCGTGTCCTCGATGAAGGCGATGGGCTTGCTGTCCCCGCGGGTGCCGAGGAGGAGGCCGAGCCCCGCCTTGCGGAGCTTCCAGATGGACTGCTGCTCGGCCGCATCGTGGGCGATGTGCGAGGCGTAGCCGAAGCGCCCCCGGGCCCGGCGGGCCTCCAGCGCCTCCACCTTGCCCTTGACCTCCGCCTCGCTCTCCCCCGCGTACTCCACGATCAGGATCGCCGCGGGATCGCCCTGGACGAAGCCCATGCGCGTGGACTGCTCGATGTTGCCCCGGGCCAGGTCGAGGATCATCTTGTCCGTCAGCTCGACGGCGTAGGGCCCCGTCTCGAGGATGGCCTGGGAGGACTCGAGCGCCTCCTGGATGTCGCGGTAGTGGATCACGTCGAGCGCGGTGTGCCCGGGCCGGCGCACGAGGCCGAGCTTCGCCTCGACGAGCGTCAGCAGCGTGCCCTCCGACCCCACCACGAGGCGGGCCATGTTCAGCGGCCTGTCCTTGGTGAGCTCGTCCAGGCTGTAGCCGCACACCCGACGCCAGTGGCGCGGGTAGCGCCGCCGGATCTCCTCGGCGTACTGCTCCCGGATCCGCGCCACCTCGCGGTAGATCTGCCCCTCGGGGCCCGGCAGCCGCATCTTCGCCTCGAAGGCCGCGGGGCTCACCTCGCCCAGCACGACCCGGCTGCCGTCGGCCAGGAACCCCGTCACCTCGATCACGTGCTCGATGGTGAGGCCGTAGGCGATGGAGTGGGCGCCCCCGGAGTTGTTGCCGAGCATGCCGCCGAGGGTGGCGCGGCTGGAGGTGGAGGTGTCGGGGCCGAAGAGCAGCCCCAGCGGGCGCACGTGATGGTTGAGCTCGTCCTGGACGAGACCGGGCTCCACGCGCGCCCACCCCTCCTCCTCGTTCACCTCGAGCACGCGGTTCATGTGGGGCGAGAAGTCCAGCACCACGGCGTGGTTCACGGTCTGGCCGGTGAGCGAGGTGCCGCCGCCTCGCGGGAGCAGCGCGGCGCCGTGCCGGTGCGCGGTCTCGATCGCCGCCTGCACATCCCCGGCGTGTCGCGGGATCACGACGCCGATAGGTTCCACCTGGTACATGGAGGCATCCGTGGAGTAGAGCAGGCGCGAGTAGGGATCGAAGCGGACATCGCCCGCGATGGCGCGGCGCAATTCGCGTTCGAGGTCGTTCATGGCGCGGATTATACTATGCGCGTGTTCCGCCTCTCGGCGCTCCTGGCCCTGCTCTTCCTCGCGACGCCCGCGGCGGCCGCCCCCGCGGCGCCCGCCTTCTCGCTCACGACGCTGGACGGCAAGCGGATCGACTCGCGCGCGCTCATCGGCAAGAACGTCCTGGTGATCCGCTTCCAGGCCTCGTGGTGCAAGCTCTGCGCCGCCGAGGCGCCGGGGATCGAGCGGCTGTACCAGAAGTACCGATCGCGCGGCGTCGAGATCGTGGCCGTCCACGTCCAGGACACGGAAGTCGACGCCCGCGCCTTCCTCAAGGCCCACGGCGCGAGCTACCCGACGGGCCTCGATCCCCGGCTCCGCATCGCCAACCGCTTCGGCTTCAAGGGCACGCCCTATACCGTGGTCATCGACAGGAAGGGCGAGATGGCGGCGCGAATCCACGGCTCGGCCGACGAGAC
Organism: Candidatus Rokubacteria bacterium GWC2_70_16; assembly: GCA_001788415.1. Lineage (GTDB taxonomy): Bacteria > Methylomirabilota > Methylomirabilia > Rokubacteriales > CSP1-6 > UBA12499. The sequence goes on along the minus strand of MGBV01000107.1, from coordinate 16,907 downwards.
GCGCCTCGCCAGGGTGCTCGACCCGCTCCTGCGCACCCCGCCCCGGCGCAAGCCCCCCGCCCGCCTGCGGTGAGCACAGCCGGCCCGTAGACCGACCCGGACCGCCCCCGGTACAATGGCGCCAGGACAGGGGGTGAAACCGATGAAGTGGATAGAGGCTGATCCCGAGCATCTGGGCGGCAAGCCCCGGGTCACAGGGACCCGTATCTCGATCGCGTTCCTCCTGGAGTCGCTCGGCGCCGGCATGACGATCCCCGAGATCGTCGGGGCGTATGCCACCCTCACGGAGGAAGCGGTTCGCGGGGCGCTTGAGGAGCTCGCCCACTCGAAGGAACTGGCCGCTTCGGGATGAGGATCAGGTACGATCCCGAGGTCGACGCCATGTGCGTCTACATCCAGGGCACGCCTGGTGAAGAGGTGGATCACACCCAGGAACTGGAAGATACGTCGTGAAACCGATCGTGTTCACCCGCCACTCGCGCGATCGGCTGGCGAGACGGGGCGCAACGGAAGAAGACGTCATCCGCGCCATCCGGGGCGGGTACCGGGAGCCTGCCCAGCGCGGGCTCTTTCTCTATAGGCTGACCCAGGAATACCGCAGGGAGTGGGACGGGCGCTATTATGCTGTCCAGCAGGTGACGCCCGTCGTGGACGACCTGCCCGACCGGTTCGTGGTGGTGACTATCTACACATTCTACTTCCAGGAGGGGGAGGTGCCATGAGAATCACGTACGACCCCGAGGCGGACGCTCTCTACATCTACCTTCTGGAAGGCCACCGTCAGTGCCGCGCCGTTCGCCTCACGGAGGACATCGCGCTGGACTTCACGGAAGGCGAGAAGCTCGCCGGGATCGAGGTCCTGGGAGCCAGCCATCTCGGGATCACGCGCGACAAGCCGGAGGTGGTCCTGGAGCGCCTCAAGGGCATCCTTGCGGCCGGCGTCTGACCGGGATCCAGGCCACGGATTGGTCGGCGTACCCCCATCGCAAGCGACTGGCCCAGCCAGGCGTGAGCCAAGTCCAGGAGGTGCCCGGGCGCCTGCGGTAGCGGCAGGCCCCTCGGCCGGCGCGGTCCCCGAAGGGGCGGCTTGACTTCGCGGGGGCCCGCGGCCTAGATTTGCGACGACTCCCCTCGCCCCCGGGAGGGGTGGCAAAGGAGAACGCGATGCCCATGCTGCGCTGCGCCTCGGTGGCCCTTCTGGTGATGTGGATGCTCTGGCCGGTCTCCTCACATGCTCAGGCCGTCAAGGCCGGAGTGGTCAGCACCGTGTCCGGCAAGGTCACCGCCATCCGGGCCGGCGTCCCGCAGCCCCTGCCGCTCAAGTTCAAGGACGACGTGTTCCTGCAGGACAAGATCGCCACGGGGGAGCAGTCGCTGGCGCGGGTCCTCCTCGGCGGCAGGGCGCTGGTCACCGTCCGGGAGCTGTCGGTGCTCACCATCACCGAGATCCCGGGGCAGGCCACCATCAATCTGGAGTCCGGCAAGGTCAGCTTGGCCGTGGCCCGGGACCGGATGCGCCCCGGCGAGTCCATCGAGGTGCGCACGCCGAACGCGGTGGCGGCGGTGCGCGGCACCGTCCTCATCACCGAGACGGATCGGATCGCGGGGCAGGTTCCGCGGACGGCGATGTATCTCACGAGCGATCCCACCGCGCGCGGTGTGCCCGTGACTCATCTCAATCCCGCCACCGGCCTGGCCGTCGGCCCGGCCGCCACGCTGAACCTGAACATGGCCTTCTTCGCCACCGGGATCGATCCTCTGAGCACGCGGCAGATGACCGAGGCAGACCACGCGCGGGCCCGAGCAGGGCTCCAGGACTACGTGCCACCGCATCTCCAGGCCGCAAACCAGCAGCAAGTGACCCAGGCCCAGTTGAGGGAAGCGACGCAGCTGGCCAATACCTTGAACGAGCAGCCGCCCCCGACGGCAACGGTGGCCGGCGCGCAGTCCGCCCAGCAGGCCGTCGTGGAAGCCCAGGAGGAGCAGAACTCGACGTCGGACATCAGCGTCGCCACGACGACCACCACCACCACGGTCACGACCCTTCCGGCACCTCCTCCGCCTGCCTCGGCAACGTTCACGGCCGGTCCGCCGGCGGCCCCTACCACGCCAGAGCTCCTCACCAATGGAGGCTTCGACTCCGGACTGACGGGCTGGACAAGCACGGGGGCCGCGAGCGCGCTGGCCTCGCTGGGACCGTTCGGCCCCAACGGGTCGTCCATGGCCATCATCCACACGGGCACCGGCGCCGTGGGGGGCACCACGAGCACGCTGAGCCAGGTCTTCCCCATCGCCAGCCCGACGCTCACGAAGGTCAAGTTCTGGTACACGTTCCTCACCAACGAGTACCCGACGTTCTCCGTCAACGACTTCTTCAACGCCAAGCTCATCTCCCCGGCCGGGGCGCCCACGGTCCTGGCGACCGCGAGTCGGCTCGGCTCCCCGCTGACTGCAAACCCGTCGGCCTTCAGCGGCGGCGGCTTCACGCTGGGCACGGGCAACGGCATTCTCACCAGCGCCTTCACGTTCTCCTCAACCTCGATGCTCTTGACCCCGGGGTCCTGGACGCTCTTCTTCGAGGTGGTGGACGTCTCCGACACGATCGTGGACTCGGCGGCCCTGATCGACGTGGCCCAGGTGGTCACTGACCCGCCGCTCTACATCGTGTGGGACGGCTCGACCCTGGACCGCGCGGACCGTGACCCGCTGCTCAGGCTCACCTCGACCTCGCGGACCTTCGACTCGCTGCTGGCCGTCTGCTGCGGCAGCACGGTGCGCCTGGCCGGGCCGCTGCTCCACGCGGCGGACACCGACCTCGAGGTGCCCTTCAGCTTGGTGACGCTCACCTCGGGTGGGACGCTCGCGACCTCGACGACCGAGCCTCTCGTCCTCCTCGAGGGGGGGCGCCAGTCGCTGGGCGCGGCCGACGGCGTGTTCGAGATCTGGGGGGTCAATACCGCCCTCGATCCCGAGACCGGCCTGGTGCTGGGCACCGACCGGCCCCTCCAGCATGCTGGCGTGCTGCTGGAGACCTCCGGGGCCACGGTGACGACGGAGAGGATCGTGAGGCTCGACAGCGCGCTGCTGGAGGCCTCGCAGCCCATCCTGAACCTCACCAACAGGAGCCATCTCACCACGGCCGGGAGCGCCGTGGACCTCTCCTACAGGGCCAGGGTGACGAGTCTCGGAACGCTGATGCGCCTGGACGGAAGTGCCCTCACGGTCGCCCAGGGGGCGCTGGTGAGCCTGGCCGGAGGCAGCGTGCTCAGCGTCGGGGGCGACCTGATCACCCTCGTCAATGGCAGCACGCTGAGCCTGCTGAACGGGCCGCTGCTGAGCCTCTCGGGCGGGTCGCTGGCGAGCATCGCGGGAGGGCTGGTGGCCTTCGGCGGCAGCGGCGGCAATGCCCTCAAGGTGGCGAACAGCCTCTGCAGCCCCTGCTCCCTCATCGGCGGGATCCCCGTGGCGCTGACCAACGGGGCAGTGGCCTCCAACGTGAACATCGCCGGCTCGCCGATCAAGAACCAAGGCCTGGGGTCGGTGACGCTCTCGAACCCCACGCTCGGCAACGGGGGCACGGCGCTCGCGGTGGTGAGCGGCGCCACCAGCAAGCTGACAGTGGCTGGGAAATAGGCCGCCGAGAAGGGCCCAGATGCAAGGCGGCGCCCGACGGCCGCGCGCGAGGCGTACTCTGCTGGGCGAGCCGAGCCGGAGGCGAAGCGAGCGGAGATGGAGATCCCGGCGAGCGTGAGCGAGCCGCGTTTGAGCGCGCGGCCGAGGGCGCCAACGCCGCAGATGGGCCCTTATCGGCGGCCTAGTAGACCCAGGTCACGAACATCGAGAAGACGTTCCGCTGGTAGTCGAAGGGCGCCAGCCGAGAGATGTTCCGGATGTTCTGGTACTCGCCGGCCAGCGTCAGGTTCGCCGGCAGCGGCCATTCCACCCGGACGATGTTGGTGATCTCCTCGTCCCTCCGCTTCACGGTGTCCGGGCGCGGCGTCGGCAGGATGCTGTTGCGCTCGTCGTAGCGGCGGAGGTGCACGTCGAGGTCGTACTTCAGCCGGATCCCCTGCCAGGGCAGCGTGTACTGGGCGCCCGCCAGCAGCCGGTGCCCCCAGTAGGTGAGGTTGGCCCCTTCCGCCTCCTCGCGGTCGATCTGGTACCCGCCTTTCAGGAAGTGGCGGTCCTGCTCGAAGCGGAGGATGTGGGTCAGGCCGAGCATGAAGTTGTCGGCGTCGAGGTCCTCGCGGTTCGGCGGCTTCGGGAAGATCCTTTGCCTGAAGTTCTTGTGCTGGAAGCGCCCGAACCCCTGGGTGAGGTGGCTGTCGCTCTCGACCACGGTGCCGAAGAGCGTCAGCGTGGTCCGCTGCAGGAACTCGCTGTCGTCCAGGTACAGGGTGTCCCAGGCGACCTGCGCGCCCACCTGCGCGGGCATGGTGTCGAGGAAGGCCAGCGAGCGGGTGGCGCTCAGGCTGAAGAGATGGTCGTGGATGTTGAAGGACGGCAGCGAGTTGTTGTAGGTGCCGAAGAAGGAGTAGCCGATGGCCGAGGTCCACTCCGCGTCGCGGTACCAGGCGTACTCCGTGTGCACCGCCAGGACCTCGCCCACGGACTCGTGCTTCGGCCGGCGCAGCGAGCCGATCACGGGCTCGGTGGGGTCCTTGAGGGGGATGACGGCCACGTTGTCGTCGTAGAGGAGGCCGGCCCTGACGCTGGCCGAGAAGCGGCGCTCGCGCTGCCTGACCACGGCGAGGGTGTCGCGGAGGCGCTCGGCGGGCGTGACCAGCGGGGAGCTGGGCGCCAGGCGCAGGGCCTCTTCCACCTGGGCGGCGGCCTGGGCCGGCAGGCCGAGGGCGGCCAGCGCCAGCCCGGCATAGAAGCGCGTGAGCTGCTGGATTTCCGGATCGGTGGCTCGCCCCGCCCGGAAGGCGCCCAGCGCTCCCTGATAGTTCTTGGCCCTGTAGCGGAGGAAGCCCACGTAGTAGCCGAGCCCGTCCTGGCCGGGGTCCTGGCGGAAGACCTCCTCGAGGAGGAGCTGGGAGCGGTCATAGAGCTGCTGGGCGAAGTAGACCAGCCCGAGCTGGAAGGCCACGGGCAGGCTCCCAGGGGCCTTGGCCCTGGCCCGCTCGAGGAACAGCCTGGCCTCGGCCGGCCTATCCTGGGCCATGCTGACAACCCCCGAATAATACAGGGCGTCGATGTTGTCGGGCTCGAGCTCGAGGGCGCGGCGGAGATTGCCAAGAGCGGCCGCGTACTGCTTGTCCTCGAAGTCCAGGATGGCCTGGGCGACATAGACATCGGCCTCCGTCTGCTGGGCCCGAGCCGGGGCCGCCGCGAGGAGGATCGCCAGCGCTGCCACCACAGCCGCGAATCGATGGGGTCGCACTAATCGAGACTCATAACAGAGAGTGGCCCGAAAAGGCAAGTATCCGTTTTGCCTGCCCCCCTCAGGGCTTGAGCATCACCTTGATGGCGCGGTCTTCCTTCCGGTCGAAGATGGCATAGCCCCTGGGGGCCTCGTCGAGCGGCATCGTGTGGGTGATGATCCGGGTGGGTGTGAGCTTGCCTGCCTGGATGAGCGGCATCAGCGGCACGATGCTGTACCAGAAGTACCGATCGCGCGGCGTCGAGATCGTGGCCGTCCACGTCCAGGACACGGAAGTCGACGCCCGCGCCTTCCTCAAGGCCCACGGCGCGACCTACCCGGCGGGCCTCGATCCCCGGCTCCGCATCGCCAACCGCTTCGGCTTCAAGGGCACGCCCTATACCGTGGTCATCGACAGGAAGGGCGAGATGGCGGCGCGCATCCACGGCTCGGCCGACGAGACGCGCCTCGCCAGGGGGCTCGACCCGCTCCTCCCCGCCCCGCCCCGCCGCAAGCCCCCCGCCCGCCTGCGGTGACGATTCTCCCTCCGCCGAACTGCACAGGGCCCGCGCCGTGAAGCCCGTCGTGTTCAGTCGGCATGCGCGGTGGCAGATGGCCGAGCGCGTCGTGGCCGAGCAGGAAGTGGTCGAGACCATCCAGCACGCCCCCTGGGAGCCCGCCCGGCAGGGTCGCCTGCGGGCCACTCGGTGGTATCCTTTCGGCCAGGAGCACCGAGGGGTCATCTACAAGGGGAAGGACGTGAGGCCGGTCTTTGTCGAGGAGCCCGACCGCATCGTTGTCGTCACGGTCTACGTGTACTTGAACCAGCGGGAGGAGTCGCGATGAGGATACGGTACGATCCCGAGGTGGATGCGATGTACGTCTACATCCAGGGCACCCCGGGCGAGAAGGTGCATCACACCCAGGAGCTGGAGGACGGCTTCGCCGTGGATTTCCGCGCCGACGGATCCGTGTTCGGGATCGAGATCCTCGACGCCAGCCGAAGGCTCGGCTTCCCGCGGGGGTGCCCGGAAGTGTCCCTCGAGCAGATCGCCTTCAGGGAAGTGCCCACCCGATAGAGCTCCGACGCCCCTGCGGCTCGGACGCCTGCTCGACCCGCTCCTCCCCGCCCCGCCGCAAGCCCCCCGCCCGCCTGCGGTGACACCCGTCACCCAAGGCGGCTCGCCGTCTGGCTTTTCTTGCTTTTGTCGAGGCGAGGCATGTTGTGATATAAGTCGCATCGTGAAGAGGCGGGGCTGGGGCATTGCCCGGGTTGTCGCTATGGGGCTCCTGGCAGTTCTCGGCCCCGTGGCGGGAGCCTGGGCGCAGCAATCCGGGGCCGACTTCTACGTCGCCCAGGCGATCCTCCACTTCGAGGACAAGCAGTTCGACGAGGCCCTCGACAACCTGCGCCGCGCCCTGCAGCTCGAGCCCGATCACTTCGAGGCGCTCTACTACTCGGGGCTCACCCATCTGGCGCGCCGGCAGCCCGCCGAGGCGCGGCCCTTCCTCGAGCGCGCCAGGGCCCGGGCCCCCCAGGATCCGGTCGTCGCCTTCCAGCTCGGCCTGGCGCTGTTCTCCCTCGAGGAGTACGACCGGGCCGGGCCGCTCATGGAAGAGGCCTTCCGCGCCCAGCCGACACTGGACGGCCTCGGCTACTACGTGGGGTTCCTGCGCTACCGGGGCAAGAACTACCAGGGCGCGCTGGCGGCATTCCGCGCCGGCCGCGCCAGCGATCCCGAGATCCAGCAGGTCACTCGCTTCTACACGGGGCTGGCGCTGGGCGTGCTCGGGCTGCCCGCCCAGGCCGCGGCCCAGGTCGAGGAAGCCCTCAGAGCCGCTCCGGGTTCCGCGCTGACGGGCCCCGCCGAGCGACTCCGCGACACCATCGTGGCGGCGCGGGACCGGCAGCGGCGCTTCTCCGCCGAGCTGCGCCTCGGCGGCTTCTACGATGACAACGTCTCGGTCATGCCCAGCCCCAACACCGAGGAGCCCCTGGTCGGGGTGATTCGCCGGCACAACCAGCACGAGTCCACGGGCGAGCTTGCGGGGGCGCGCTTCAACTACGTCTGGTATCGCGACCAGGCGCTGGAGTCCTCCATCGGCTACTCGTTCTTCGGCACCTACAACAACGAGCTACCCTCCTTCAACGTCACCAACCACCTGGTGACCCTCGGCCTCACTCACGGCACCGCGCTCGGCTCGCTGCCGGCCCAGATGAGTGCCCAGTACAGCTGGGACATCCTCTACCTGAACGAGGAGGAGTTCGTCCGCCGCCACACCTTCACGCTCTCCGGGACACTGGCGGAGAGCGACCAGCACCTCACCCAGGTCTTCACCCGCTACCAGAACAAGGATTTCGCCGAGGGCCGGCCGGCCCCGCCGAGCCGCGAGATCCGCGATGCGGACAACGTCACGGTGGGCGTGCTCCACGTGCTGCGCTTCGAGCAGGATCGCCACTTCGTCAAGGGCGGCTACCAGTACGACCGGGAGGCCGCCGATGGCGCCAACTACGCCTATGACGGCCACCGCCTCCTGGCCGGGGCGCAGTACACCCTGCCCTGGTGGAGCGTGCGCCTCCACTACGACGTCGACGTGCACCTCCGGGCCTACGACGGGCGGAACAGCATCCTGCCGACGACGAAGCCGGAGAGGGTGCAGCGGCAGGACCGGGAGCTGACGAACGTCGTGCGGGCGGAGTTGCCGCTGCCCTACAGCCTCACGCTGTCGGGCGAGTACCAGTCCACGCTGAACCTCTCGAACGTGGCGGTCTTCGACTACCGGCGGAACGTCTTCTCGATGATCCTGTCCTGGTCGTACTAAGGCCGCCGTCCCGCCGAAGAAGTCGCGATCCTGCCGAAGTAGCCGAGATCAGGGCGCGAGCCCCGGCCGGGAGAGGCCGGGCGCTCCCGCTCCCGGCCTCTCCCGCGCCGCGCCCGTGCCGGAGGGGCTTACGGGGCGGTGATCGTCAGCTTGCTCAGCGGCCCGCTCACGACGATGGCGGCGGCGCCGGGACCCGAGAGCGCGAGCGATCCCAGCGTGGGATTGACGATGGGGTTCGGCCCGATGCTCACGTTGGACGCGATGGCGCCGCCCGTCAGGGCCACGGGGATCCCGCTGAAGCTCGTGCAGGGCGCGCAGAGCGCGTTCGCGACCATGACCAAGTTCCCCCCCACGCCGTTGAACGCCAGCAGAGCGCCGGAGATGTTGACGACCGAGTTGCCGGCGACGTTCAGGATCGGACCCGAGAGCAGGTTGAGCGTGCTGCCGTTGCTGAGCTGGATCAGGTCTCCGGTCACCCTC
>MGBV01000107.1:0-8220 GCA_001788415.1 Candidatus Rokubacteria bacterium GWC2_70_16 | reverse complement strand
GCGTTGTCGAGGCGAAGCACGGGGCCGAGGCTCGTGACCTTCGCCTGGTAGGAGAGATCCACCGCGTCCACGGCGGAGTGCAGGCCGCTGCTTACCAGGTTCACCAGCGGGGCGCTGGCCTCGAGGAGGGCCGTGTCCACCTTCACGATCTTCTGGCCGGTGACAGTGGCCGAGGAGGCCTCGAAGAGGATCCCCCCGGTCTGCAAGGGCCGCTCGGTCCCGAGCGTCAGCGCGACCCCGTCGGCCGTCTCGCCCGCCGTTTCGGTGCCGGCGAGGTCGAACATGGCCGTCCCGACGGTCGAGGCGATCGAGTGGACGCCCCCCTCGAGGTAGACCAGCGGCATCAGCGTGCTGCTGACGAGCCGGCTGCCGCCGAGGATCCTGACGAGGCCGGAGGGCAGCGTGAGCGGGCTGACGGTGGCGCTGAGCAGCGGCCCCTCGATGGATAGCAGCGAGGCGCCCGACTGGACGAGGAAGAAGCCGCTCGAGGTGAGCGAGGTGGTCACCAGCTCGACCAGCGGCAGGTCGACGCCGGTCTGGGTGACCACGGCGCCGCTGTCGAGCGCCAGGAACGCGGCGCCGGAGAGCAGGCTGCCCGAGACATCCCAGCCGCCGAGACCATTGGGGGTGAAGACGATCGCCGCCCCGGCCAGATCGAAGGCCCCTGGCGGGAACAGCTCGTACACCGTGCCAGAGGCCCCGGAGCTGAAGGGGACCGGCGAGGAGAAGTCCGACCCGCCGGGGTCGGCGGCGCTGCCGCCCGGGCTCACGCCAACCAGGCTGACATGGAAGGGGGTCGTCATCGCGCCGTACACGAAGACGATCCGCCCGTCTGAGAGGAGCTGGATCTGGAAGGTGTTGCTCCCTGAGCAGCAGTACTCCGCCACGGAGTCGAAGGTCATGACGGCGCGGCCCGTGAAGGTGTTGAAGTGGACGCCGCTCCCCACGGGCGGGTAGAGATCGTACCAGGCCGCCGCGATGCGGGGGAAATCCTCGAGAAGCCCGAACACGCTGCCCGAGCAGCACCCGTCGCCGTTGTCGCCGCCCAGCGAGATGAACCCGTTGCTGGACAGGAAGCCGCCCGTGTAGCTGGCCCCCTGGAACGGGAAGGCGAAGCCGAAGCCACCAGGCGCAGGCGTCGTGCAGTCGTCGCAGTTCAGCGCCGTGATCCGCGGGCCGATCGCGGGCTCGAAGAAGGCGCCCGATGCGCCGGCGCTGCCGACGACAAGCGTCGAGCCCACGGCCTTGACGAGGGAGCCGACGATCGAGACATTGGCGCCAGCCGCGGGAGGCGGCCCCGTGATGCGCGCGAAGTTCAGCCCCGTCGTCACCTTGCTGTTGGTGAAGCGGAGGAGCGGCTCCGCCGTCGTGCTGCCGAGGGCGCCGGCCACGTTCAGGAAGTTGCCGCCCGCCGTGAGGCCGGTCGGGGTGAGCGCGCTGCTCTCGTCCTCGAACAGCGGCCCCGCCAGCGCAACGCTCCCCCCGGCGGCAATCCTGATGAAATCGCCGGCAGTCGTCGCGGTCGTGGGATCGAAGTCGATGAAGGGCGACGTCGTGCTGCTGCTGATGCTGCCGCTGATGTCGAGCAGGCTCGTCACCCCCGAGATGGTGCTGGGCACGGTGGGGCCGCTCACGACCTCGAGGGCGGGCCCGCCCAGCGACACCGTCGTCCCCGGCCCCACCGGGATCAGGGTGGCGGAGCCTGCCACGTCAGACGAGTCGATCATGACGAGGGGGGCGGGCGACGTGGACGTGAACGTGCCGGTCCCGAAGCTGACCAGGGGCTCGCCGGGCGGGAGGCTCACGCTGCTCCCGGGCGGGACCACCGTGCCGCAGCCCGTGCAGCCGGTCGTGGGGGGGGGCGGAGGGGGAGGCGTGGGTTCCACCGCGGGAATGATCGGGACCTCCACGATCGTGGGCTCCGGCACCGGCGGGGGGCCGGCCGGAACCGGCGCCACCAGGAACTCGGGCGCTGCCGTCGGGCCGCCGGTCGGCGTTCCGATGAGCGCGTTGACCAGCGTCACGGCCGTCTCTATCGCCTGGGCCGCCATCTGCCCCTGGTTCGCTGGCTGGCTGTGCTGAACCGACTGAGGCTGCAGCCCGGACACGACCTGCGATAGTTGCCCCGGCGGGATGGACATCACCTTGCCCGGCGCCGTTCCCGCCGCGCTGAAGGCCTGGAGCGCCGCCAGCAGCGTCGGGGGGCCGATTGCCGTCTTCGTCGCCGGATCGAGCTGCGTCACGGCCACGCCTTGCCCCGTGGGGTCGCTCAGCACGTAGAAGCTGCTCACGATCCCGGCCCCCGCGGCGCCCACCTGGGCCGAGGCGCGGCTGACCTCGGCGACGACCACGGTCCCTCGCACCGCCGCCACCGCGTTCCCCGTCCGGATCTCCAGCGCCTCGCCCTGCCTCATCCGCTCCCGCGCCACCGTGACGGCGACCTTCCCGGCCTCCAGCTCCACCGTCGCCCGCCCCGGCACCTCCGTGATGCTGAGCACGGACAGCTCGCGCACCGTCACCAGCGCCTTGCCGCCCAGGAGCACGCGGGCAAGCGAACGCTCACCGGTCGCGATCCGGTCATGGAGAAAGACGTCGTCCTTGAATTTCAGCGACACCGGGTCGGCCACGGCCACGCGCCTGGCCGTCGCGCTGCCTTCGAGCGTCGCCACCACCCCGGCCTTCACCGGCTGGCCGAGCACCGGGGTGGGCCAGAGGATGACCGTCACGGACAGGGCCACAGCAGCCCGCAGGAATCTCAGCATGGGTCGAGCCTCCCTTGAGCCGTTCCGCAGAACCTCGTACCCCCTCGAGTCAGCCCGGGGTCACTTTAGGGGCGCCCTGGACGCCAGTCAAGCCCGCCGTCAGCGGCGGCAAGGCCGAGGGAACACGCCCCGCATAAGTCCCCCAGTGACAGAGAAAGATCAACTCCTACGCAAGCGGCAAACCAGGCGGCAAGGCCCTCCGCAACCCGCAGACATACCAGCCGTCCTTGGCCAGGTGCCGTCCGCGCGGCCAGGGGCCACGGGGTTCTGTAAAGGCCGCTGACACCCCTCCGAGCCAGGCCCCATGACGCCTCCTGCCCGGGCCAGGTCCCGGCGAGCCCGCGCGCGGGTCGCCGCTGCCAATGGCCCCAGGATCGCCGGGGTCACGGCTTGAGCATCACCTTGATGGCGCGGTCTTCCTTCCTGTCGAAGATGGCATAGCCCCTGGGGGCCTCGTCGAGCGAGAGCGTGTGAGTAATCAGGGGAGCAGGACCCAGGCTCTGGGCGAGACCCAGGCCGCTCGGTCGGGGCCACGGCCTCGAGCTGCTCAGGGTATGCTTGGGATGAGGGAGGGCCTCTCGATGAAGGCTGTGCAAGTCGACCTGCCCGACAAGCTGGCCGCCGAGCTGGCCAACTATGTCCGGACGGGCTGGTTCGCGTCCGAGCAAGAAGTCATCCGGGCTGCGGTCGCGGATTTCGTCCGTCGAAATCGCCTCGAGCTGCTCGAGCGCTTCATGCGCGATGACATCCGCTGGGCCCTCGATCAGAAGGGCCGCGCCGATTGAGGATCGTCGTATGTGACACGGGACCAGTGCTCCATCTGGAGGAGGCAGGGGTCCTCGAGCTCCTCGGACGGATGGGCGAGGTCCTCATTCCTCCCTCGGTGGACCAGGAGGTGCAGTCGCTGAGAACGGACTGGACGACCATGCGCCCCGCGTGGCTCCGAGTCACGCCGCTGCCCGAGTCGCTCGGCGCGGGCGTCCGGGAGCTGCGTGATGCAGCCGGGCTCGGCCCCGGGGAGGCCGAGGCAATCGTGCTCGCCCGGCACCTGAGGGCGGACTGGCTGCTGACGGACGACGCCGGCGCGCGGGTGCTCGCGTCAACCCTCGGCCTAGAGGTGCACGGCTCGCTCGGGGTGATCCTGTGGGCTGCCGCCACCGGCCATACTGACCTCCCGGGAGCCCTCGCCAGTCTCGACCGGCTCGCGAGATCCTCGCTGTGGGTGACGCCAGCGGTCCTTGCCGAAGCCCGCAAGGCTATTCGCAGGCTCCTCGGCTGACCGCGAGGGAGCGGGGACCCTCAGGGCTTGAGCATCACCTTGATGGCGCGGTCTTCCTTCCTGTCGAAGATGGCATAACCCCTGGGGGCCTCGTCGAGCGAGAGCGTGTGGGTGATGATCCGGGTGGGCCTGAGCTTCCCCGCCTGGATGAGCGGCATCAACGGCACGATATAGTTCCGCGCGTTGCAGATCCCCATCTTGAGCGAGAGGTCCTTGAAGAAGGCCTCGCGGACGGGGAAGCCGATGGAGGGCTCCACGTAGACGCCGACGGAGGAGACGGTGCCTCCCGCCCGCACGGCGAGGATCGCCTGGGCGAAGGGGGTCTCGTGCCCCACGCACTCGAGCACGGCGTCGGGGCCACGCCCGCCCGTGAGCGCGCGGAGCTGCTCGCCGGGATCGCCCCGGTCGAGGTTCACCGGGATGCCGCCCAGCTCCTCGGCGAGCTCGAGCCGGTAGTCCACGCGGTCCACCACGAAGACGCGGCTCGGGCCGAAGAGATGCGCGGACTGGAGCGCGAAGAGCCCCACGGGCCCCGCGCCGAGGACAGCCACCGTGTCGCCGGGACGGATGCCTGCGTTCTCTGCGCAGCAGTAGCCGGTGGAGAGGATGTCGCCGAGGAAGAAGGCCTCCTCGTCGGCCATGCCCTCGGGTACCTTCTCGCACATGTGGTCGGCGAAGGGCACGCGGATGGCCTCGGCCTGGCCGCCGGGATACTGGGCGCCGAAGCGCCCGCCGAACACCGCCCGTCCCGTGGTCGAGCACTGGGTGGGCAGGCGCATGCGGCACCAGTCGCAGAAGCCGCAGGAGATGGAGAACGGGGCGATGACGCGGTCGCCCTGGCGCAGTGTCCTGACCTCGCTGCCCACCGCCTCCACCACGCCCATGAACTCGTGGCCCATCACCACGCCCTTGGGCAGCCCGGGCACCCGCCCGTGGTACTGGTGGAGATCCGACCCGCAGACGGCGCTGGTCGTGATCCGCACGACCACGTCGGTGGGGTCCACCACCCGCGCATCCGGCACCGACTCCACCCGCACATCCCCCGTCCCGTGCAGCGTGATGGCTTTCATGCTCTCGCTCCCTCGCGTCTGTGGATTTCGTAATGGGCCAGCGCCGCCCCGCCGCGGACGGCCGAGCCCTTGTTCAGCGAGATGATCTCCATGGCCGTCGTCGCGCAGGCCCCGGCGAAGGCGTGGCGGGCGCAGGCAGCACGGATGCGCGGCTCGAGGGGGCGCAGCGACTCGGCCACGCCCCCCGCCAGCAGCAACCGCTCCGGGTTCAGCCCATTGACGATGACGGCGAGCCCGGCGCCGAGGGCCGCGATCACCTCCGTCACGATGGCCCCGGCCGTCGCCTCGCCGGCGGCCGCGAGCAGGAACACCCCGGGTGCCGTCACCTCGCGACCGAGCCGGCGCGAGCCCTCCAGCGCGATGTCGGTGCCGGACACATAGGTCTTCAGGCACCCGCGCCCGCCGCAGATGCACGGGCGGCCGTCGAAGTCGATGGGCACATGCCCCAGCTCGCCCCCGTACCCGCCGCGCCCGCGCACGAGCCGGCCCTCCAGGATGATGCCCCCGCCCACGCCCGTGCCCAGCGCCAGCAGCACGAGCGAGGCTGCCCCGCGCCCGGCGCCGAACATCAACTCGCCGAGCGCGAGCGCGTTGACGTCGTTGTCCACGAAGGCGGGGAGCCGGAGCCGCCCGCTCACCGTCGCGGCCAGTGGCACATGCGCCAGCTCCGGCACGTAGTGGGCCTCGGCGCCGATGGTGCCGGTCTCGGCATCCACCGTCCCCGGCACGCCGATGCCGATGGCGGCGGCCTCGAGGCCGCGCGGCGGCGCCTCGGCCCTGATCCGCTCGATCAGCTCCACCAGCGTGGCGAGCGCTCCGCCCGGCCCGCCACGAGCCCGGCCGCCGTCGTCGTGCCGCCCACGTCCACCCCGATCACCACCGGCCGTGCGTTCAGCTGCCCATCCCCTCACCCCGCACGCCCCCTCACCGTCATTTCCTCCCCGGCCGGGGGAGAAGGCAGGGTGAGGGGGTCCACGAGGCCCGTCACAGGTTGGCGAAGGTGGCGAGCCGGATGCCCTCGCGGGCGACGACCTCGCGGGCAGCGGGATCGGTGAGCCCCGCGAGCTCCGTCTCGCGCTGCTTGCCGTAGCGGCTATAGGCGAGCTCCTCGTTGTAGTAGCCGGGGTGGGTCATGAACTCCGACACGCCCTCGGGCAACGCCCGGAGCTGCTCGAGCACGCGCTCGCGCGACCAGTACGGCTCGGGGCCGGACTCGCCCACGAAGTGGTCCGGGGTGCGCACGCCCGCCTTCCGCGCGGCCTGCCGCACGGGGGCGTCCTGCGCCC
This sequence comes from Candidatus Rokubacteria bacterium GWC2_70_16, assembly GCA_001788415.1. Taxonomy (GTDB): domain Bacteria; phylum Methylomirabilota; class Methylomirabilia; order Rokubacteriales; family CSP1-6; genus UBA12499. Next base: position 1,823 of record MGBV01000107.1, on the reverse strand, counting down.
GCATCGGGACCTTGAGGGCGCGGGCGAAGAAGACCATCAGCTCCAGCAGCGGCTCGTGGCCCCCCACGTGGTGATGGCTGTCGAGATGCGTGGGGAAGCCTCCCATGATCCGCCGGAAAGCGTCGATCTGGGCGCCCCACTCGATGCGCGCCTCGTCCACCTTCACGCGCTCCGCCACGGCGCGCGCATCCCGGATGAAGCGCCCCTCGCCGTCCACCAGCGAGGGCAGGCGGGCGGCCGCTGACACCGGCGCGCCGAGAGTGAGGTTCAGGTGGAGGCCCACGGCGAGCCCCGAGCCGCGCAATTCCTCCAGCAGCGCCGGATCCGGCGGCCGGGTGACGAGGAGCGTGGTGCTGGTCACGATGCCGTGACGGCAGGCATGGAGGATCCCGCGGCTGACGCCGGCGGTGAGGCCCCAGTCGTCGGCGTTGACGATGAGGACGCGCGGGCGCGTCACGGCGTGCGGAGCCCCTGGATCACATAGCGCTCCACCGTGGAGGGCCACCCCGAGGCCGGCAGCGTGCGCTCCATATCGTGAGCGCGGAGATGCTCGATGCGCTCGTAGCCGAGCCGCGGGAAGGGCTGCGTTTCCCGGGCGAGCACCGAGGGCTCGAGCCCGGCGGCGCCGAGTTTGGCGAAGGCGCGCTCGCGGCCCAGGAACTCGAAGAGCGTGAAGACGAGCCGCCCGCCCGGCGCGAGGTGGGCCGGCGCCCCCTCGATGACGCGGTCGAGGACGGCCCACCCGTCGAGCCCGCCATTGTCCGCCGCGGCCATGGCGTCGTCGCGCTCCCGGTCCGGCGGCGTCGGCATCTGCGGCGGGCTCGAGCAGATCAGGTCGAACTCGAGCCGCCGCACCGGGTCGTAGCAGTCCCCGAGCCGCGCGTCCAGGCGGTCCGCGACGCCGTTGAGCAAGGCATTGGCCTTCACGCAGGCCACCGCCTCGGGCAGCAGATCGGTGGCGATGACCTGGCAGCCGGCCCGGGCGGCCAGCACCGCCGCGAGCCCGATCCCGGCGCCGATCTCGCACACCCACTCGTCGGGGCGGAAGGTCAGGTGCCGGCAGAACACCAGCGAGCCCGCCTTTGGCGGCTGGACGCCAGCGGCCACCGTGAAGAGGCAGTCCCGATAGACGAAGAGGAGGGCGCCCGCATCCTGGCTCATGGCTGGCCCATCACGCGCCTGAAGTACAGGCGCAGCGCTTCCTTGAGCTGCGCCCGCGCTCCCGCGCCCGTCTGGGCGTCCTCGAGCTGATCGAGATCCAGCTGGAGCGGCACGCCCTCCTTCTTGACCCCGTCCAGCTCCGCGGTGAGCCCGCAGCGCTCGTCGGACTCGGTGAACACGACCTTCGCCCGCGTGAATGACCCGTCGTCGCGCGCGATCTGATCGATCGTTTCGGTCAGGAGCCGCCTCATCGCCTCCTGGTCCGGCCCGGGCACCGTCGAGAAGGCGGAGGTGAGAGTGATCTCGGCCATGGCAATCTCCCGCGCCCGGCGACTATGGCGCCTCGTACACCTTGAGGATGTCGGCGTGGGTCTTGGCGGCATTGGCCCGGATGGCGAAGCTGATGGCCTCGCGTACCTCGTCCTCCGTCGCCCCGGCGGCCCTGGCACCTGCCAGGTCGCGCCTGGCTCAGTGGGTGTTGCCCGCCGCCAGATTGGCCGCCAGGTAGCACAGACTCGCCGTTTTCTGGTCCAGCACACCCTTCCTGTACTTCCACGACGCGATTACCTTCTCCTCGATCATGCCCCCTCCTTTCCTTCTCAGGTTCTCACGCAGCCGAGAGATCGTACACGGGGGCCTCGATGGTGCGCGGGGCCGGCTCC